>NZ_CADCUP010000001.1 GCF_902805925.1 uncultured Nocardioides sp.
GGTCGCACCCGCTGGTGCCGTGACCGCCCCGGCGAGGAGAGCGACGCCGCACGCGGCCAGCACGAGCCGCCGCACCGGTCCGCCGGACCGGGAGGCGTCGGTGCGACCCAGCCCCACCTCGAGCGCGGTCGCGGTGGTCACCAGCCACACCCAGGCTGCGGCGAGGGCCGCCACCACGGCGGTCCCCCGCACGAGCACCACGTCGAACGGGAGGCCGGCCCAGGAGCCGTGGAACGAGGCGACCACGTCGGCCCACACCAGGGCCAGGCCGAGCGCCACCACCATGGTGACGCCCGCCCAGACGGCCAGGCACCGGGTCCCCCGATTCATGCCGATCCCTTCGTTTGCTTCCGTTTGCCTCATTCAACGGCGCGTGGCGCCTCCCGTCAATCAACTGTGCACAGACGACGGCGCGCGCCGGGGATGCGACAGACTGGGCCCATGACGGGGGCGCGATGACCTGGGAGGAGCAGCTGTTCGCGCTCTTCGACGACCTCGAGGGCCAGGCCGAGGCGCTCTACGACGCCGAGCGCGAGGCCGAGGTGGCCGACCGTAGCCGCGCGGAGTACCAGCAGGTGACGCTCGCCAGCCGGCTGATGGCCTCGCTCGATCGCGAGATCGGGCTGGAGGTGACCGGCCTGGGCGCCGTCCGTGGGAGGCTGCACCGCGTCAGCGCGGAGTGGTGCCTGCTCGCCGCTCGCGCGCAGGAGTGGATCGTGCCGCTGGCCGCCATCTCGGTGGTGCGCGACGCCTCCCCGCGCTCAGTGCCCGAGGTGGCGTGGTCGCCGCTGACACGGCTGGGCCTGGGCTCGGCGCTGCGGCGTCTCGCCGAGGCCGAGGAGCGCTGCCTGGTGCACCTCGACGACGGCTCACGCCACGAGGGGCGCTTCACCCGGGTGGGCGCGGACTTCGCCGAGGCCGTGGGCGACCACGGCGGCACGCTGCTGGTCGCCTTCGCCCGGCTGGCGGCCGTGCAGAGCCGGACGTCCTGAGAGCGGCTACGTCGCCTCGACGTCGTAGGGCGGGATCTGGCCGTCAGCGAGCCGCGGGCTGCGGCGACGGGCGTCCGCCTCGTCGCCCTCCTCCATCGCCTCGATGATGTGCTTGCGCACGATCGAGCGCGGGTCGAGGTCGCGCAGCTCGAGGTCGGCGAACTCCGGCCCCAGCTCGGTGCGCAACTCGTCGCGCGCGTTGTTGGCCAGGGAGCGGGCCTTGCGGAGCATCTGGCCCGCCTGCTGGGCAAGGCCGGGGAGCCGGTCGGGCCCGAAGACCAGGACGGCGATGAACGCGATCACCGCCATCTCGGGCAGTCCGACTCCGAACATGGCTCAGAACTTACTGGACGGGGTGAGGCCGAGCTGCATGCCGGCCAGGCCGCGTCCGCGACCCGACAGGGTTGCAGCGATCCTGGAGAGCTCCTGGGCGGCCGGTGCGGTGGGGTCGGAGTCGACGATCGGCTTGCCGGCGTCGCCGCCCTCGCGCAGCGAGATGTCGAGGGGGATCCCGCCGAGCACCGGCACGTCGTAGCCGAACCGCTGCGACAAGGTGGCCGCGACGCGGGCGCCACCGCCGGAGCCGAAGACCTCGAGGCGGTGCTCGACACCGTCGGCGGTGCAGTGCGGGCAGGGCAGGTAGCTCATGTTCTCCACGACGCCGATGACGCGCTGGTGCATCATCGAGGCCATCGTGCCGGCCCGCTCGGCCACCTCGGCGGCCGCCTCCTGCGGTGTCGTGACGACGAGGACCTCGGCGCCGGGCAGGTGCTGGCCCAGGGAGATGGCGATGTCGCCGGTGCCGGGAGGGAGGTCCAGCAGCAGGACGTCGAGGTCGCCCCAGTAGACGTCGGCCAGCATCTGCACGAGCGCACGGTCGAGCATCGGCCCGCGCCACGCCACGACCTGGTCGCGGCGGGGCTTGAGCATGCCGATGGAGATCACGGACACGCCCGACGAGGTCGGCACGGGCATGATCAGGTCGTCGACCTGGGTGGGCCGGGAGTCGGCCACCCCGAGCATCGCCGGCACGGAGTGGCCGTAGATGTCGGCGTCCACGACGCCCACCTTGAGACCCTGCTTGGCCAGCGCCAGGGCGAGGTTGACTGTCACCGACGACTTGCCCACACCGCCCTTGCCGCTGGCGACGGCGTAGACCTTGGTCAGCGACCCGGGCTGGGAGAAGGGGATCTCGCGCTGTGCCTGGCCGCCGCGCAGCTGCTCGCCGAGGCCGGCTCGCTGCTCGGCCGACATGACGCCGAGGTCGACCTGCACGCGGGAGACGCCCTCGAGGCGACCGACCGCGGCGGTGACGTCGCGGGTGATGGTCTCCTTCATCGGGCAGCCCGCGACCGTCAGCAGCACGGTCACCGCCACGACGCCGTCGGAGGAGATGCCGACCGACTCCACCATGCCTAGGTCGGTGATCGGGCGCTTGATCTCGGGATCGTTCACGGTGGCCAGGGCGGCTTGGACCTGCTCGACGGAGGGAGAGCTCATAATGCCCCAGCGTAGTCGGCGATCCGCGGGCAGCCACACCGCGACCGCTCAGGCCTCTGTGACCTGCGACTCAGGACCCGACGCGGGCCCGGTCTCGGTGCGCGCCCGCTCGTCGAGGTCCTGCAGCAGCGAGCGGAGCTCGGAGCGCATGAAGTCGCGGGTGGCCACCTCGCCGACCGACATCCGCAGGGAGGCGACCTCGCGGGCGAGGAACTCCATGTCGGCGTGCGCCCGGGCGTTGGCCTGCCGGTCCCGCTCGTTGATGATCTTGTCGCGCGTCTCCTGCCGGTTCTGGGCGAGCAGGATCAGCGGCGCGGCGTAGGAGGCCTGGAGGCTGAGCATCAGGGTCAGGAAGATGAACGGGTAGTCGTCCCAGCGCAGCCCGGCCGGCGCCAGGAGGTTCCAGGCGACCCAGACCAGGACGAACAGGGTCATGTACATCAAGAACCGCGCCGTGCCCATGAACCGGGCGAACTGCTCGGCGAAGACCCCGAAGGCGTCGGAGTCGTAGCTCGGCCGCCGCACCAGCGAGCGGCGCGCCTCCCGGGGGGTGTCCAGGCGGGGGCGGTGGGCGCGGGACTCGCTCATGCGCGACCGCCGATCGGCCCGGGACGGACGGCGTCGTCGCGCCAGTTCGCCGGGAGCATGTGGTCGAGCAGGTCGTCGACGGTGACCGCGCCGAGCAGCCTGCCCTCCTCGTCGACCACCGGCGCCGCCACCAGGTTGTACGTGGCGAGGTGGGCGGCCACCTGGTCGATGCCGGCCTCGGGGTGCAGCGGGTCCATCGACTCGTCGAGCGCCGCCGCCACCAGGGTGGAGGGCGGCTCGCGCAGCAGTCGCTGGATGTGGGCGGCGCCGAGCAGCCGGCCCGTCGGCGTCTCGAGCGGCTGCCGGCACACGTAGACCAGCGCCGCGAGCGCGGGCGTCAGCTCGGGGTTCCGCACCTGCGCCAGGGCATCGGCGACCGTGGCCTGCGGGTCCAGGATCACCGGCTCGGGGGTCATCATGGCGCCGGCCGTGTGCTCGGCGTACGACATCAGGCGGCGCACGTCGTCGGCGTCCGCGGGCTGCATCAGGGCGAGCAGGGTCGCGGCCGTGTCGGGCGGCAGGTCGGCGATCAGGTCGGCGGCGTCGTCGGCCGACATCTCCTCGAGCACGTCGGCGGCGCGCTCGGAGTCCAGGTGCTCCAGGATCTGGACCTGGTCCTCGTCGGGGAGCTCCTCCAGCACGTCGGCCAGCCGCTCGTCGTCGAGCGCCGCGATGACCGCCGCGCGCCGCTCGGCGGGGAGGTCGTGGATCATGTGCGCGGCGTCGGCGGGCCGCATCTCGTTCATGGCCGCGATCAGCTGGGTGGCGCCCTGCGTCTCCTCGCGCCGGGTCAGGCCGTCGACGTCGCGCCACTCCGCGACGTGCGTCTGGCCCTTGCGCCGGAACCCCTTGGCCGGCTCGGCGACCGCGACCCGGCTGACGACCCAGTCGCGGTTGCGCGCCTGCTCCATCGCGACGTCGTAGACCGTGCCCGAGACGCCGGACGGCTGGATGGTCACCGAGCGGTCGAGCATCTGCGCCATCACCAGCGTCTCGGTGGATCGCTGCTCGAAGCGCCGCATGTTGAGCAACCCGGTGATCGACACCTGACCGGCGTCGATGAAGGTCACCCGGGTCATCGGCACGAAGATGCGTCGCCGGCCGAAGACCTCCGCGACCAGGCCGAGCACGCGGGGCTGGTTGGCCTCCGACCGCAGGGCGACCACGACGTCGCGCACCTTCGCCACCTGGTCACCCTGGGGGTCGAAGATCGGCAGGCCGACGAGCCTGGCGACGTAGACGCGGGTGGGGGTGGTGCTCACCGGGCAAACCTACCGGCCGCCGGGCACCGCGAGGGGCAGTGCTCTCAGCGTTGCGCGGAGGAGTAGAACTCCCGGGCGCAGGTCTCGCCCGCGCAGTCGCGCTGCTCCTTGGTCAGGCGGCGCAGCTCGCGCAGCTGGCCGGCGAAGCGCGGGTCGTCGGCGACGCTGCTGAGCTCCCACGGGTCGAGGTCGCGGTTGTAGAGCTCCTCGCGGCGACCGGGGGTCCGGACGTAGGTCCAGGGCCCCGCCCAGACGCCGTCGTACAGCGGCTTGGTCCCGCCCTTGACCTTGTAGCCCTCGATCGGCACGACGCGGGTGTCGGCCCCCGTCCTGAGGTACGGCGTGACGTCGACGCCGTCCTGCGGGCGACCGGGGGTCGCCCCGGCCAACGACGCGAAGGTCGTCGCGATGTCGGCGTTGGTCACCGGTGTCGGCACCGTGCCGCCGGGCGGCAGCCCGGGTCCGCGGATGACCACGGGGATGCGGAGGATGGGGGAGAAGTGCCAGAGCTTGCCGGTGAGGTTGTGCTCTCCGGAGGCGTAGCCGTTGTCGCCGGTGAAGACCACCCAGGTGTTCTCGAGCTGACCGGTCTCGCGCAGCGCGTCGACGGTGTCGGCGATGGCCTGGTCGACCGACTGCAGCGCCTCGAGGCGCTGCTGGTAGGCCTCGCGCAGCAGCGCGCGGTCGCGCTCGTCCCAGCGGGCCCAGGTCACCCTGGCCACCGCCTTGTCGGACGTCTCGTCCTCGAACATGTCGGGGGTGGCGGGCAGGTCCTGGTCGCTGAAGGTGTTCTCGTGCTCGGGGGCCGGCACGGTCGTCTTGAGGCGCCTGTCGCTGTCGGGGTCGGTCCGCAGCGGATCGTCGTCCTGCTGCGGGTGGCCGGTGTGCGGCGCCACGTAGTTGACCCACATGTACCAGGGCCGGTCCCTGCGCGCCGGGTCCCTCACCTGCTCGATGGACAGGTCGCGCAGCAGGTCGGTGGAGTACTGCTCGCGCTCGCTCACCACACCGTTGTCGTTGATCTCAGGCTTGGCGAAGTTGTACGTCGAGGGGTCGACGGTGGCCTGCCAGTCGGTCCACCCCGGGGGGACGTAGGTCTGGTCGTCCTCCCCGTAGCCGTTGAGGTACTTGCCGACGAACATCGTGTCGTAGCCGGCCTCCTGCAGCCAGACCGGCAGCGTGTCCTCGTCGGCGAACGCCTCGAAGCCGCCGCCCTCGCCCTCGATGGTCAGCGCCTGGTGGTTGTGGGCGTACTGGCCGGTGATCAGCGAGGCGCGGGCCGGGACGCAGATCGGCGTCGGGGCCAGGCCGTTGGCGACCGTCACGCCCCGGTCGGCGACGTACCGCTGCAGCTTCGGCATGAAGGCGATGTCGCCGGGTGCCGCGTCGTCGGCGGTGACGAGGAGCAGGTTGGGCCGCCTCCCGCCCGGCTCGAGCGGTCGCGGCGCCACCGGTGACGACGGCAGCACGGTGTCGCGCGGACCGGGGTCGGCCACCGGCGCAGCCGAGGTCGGCACCTGCCGCTTCGGCTTGGCCCGGGGCGCCGCGTCGTCGGAGGTACAGCCGGCGGCACTGGTCGCCAGGACGGCCAGCGCGGTGACGGCGACCAGCCGGCGCCGGCCGGGGCGTTGCGAGCGGCGCCGCATGCGGACACCTCACTGTGTCGGGGACTGTGTCGGGGTGGGTCGGCTCCCGATCCTAGACGCCGGTGGCGGAGGCCCTGGTGCTAGGTTCGCCTTCGTTGACGAGCCCTTGGAGAGTGGATCGAGGCAGCAAGTGACCCGTCGCGTGATCCTTCACGTGGGTGCGATGAAGACCGGCACGAGCTTCGTCCAGTCCGTGCTGGCCACCCACCGCGAAGCACTCGCCGACGTGGGCGTCAGCTACCCCGCGGGCAGTCCGCAGGCGGTGCTCGACCTCCTCCGGCTCCCCAAGCAGCCGCGGCAGCACCGGGAGCGGTGGCAGGCGCTCGCCGCCGAGGGCGCGCAGGACGGCCGCGACCTCCTGGTCTCCATGGAGTTCCTCAGCTTCGCCCAGGACCGCCACGTCGCCGCCGCGCTGGAGCCCTTCGCCGGCGACCGCATCGAGGTCGTCGTGTCCGTGCGTGACCAGCTCGGCGCCATCCCCGCGCAGTGGCAGACCTACTGCCGCAACCTCGGCACGGAGGGGTGGCCGGACTACCTCCGCTCGATCCAGCCCACGTTCCTGGGCCGCGCGCGCAAGACCCGCGCGTTCCGGACCTTCAACCGGGCGCAGCAGATCCCCGCCTTCGTACGCCGCTGGGAGGAGGCGCCCGGTGTGGCCGGCGTGCACGTGGTGACGGTGCCCCCGTCGGGCTCGCCGCCCTCGCTGCTGTGGGACCGCTTCGCAGCGGCCGCCGGCCTGCCTCCCGTCGAGGTCGACCTCTCCGTGGTGGAGTCGAACCCGTCGCTGGGCTACGGCTCCTGCGACTTCCTGCGCCGGGCCAACACCCACCTCTCGGTGGTGCAGTCCAAGCCCTACCGCCGCGGCGTGCGCCGCCTCGCCCGCGGCGCTCTGGTCGGTCGACGCGGCGAGGAGTCCAAGCCGGTCCTCGACCGGGGCGGGGTCAGGCTGGGGCTCTCGATCAACCGCGAGGTCAGCTCCTTCCTCTCCCAGCGCGGCTACCCGGTGTTCGGCGACCTCGCCGACATCCGGCTCGAGGCGGACCCTGACGACGCGCCCGACCGGGCGGCGGAGGTGGACGACTCCGAGACGCGCGGCGCCGTGCTCGCCGCCCGTGCGTGGCTGGCCGACCGGGTGGAGGGGGTCCCGACGACGGCGCCGGAGTCCCTCGACGAGCTCGTCCGCGAGACGTCGCTGCTGCTGGCCCGGCTCAACGGGTGGGCCGACGTCGCCGCAAGGGCCGAGACGACCGGTGCGGGGGTGCGCTGATGGTGGCCACCATGCAGGACGTGCGCGTCGACGACGACGGCATCCGCTTCAGCTCCCACGACGACGTGGTCGTCGACGTCACCTTCGACGGCCGCCGCGTCTGGTCCTTCTGGCTGCAGCGCGACACCGCCGGCCGTGGCGGTGACCGGGAGATCGCCTGGCCGCAGCCGCTGCGCCGCTTCCTCGACGGCGCCACCCGGCTCGCCCTGGTCGACCACGTCGCCGACGCCGAGCTGTACGCCGCGGAGGTCGCCCTCGGCGGCGGCACCGGCCGGATCGCCGTCCAGGACAGGAAGGGCCGGCCGCTGGGCCTCGACAAGTCCAACCGCCTCTCCCGGCTGTTCGAGAGCCGCGACAGCGACCAGGTCGCGCCGCTCATGGACGCCATCGACACCGTCCTGCATGCGCTCGACAAGGCCGGCATCGAGGGCTTCGTCGCCTACGGCACGCTGCTGGGCGCCTACCGCGACGGCCGGCTGATCGGCCACGACTCCGACGCCGACCTCGGCTACGTCAGCCGGCACTCCCACCCGGTCGACGTCATGCTCGAGTCCTTCGCGCTGCAGCGGACGCTGGTCGAGATGGGCTTCGTGGTCACCCGCTACAGCGGCATCGCGGTCAAGGTGCACGTCCCCGAGGCCGACGGCAGCATCCGCGGGCTCGACGTCTTCGGCGGCTTCATGCGTGACGGCATGCTGTACCTGATGGGCGAGGTGGGCGCGCCGTTCGAGGAGTCCTGGATCTTCCCGCGCGGCACCGTCGAGCTCGAGGGCCGGACCTTCGCCGCACCGGCGCACCCCGACCGGCTGCTGGCCGCGATGTACGGCGAGGGCTGGCGAGTGCCCGACCCGGCGTACGAGTTCACGACCCCCGACTCCACGCGGCTGCGCCTCAACGGCTGGTTCCGCGGCATCCGCGTCGGCCAGGGCCGCGGCATGGGCACCCGTGAGCTCACGCCCGACGAACCCAGCGGGTTCGTGCAGTGGGTGCACGGCCGGTGCGACGCCTCGGTCGGCACCGTCGTCGACGTCGGCTGCGGCTACGGCACCGACGTGGTGTGGCTGGGCCGGCAGGGCCGCTCCGCGTGGGGGATGGACGCCCACTACAAGTCCTACGTGCGGATGCGGAGGCTCGCCGAGGCGGAGGACCTGCCCGTGCGGTTCCGCTGGGTCAACCTGACCGAGCAGCGCTCCGTGCTCGACGCCGCGGCCGACCTGAGCCGCCTCCCGGGTCCCCGGGTGCTGACCGCCCGGCACGTCCTGGACACCCTCGACCGCGCCGGGCGCGACAACGTGCTGCGGGTGGCCCGCGTGCTCGCCCGCGGCGGCGGCGCCTTCTTCTGCCAGGTGCAGGTCACGCCCGACCGGAACCCCGAGAGCCACGGCCAGGTCTCGCCCCTCGACCTCGACGACCTGCTGCAGGTCATCGCCGCGCACGGGGGCGACGCGGCGCACGTGGAGACCCTGAACGAGACCGACGCGGCCGGTGCCGCGAACATCGCCCGACTGATGGTCACCTGGAAGTGAGAGCCATGCCCGCCCCCCCGAAGTTCCTCACCGACCGCCTCGCCGCCCGACGCAGCCTGCGCTCGCGGGTCAGCGCCCTGGAGGAGGCCGTGCAGGAGAACCGGCAGCTCAACCTGCGGATCGCCGAGCTGACCGACGCCATGATGGAGCTCGTCGTGCCGCTCTCCGAGCGCGACGAGAGCAAGGTGCAGGCCGTGGTCGACCGCTACCGAGAAAGCCTGGGCGGTCCCCGCTGATGGCACGACGGGTCCTCGTCCACCTCGGGCTGCCCAAGACCGGCACCACCTACCTCCAGGCTGCGCTGTGGTCCAACAAGGACCGGCTGCGCAAGGCGGGCGTGCTGCTGCCCGGTGCCCGGCACCGCCGCCACCTGCTCGCGTCCCTCGACATCCGCGAGGACCCTCGCCTGGCCCGCCGCACGGGCGACATCGCCCACCCGTGGCAGGACCTCGTCGACGAGAGCCGGGACTTCCCTGGCGACGTCCTCATCAGCCACGAGTTCTTCGGGGCCGCCGCGCCCCGGCACGTACGGCGGATGGTCGACTCCTTCCCCGACCGCGAGCTGCACGCCGTCGTCACGGCGCGGCCGCTGACCGACCTCGTCGCCTCGCGCTGGCAGGAGTGGATCAAGAACGGCGGCGCGCTGCCCATCGACGAGTGGCCGGCCCGCAGGACCTACGACCCGGCCAACGAGTGGGGCTGGGGCTCCTTCGACCTGCACGACATCCTCCAGCGCTGGGAGCAGGTCGTGCCCCGCGAGCGCATCCACGTCCTGCCGGTCGACACCAGCGCCGACCCCGTCGAGCTGTGGCGACGGTTCTGCGGCGTGCTGGGCGTCGACGCGGACGAGTTCTCCGCACCCGCCGACGTGGTGAACGCCTCCCTCGGCGTCGTGGAGGTCGAGCTGCTGCGCCGCGTCACCCCGCACCTCACCGACTTCCTCAGCGCCAGCGACCGCGGCCGGTGGGTGCGCGGCTACCTCGCCGAGGGCGGGGTGCTCCCCGAGTCGGGCGAGAGGTTCAGGGTCGGACGTGAGGCCTACGAGAACCACCACGTCGGGCGCGCCCGGGCGGCCGTCGACCTGGTGGCCGAGGGGGGCTTCGACGTGCGGGGCGACGCCTCGCTGCTCGAGCCCCGGCCGCTGCCGGACCACCGGCACCCCGGCGAGGTCACCGACGCCGAGCTGGTGGAGTCCGCGGCCCAGACGATCGCCGCCATGCTGGAGGACGTCCGCACCATCTCGCGGGAACGCGACGAGCTGCGTCGACGTCTCGTCGAGGAGGAGTCGATGGAGGCCCGCGCGCGCGGCTTCGTCGATGAGGAGCAGCAGGGATCCTGGGTTAGGCTCTCGCGTTCGTTGGACCGATTTCGGAGGCATGGGGAATGAAGTTCCGGGGGATCACCCTGCTCGTCGTGGCGCTGCTGCTGACGACGCTCACCGCGTTCTCGACGCCTGCGCAGGCGGGGCGCAACTACACGCCGCGTGACGGCGGCTACTTCAACCACCCGCGCGAGTCCAAGCGCGAGGAGACCCGCATCGAGCGGACCATCCTGAAGACGATCAACCACGCCAAGCGCGGCTCCCGCATCCGGATCTCGCTGTTCTCCTTCGACCGCCAGCGGATGGCGCAGGCGCTGGTGCGCGCCAAGAAGCGCGGCGTCCGGGTGCAGGTCCTGCTCAACAACCACCAGTTCACGCCGGCGCAGAGGATCCTCAAGCAGGGCCTGGGAGGCAAGCGCCGCAAGAAGAGCTTCTCCTACGAGTGCCACTTCGGCTGCCGCCACTTCCAGCTCGGCGAGAACCTCCACACCAAGATGTTCCTCTTCTCCGAGCTGAAGAGCGGTGCCACGAACATCGTCTTCACGGGCTCGCTGAACCTCACCGAGAACTCCGTGGTCAACCAGTGGAACGACATGCTGTCGCGGCCCAACGACCCGGCCCTGATGGCCGGCATGGACGAGCTGTGGCGGGAGATGCGCCGTGACAAGCGCGCCAAGGAGCCCTACTTCGTGCGGCAGGCAGGGGAGTTCCACCTCCAGGCCACGCCGTTCCCCAACCCCACCAGCACGACCGATCCCGAGATGGCGATCCTCAACCAGATCGACTGCGTGACGCCGCCGGCTGCCGGCTTCGGGCACAACGGGCGCACGGTGGTGCGGGTCTCCATGCACTCCTGGGCCGACGCGCGCGGGGTGTATCTCGCCAAGAAGATGCGCGACCTGTACGCCGCGGGGTGCGACGTCCAGGTGATGTACGGCATGGCGGGCGTCGCGGTGCGCAAGGCGCTCGCCACCCGCACGCCCCGTGGCTACCTGCCCGTCCACGTCGACGGCTACGACACCGACTACGACGGTGAGATCGACCTCTACAGCCACCAGAAGTACCTCGCCGTGTCCGGCACCTACGAGGGCAACCCGGCCAACGGCGGCGTCTGGACCGGCTCCAGCAACTGGAACTTCGGCGGCCTGCGGGGCGACGAGATGATCATCCGCCTGCCCTACCGGTACTACGGCCAGTGGCTCCAGAACTTCGAGTACATCTGGAAGCACGGGTCGCACCTGGCCCGCTTCATCCCCTACCTGGTGCCGGGCACGTCCGGGCGCATGGTGGTGCAGGACACCGAGCCCGTCGACCAGCCCAACCTGAGGAAGGGCGAGGCCTGGGAGGACGACTGATCCTCCCCGGATCAGCAGCCGCCGGGTGACCCAGGTCACGGTGCCGGTGCCGTACCGCTGGGTAGCGTGACAGGTCCGCCCGCCGCCCCACAGTGAGGACACGTCATGGGCCGTCTGTGCCAGACCGAGGGCCTCTCCGAGGACCAGACCGAGATCCTCAAGGCGGTCCGGCAGTTCGTCGACACCCGGATCATCCCGGTGGCGACCGAGCTCGAGCACGCCGACGAGTACCCCCAGGAGATCGTCGACGGCCTCAAGGAGCTCGGCATCTTCGGGCTGATGATCCCCGAGGAGCACGACGGGCTCGGGGAGTCGCTGCTGACCTACGCCCTGTGCGTGGAGGAGATCGCGCGCGGCTGGATGAGCGTCTCCGGCATCATCAACACCCACTTCATCGTCGCCTACCTGCTGATGCAGCACGGCACGCCCGAGCAGAAGCAGAAGTACCTGCCCCGCATGGCCTCCGGGGAGGTGCGCGGCTCGTTCTCGATGTCCGAGCCGGGGCTCGGCTCCGACGTCTCCGCCATCAAGACCCGCGCGAAGCGGACCGACTCCATCGATGGGGGAGGCTACGAGATCACCGGCCGCAAGACGTGGCTGACCAACGGCGGCACCTCCAACCTCGTGGCGGTGCTGGTCCGCACCGACGACGACGCCGAGGAGGGCACCTCGGTGCACCAGCGGATGTCGACCTTCCTGGTGGAGAAGGAGCCGGGCTTCGGCGAGACCGCCCAGGGCGTCACCATCCCCGGCAAGATCGAGAAGATGGGCTACAAGGGCGTCGACACCACCGAGGCGGTCTTCGAGGGCCACCGGATCTCCGCCGACCAGGTCCTCGGCGGGAAGCCCGGCAGGGGCTTCTACCAGATGATGGACGGCGTCGAGGTCGGCCGCGTCAACGTCGCCGCCCGCGCCTGCGGCATCGCCCACCGCGCCTTCGAGCTCGGCATCGCCTACGCCCAGCAGCGCGAGACCTTCGGCAAGCCCATCGCCCAGCACCAGGCGATCCTCTTCCGGCTCGCCGAGATGGCGACCAAGGTCGAGACCGCCCACGCGATGATGGTCCGCGCCGCCCGCCTCAAGGACAAGGGCCGGCGCAACGACGTCGAGGCCGGCATGGCCAAGTACCTCGCGGCGGAGTACTGCAAGGAGGTCGTCGAGGACTCCTTCCGCATCCACGGCGGCTACGGCTACTCCAAGGAGTACGAGATCGAGCGCCTCTACCGCGAGGCCGCCTTTCTGCTCATCGGCGAGGGCACCGCCGACATCCAGAAGATGATCATCGGGCGCCGCCTGCTCGAGGACTACAAGCTCCGCTGAGGCGTCGCACGCAGACGCGGGGCGCTCCGGTCGTGGCCGAATGTGCAGCCCCGGACCGGTCCAGAGGTTAGACTCCCCCCACCGCTCGGTGATCGGCTGCTGCGGCGACCTGGATCCCAGCCCTGTAGGAGGCAACCCCGTGCGGCCATCTCGGTACGCCCACTCCGACGCACTGCGTGCAGGCGCCGTGGCGGTCGTCGTCGCCGTGATCCTCGCTGCGCTGACCCTCGACCTCGATGGCTCGCCCCGCTCGGAGCCCGCCCCGCGGGCCGAGGCCGGAGCGGCGCCGGTGGAGGCCGAGGTCGAGATCGAGGTCGTGGAGGAGCAGGTCGAGCAGGTCGCCGCGCGCGCACGCCCCCGGAAGACCAAGCCCAAGTCGGCCAAGCAGCAGGTCGTCGAGCGCGCGAGGGCGGTCAAGAAGCTCGCCCGGGTCGCCCAGAAGAAGGCCGACTACCGCGAGGACCTGCTGGTGAAGCTGGGCCGCGTGCCCGTCGGCGCCACCGCACCGACCAGCGTGCGCATCAGCTCCTTCAACATCCTGGGTGCCGGCCACACCGCCCCGGGTGGCAACCGTCCCGGCTGGGCCGGCGCCGTGACCCGCATGCAGTGGCAGCTGAGCCTGCTCCAGCTGCACGACGTCGACGTCGTGGGCTTCCAGGAGTTCCAGCCGCCGCAGTACGCCTCCTTCATGGCCTCCGCCGGATCCCAGTACGGCGTCTACCCGGGCCCCGCGCTCGGCCCCGCCGCGATGGCCAACTCGATCGCCTGGCGCCTCGACAAGTGGGAGCTGGTCTCCTCCACCGGGATCGACATCCCCTACTTCGGCGGCAACCCGATCAAGATGCCGCTCGTGCTGCTGAAGAACAGGCAGAGCGGCCGCCAGATCTACTTCGCCAACTTCCACAACCCCGCCGACGCCCACGGCCCGGCCCAGGGCTTCCGCAACCAGGCGACCCAGATCCAGGTCAAGATGGTCAACGACCTGCGCGCGACCACCGGTCTCCCGGTCTTCATCACCGGTGACATGAACGACCGCGAGGAGTACTTCTGCCCGATGACCACCCTGGCCTCCATGAAGGCGGCCAACGGTGGCGGCAGTGGTCCCGGTGCCTGCGCCATGCCGCCCAAGCCGTGGCAGGTCGACTGGATCTTCGGCTCGCCGGAGGTGACGTTCAGCAACTACGTCGCCGACCGCAGCCCGCTCGTGGCCCGCAGCACCGACCACCCGATGATCGTGGCCGACGCCACCGTCGCCGCAGCGGTCGGCACCGGCGACTGCTACCCCGTCCGCAAGGGCACCGGATGGGTCCCCTGTCCCGGTGAGGGCACCCTGGGGCGCACCGACGGCAGCAGCACCCCCTGAGGAGGCCAGGAGCATGACGCAGAACCCCAACGACGACCTCAAGGCCAAGATGCGTGAGGCGCTCGACCGCAAGAACAAGCAGGAGAAGGGCGTCCACCGGGACGGCCCGGTGCGCGAGAAGGCGCACGGCTCCGAGGTCGAGGGCGGCGCGGGCCCGAAGATGCACCGCCGCAAGGCGGGTGGCGGGGGCTCGTAGCCCACCCGTCGCGAGACGGTGGCGACGTCCGGGAGGATGGGCGCATGCAGTTCGGACGCAGCTATGAGGAGTTCGAGGTCGGTGCCACCTACCGGCACTGGCCCGGCAAGACGGTCACCGAGTCCGATGACCACCTGTTCTGCCTGCTCACGATGAACCACCACCCCCTGCACCTCGACGCGCACTACGCCGAGGAGACGACGCAGTTCGGCCGCAACGTGGTGGTGGGCAACTACGTCTACTCGATCCTGCTCGGCATGAGCGTCCCCGACGTCTCGGGCAAGGCCATCGCCAACCTCGAGATCGAGTCGCTGCGCCACGTGGCTCCCACGTTCCACGGCGACACGCTCTACGGCGAGACGACCGTGCTCGACAAGTGGGAGTCGAGGTCCAAGGACGACCGCGGCGTCGTCCACGTCGAGACCATCGGCTACAACCAGGACGGCAGGGTCGTGTGCATCTTCCGCCGCAAGGTGATGGTGCCCAAGGACTCCTACCTCGCGGCGCGCGGCGGCGAGCAGCCGGGCCGGCCGACGCCACAGCCGGACAAGAGCTGGCCGGCCCCTCAGCAGGGCTAGGTGCACTCAGGGGTTACGACGGCGAACAGGTCGCCGGGCTGGCACTCCAGCGCGTCGCACAGCGCGGTGAGCGTCGAGAAGCGGACGGCCTTGGCGCGCTGGTTCTTCAGCACGCTGATGTTGACCACCGTGACGCCGATGCGCTCGGCGAGCGCGGTGACCGTCAGGCCCCGCTCGGCGAGCAGCTCGTCGAGGCGGCATTGCACCCGGTGGGGCTCCTCGACGGGCATCAGACGAGCCCCTCGACGTCGTCGCGGAGCCGGGCGCCCTGGCGGAACGCCTCGGCCACAGCCCCGAGGGCCAGACCCAGCGCCGAGATGGCGAGGGTGCCGGCGGGGATGACGACCGAGAACCAGAACTCCTGCCCGAACGCCTCCTCGAGCACTGCCGCGTTGGCGATCCCCGTGAGCGCGTGGTGCGCCCACGGCGCCAGGAGCAGCGTGAGGCCCACGACGCGCAGGCGACGTACGGCGGCGTCGGAGAAGCTCTCGCCCCGCTGGATCGTCCGCACCAGGCCCAGCAGGGGCCCGGTGACCAGCGGCGCGGCCGCCGCGACCACCAGGGCGGGCAGCAGGGTGAGCAGCCAGAGCGTGCCGGACGCGTCGGCGAGGGTGACCTCGGCGCCGCCGTCCCACGCCGCCGAGGCGCCGTCGCGCAGTGCCGGGCTGGTCACGCGCGCCTGCTCCTCGAGGACGGCGGGCCACACGAGGGCGTCGCCGCCTGCCCAGGCGGCCAGCGGCAGTCCCACGACGACGAGCGGGACACCCAGGAGGCCGACCAGCAGCAGGAGCTTGGTGGCGGCGTAGTCCCACCGGTCGAAGTCGAGTCGTGCCATCGTCGTGTCCCCTGTCCTGGATCCGTGTGTTATCGAGGAACGATAACATCGACTTTCGATGTGTCAACGCTCTGGCATGCTCAGGGGATGACGAGCGAGCTGTGGATGTGCCGGCACGGCGAGACGGAGTGGAGCCGCGACGGCCGCCACACCTCCACCACCGACCTCGAGCTGACCGCCGGGGGCGAGGAGGTCGCCACCACCCTGGCCGAGCGCCTCGCCGGCACCTCGTTCGACCTGGTGCTGAGCAGCCCGCGGGTGCGCGCCCGGCGCACCGCCGAGCTGGCCGGGTTCGATCCCGAGGTCGAGGAGGACCTGGTCGAGTGGGGGTACGGCGACTACGAGGGCATCAGCACCAACGAGATCCGCGAGACGGTGCCGGGCTGGACGGTCTTCACGCACCCGACCCCCGGCGGCGAGACCGCCGAGCAGGTCGGTGCCCGGATCGACCGGGTGGTGGCGAGGGCGCGTGACCACGGCGGCCGGGTGCTCGTCTTCGGGCACGGCCACTCGCTGCGCGTGCTGGCGGCCCGCTGGCTCGAGCAGGACGTCCGCGACGGTCGCCATCTCAAGCTCGACACCGCCACCATCTCGACGCTGGGCTACGAGCGGGAGACGCCGGTGCTGCTGCGCTGGAACTCCGATGCTTGACGGGCCGGGACGGGCGGCTCCACCGTAGGGCCATGTCCCTCGTCGTCGGCTGCCCGCGCTGTCGCGGGGTGGTCACCGAGCACCAGCAGGAGTGGGCCTGCGTCGACCACGGGCCCACGCCGCCGCTGTGGCGACCCGGGGAGGCGTCGTACGAGAGCTTCACCGCGCACCTCGGTGCGGCCGGGACGTTCCCGACGTACGTGCCGTGGCCGATGGGGCCGGACTGGCAGGTCAGTGACTTCGCGGTGGTGGGGGCGTCGCCCGAGCAGGCGTGCGCGACCATGGCGTGCACGTCGGGCACCAGCCGGCTCGACGGCCCGGTGGACGTCTTCGTCGTCACCGAGGAGGCCGGCACCGGGCTCGGCTCGCGGGTCGCGGGCACCGGGGGGCGCGACCCGGGCCCGGAGGTGCGTGACGGGACACCGGTGGCCCGCGTGCGCCTGGGCCGCACCGCGGTGCCGCTGTGGGTGGTGTCGGCGGGCCGGACCGATGAGGAGTTCGACCGGTTCGTCGTCGTGGGCGAGGCGGAGGGACGCTGGTTGTGGATCGTCCTCAGGCCGGCGTCGGCCGTGCTGCTGCTGCGTGACGAGTGGATCCTGCGCGACCTCTCCGGGCTCGGACCACTCCTCGTGGACACCCGCTTCGGGGGGCCGCGCCCACCGTGGTGAGCCCCTCCGCGATGCGGATCGGCCCCTGCCCAGGCAGTAGCCTCGACGGGTGCGCATCGACCTCCACACCCACTCGCTCGCGAGTGACGGGACGCAGACTCCCAGCGAGCTGGCGGAGGCGGGGTCCCGCGCCGGCCTGGACGTGATGGCGCTCACCGACCACGACACCGCGGCCGGGTGGGCCGAGGCGACGGCCGCGGCGGAGTCGGCCGGCATCGCGCTCGTGCGCGGCATGGAGATCAGCACCCGGCACGAGGGGCGGGGCGTGCACCTGCTGGCCTACCTGCCGGACCCGACGTACCCGCCCCTGGTCGAGCACCTGGACCTGATCCTCGAGAGCCGCAGCGGCCGGGTGCCCGCGATCATCGAGCGGCTCCGCGCCGCCGGCATCGACGTCACCGAGGACGACGTCCGCCGCGAGGCCGGTGCCTCCGCCGCTGCCGGTCGGCCGCACATCGCCGACGCCCTGGTGCGCCGGGGGGTCGTGGTCGACCGCGGCGAGGCCTTCGACCGGTTCCTCAAGCCCGGCCGCGCCGGCCACGTGCACCGCTACGCCGCCGAGCTCGTCACCATGATCGAGACCGTCCGGCTCGCGGGCGGCGTGACCGTGATGGCCCACCCCTGGGGCCGGTCCGACCCCGGCTCGCTCGGCGAGGCCGCCTTCGCGGGGCTCGCGGAGGACGGGCTCGCCGGCATCGAGGTCGACCACCGCGACCACACCGACGAGCAGCGCGACGAGCTGCGGTCCATCGCCGCCAACCTCGACCTGGTGGTCACCGGCTCCAGCGACCACCACGGCACGGGCAAGACCGACCACGACCTCGGCTGCTTCACCACCGCGCCCGACCAGTACGCCCGGCTGATGGAGCTGGCCGCCGGGTCCGCCGCCGTCGCCGGCCGTGCGACGCCACCGGTGGTGGGTGGGTGAGCGGCGTCCTCGACGTCGTGCTGCTGACCGAGGTGTTCGTGACGCTGTTCGTGATCATGGACCCCGTCGGCACGGTGCCGATCTTCCTCTCCCTCACCTCGGGCCGCTCGGCGGCCACCGCCCGCCGGGCTGCCTGGCAGGCGGTGACGGTGTCGTTCGTGGTGATCACCGCCTTCGCCTTCTTCGGCCAGCAGATCCTGTCCTACCTCCACATCTCCCTGCCCGCCCTCCAGTGCGCCGGCGGGCTGCTGCTCCTGCTCGTCGCGCTGGAGCTGCTGACGGGCAACGAGAAGGAGCCGACCGCCGCGGCCGGCACCAACGTGGCCCTGGTGCCGCTCGGCACCCCGCTGCTCGCCGGGCCCGGCGCGATCGTCGCCACGATGCTGTTCTCGCGTGAGGTCGACGGCCTGCCCAGCTTCACCGCAGTGGCGCTGGGCGTCGTGCTCACCCACGTCAGCCTGTGGCTGGCGATGCGCTACTCCCTGCCGATCCTGCGGCTGATCCGCGAGAGCGGGGTCCTGCTGGTGACCCGGATCGCCGGCCTGCTGCTGTCGGCCATCGCCGTCCAGCTCGTCGCCGACGCGGTGCGCGCGTTCGTCGCCGGCGAGGGCTGAGGGTCAGCGTCGCCCCAGCGACTGCGCCGCCTGGAGGGCACGCGCGGGGACCAGCCGCGTCAGTGCCACCACCGCCCGGTACTGCGCCCCGGGCACCGAGCGGCTGCGCCCCCGGTCGAAGTCGGCCAGCGTCCGGCGCACCACGTCGTCGGCGTCGAGCCACATGAAGGCCGGCGCGGAGCCTCGGCCCACCGCCATGCGCTCGTGGAACTCCGTGCGCGTGAAGCCCGGGTGCAGGGTCGTCACGCGCACGCCGCTGCCCGCGTGCTCGGCCGCCGCCCACTCCCCGAAGCTCGTCACCCAGGCCTTGGCCGCGCCGTACGTGCCGCGGGGGAGGTACGCCGCGACGCTGGAGACGTTGATGAGCCCGCCGTGGCCGCGGGCCGACATGGCGCCGAGCGCGGCGTGGCTGAGTCGCATGACGGCGGTGACGAGCACGTCGAGCATCGCCTGCTCCGCCTCCACGTCGTTGTCGAGGAACCGGCCCCTGAGCCCGAACCCGGCGTTGTTGACGAGCAGGTCGACCGGCTGCGCGGCGTCGGCGAGCCGCTCCTCGACGCGGGCCAGCTGCGCGCGGTCGGCGAGGTCGGCCGGCAGCACCTCCACGTCGACGGCGTACGCCGTCCGGAGCTCGTCGGCGACCTCCGCGAGGCGCTCCCGGTCGCGGGCGACGAGCACGAGGTCGTGCCCGCGGCGGGCGAGCTGGTGGGCGAAGCGGAGTCCGATGCCGGCCGTGGGGCCGGTGATCATGGCGGTCGACATGGCCCCACCCAACACTGTGTCCTCACGGCCGCGGCAAGGCCGGTCCGGCATGATGGGCAGGGATGACCACGACACTCGCGATCGCCAACCAGAAGGGCGGCGTCGCCAAGACGACCACCGTCGCCTCGCTCGGTGCCGCGCTGGCCGAGCTCGGGCACTCCGTGCTGCTGGTCGACCTCGACCCGCAGGCCTGCCTGACCTTCTCCCTGGGCATCGACCCCGAGGACCTCGACGTCTCGGTGCACCAGGTGCTGACCCGGGGCGTCGACCCGGCCGAGGTGGTGATCGGGACCGACGACGGCGTCGACCTGCTGCCCGCGACCATCGAGCTCGCCCGCGCCGAGGCCGACCTGCTGACCCGCACCGGTCGTGAGCACGTCGTCAGGACGACGCTGGAGCTCCTCGCCGAGGGCGGCAGGGCCTACGACTGGGTGCTGCTCGACTGCCCGCCCTCGCTGGGCGTGCTGACCGTGGCGGCGCTCACCGCGGCCGACGGCGTGCTCGTCCCGCTGCAGTGCGAGACGCTGTCGCACCGCGGCGTCGGGCAGCTCCTCGACACCGTCCACGACGTGCGCCGCTTCACCAACCGCGGGCTCGAGGTGTGGGGCGTGCTGCCCACGCTGTACGACGGCCGCACCGCCCACGCGCGCACCGTGCTCGAGACGATCTCCGACACCTACGACCTCGACGTGGTCGAGCCGCCCATCCCCAAGACGGTCAGGTTCGCGGAGGCGCCGGCGGCCGGCCGGTCCATCCTGTCGACGAGCCGCAGCAGCAAGGGCGCCCGGGCCTACCGCGAGGTGGCCGCCCACCTCGTCGCGCGAGCGCAGCAGCCGGCGACGAGGACGGCCTCCCGCACGGGGGCCCGCACGTGACCGGCGACCGGCTCGGCCCGGTGCGGCCGCGCTACGGCCGCCTGCTGCTGGCGGTCGCGTCGCTGTCCGTGACCGGGGTGGCGGTGCTCGGCGGGCTCGGGGTGCTGCCGGTCGCGCAGGCCGGTGACGCGCCCGCGCCGGCCGCCCGGCTGGCGAGCGCCGAGGTGTCCACCGGCCCGGCGGTCACGCAGGCCCCGACGCCGACGGCGACACCCGTCGTACCCTCCGCGGGCGCTGCCGCGACGGCCCCGGTCGACGACGCGCTGCCGGCCGACTCGGGCCAGGGCCGGCGCGTGGTCTTCAGCGAGGGTCGCCAGCGCGTCTGGCTGGTCGAGGACGACGGCACCGTGGCGAGCACCTACCTGGTCTCGGGCAGCGTCCACGACAACCTCGACCCGGGGGAGTACGCCGTCTACTCGCGCTCGGAGCGGGCCTGGGGCATCGACGACTCCGGCACGATGAGGTGGTTCGTGCGCTTCACCCGGGGCGACAACGCCGCCATCGGCTTCCACGACATCCCGGTCGACGAGGGCCGCAAGGTGCAGAGCGTCGCCCAGCTCGGCACCCCGCTCTCGCACGGCTGCATCCGGCAGAGGCGGGCCGACGCCGAGCGGATGTGGGCCTTCGCCCCGATCGGCACGACCGTCGTCGTCACCGCCTGAGTCCCCTCAGGCGCCGAGGCCGGCCTCCCGGGCCTTGAGGACCGCGTCCGAGCGGTCGCGCGCGTGGATCTTGGCGAGCGCCAGCGAGACGACGTTGCGGACCGTCTTGTCCGAGAGGAACAGCCGGGTGGCGATCGCGGCGTTGGGCAGCCCCGCCGCCACCAGGTCGAGCACCTCGAGCTCCCGGTCGGTCGGGCCGGGGAACTGCTCGGAGCCGCGCCGGGTGGTGCGGGAGGACTCCTGGACCCGGCTCAGGACCTGGTCGGCGACACTGCCGCCGAAGACGGCTCCACCCTTGGCGACGTCGCGGAGGGCCCGGGCCGCCTCGTGCTTGGTCGCGCCCTTGACGAGGTAGCCGCGGGCGCCGGCCCGGAGGGCGGCCAGCACGCTGTCGGCGCCCTCGTGAATGGACAGCACGAGCACCTGGGTGTCGGGCAGCGCGGCGCGCACCCGGCGGGTGGCCTCCACGCCGTTGAGGCCCGGCATCGCGGCGAGGTCCATCACGACGTCGGGCCGCAGCTTCCTTGGCGCGCTCGACCGCCTCGAGGCCGTCGGAGGCCTCGCCGACGACGGTGACGCCGTCGAGCGTCCAGCACCATCGCGAGCCCCTCGCGGTACACGGGATGGTCGTCCGCGACGACCACACGCAGGGCGGACCTCTGCTCGCCGCTCACGCGGGCACCTCCTCGAGTCGGGTGACGGGGTCGTGCAGGGGGAGCGGGGTGGCGCCGCCGGTAGGGGTCGGCCCGGTCGCCTCGCGCGAGCCGGTCGACGAGCTGCTGCACCCGGCGCCGCGCCGGCTCCGCCCCGAGCGCACCAAGACCGTAGTCCCGGGACGGAGATGACGTCTCGCCTCGGGACCCCGGGACGTCCGGCCCGGCACGGTGTCCTCGTCGGCACCGGGAGGTCCGGTGCCCCTCGCCGAGGAGTCACGTTGACCGAGCCGCAGGCCCACGCCCGTCCCACCACCGCATCCATCCTGGCCACCTCCGGCGGCCTGAGCGACTGGGCCCGCGACGTCGTCGGCCCCCCCCGGTCGCCGACCGGGTGACCGACCGGGCCACCCGGCTCGTCGCCGGCGCCATGGTCGCCGACCGACTGCCCCGGCTGGCGCCCGTCCTGGGCGTCGTCCTGGCGCTGTCCGGACTGGGGCTCCTGGCGCAGGTCGGCTTCCGGCTGTTCGTGCTGTCCACCGTCTCCGACGGACCGGTGCCGGACTCGGCCGTGGACACCTACCTGTCCTTCCAGGGCAGCCCGTACTTCGACATCCTGCTGCTGCCCGGGCTGCTGCTGGGAGCGGTGGGCACCTTGCTGATGATCGGGTCCCTGCTGGGCACGGGCGTCGTGCGACGGTGGGTCCCGGTCGTGCTGGTCGCCGGCACGGTGCTCGCCTCCGGCGAGTTCCCCGACCCGGTCACCATCGGCGGCGCCGCGCTCGGGGCCGTCGCCAACCTCCAGCTGGCTGGCGCCCGGGCGTCGTACGCCCGGGGTCGGGCTCAGCTGGTGGCGGGAGCCTCGGTCCTCGTGCCCGAGCCACCGCCGCCACGACGGCGGCGGCGACGGGGGCGAGCGGCGCCGGTGGAGCCCTCGCCCGCCTCGGCCGGGGCGCTCTCGGTGGTCATCGCCGAGGCAGCCTGCTCGCCCTCGACCGGACGACCGTTGCGGGTGCGGCTGCGCTGGCGGTCGCGGCGGGGCGCCCGCTCGGAGCGCTCGGACCGCTCAGGGCGCTCGCGGTCCTTGCGCGGGGCCCGCTCGACGGGCTCGGGGTCCTTGATGCGACCCTTCGTGCCGGGAGCGATGCCCTGGTCGTGGTAGAGGTGCGCGGAGGTGGAGTAGGTCTCCGGCGGCTCGTCGAAGGGCAGGCCGAGGGTCTTGTTGATGACCTTCCAGCGCGTGAGGTCGGCCCAGTCGACGAAGGTGATCGCGGTGCCGGTGGCGCCCGCCCGGCCGGTGCGGCCGATCCGGTGCACGTAGGTCTTGTCGTCCTCGGGGCAGGTGTAGTTGATGACGTGCGAGACGCCGCGGACGTCGATGCCGCGGGCAGCCACGTCGGTGCACACGAGCACGTCGAGCTTGTCCTCGCGGAAGCGGGTCAGCGCCTTCTCGCGGGCCACCTGCGCCATGTCGCCGTGGAGGGCGCTGGAGCGGAAGCCTCGCTCGGCGAGGTCGTCGGCCACCCGCTGCGCCTGGCGCTTGGTGCGGGTGAAGACGATGATCTTGCTGGCGTCCTCGGACTGCAGGACGCGGCCGATGATCTCGGGCTTGTCGAGGTCGTGGGCGAGGTAGATGAACTGCGCGGTCGCGGGCACCATCGTGGTGTCGTAGGACGACTCGGCGCGGATGTTCATCGGGTGGCGCATGTGGGTGCGGGCCAGCGCGACGATCGCCGCCGGCATGGTGGCCGAGAACAGCATCGTCTGGCGCGTCTCCGGCGTCTTCTTCAGCAGCCGCTCCACGTCGGGCAGGAAGCCGAGGTCGAGCATCTCGTCGGCCTCGTCGAGCACGAGCGCGTGCACGTGGGAGAGGTCGAGCGCGCCGCGGTTCATCAGGTCGATGAGCCGGCCGGGGGTGCCGACGACGATGTCGACGCCCGCCGCGAGCACGTCGAGCTGGGTGTCGTAGCCGACGCCGCCGTAGACGGTCAGGACGCGCATGCCGCGGTCGGCGGCGGCGAGGGTCAGGTCGGAGGACACCTGGAGGGCCAGCTCGCGCGTCGGCGCCACGATCAGGGCCTGCGGCTTGCCCTGCGGGATCTCGGTGTAGTCGGGGTCCTTGGGGGCGATCGAGCGCTGGATGACAGGGATGCCGAAGGCCAGCGTCTTGCCGGTGCCGGTGCGGGCCTGACCGATCAGGTCGGTGCCGAGCAGGGCGACCGAGAGGGTCATCTCCTGGATGGCGAAGGGAGTGGTGATGCCGCCGCGCTCGAGCGCGTCGCAGATCTCGGGGTGGACCCCGAGCTCACGGAAGGTGGTCACGGTGTGTCGCTTTCGTCTGGTCTCCACAGCAGATGCGGTGGACCGGTCGAGTCGGGACGACGGGGACATCCACCGCGCACATGCTCGGCAGGGGCTCCCGCCGGAAGTCAATCTGGCCGGAAGTCTATCGGTAGGGTCGGCGCATGACGGAATCCCTGCCCGTGGCCCTGCCGGTTGCCCTGCCGGTGGCCCTGCAGGACGACGCGTACCGCGAGGCCGTCGTCGACCTGCTCGGGGCCATCGCGTACGGCGAGCTGTCGGCGTTCGAGCGGCTGGCGGAGGACGCCAAGCTGGCGCCCTCGCTGGAGGACAAGCTCGCGATCAGCGCCATGGCCGCCGCGGAGTTCGGCCACCTCGACGCGCTGCGCCAGCGCCTCACCGAGATCGGCGCCGACCCGTACGCCGCGATGCGGCCGTTCCGTCGCGCCATCGACGACTTCCACGCGCACACCGCACCCGCCGACTGGTACGAGGGCCTCATCAAGGCCTACGTCGGCGACGGCCTCGCCGCCGACTTCTACCGCGAGATCGCGGCGTACCTCGACCCCGACACCCGCGACCTCGTCATCGACTCCCTCTCCGACACCGGCCACTCCGCGTTCGTGGTCGACCGGGTGCGCGCCGGCATCGCGAGCGACCACCGCCTCGGCGGGCGCCTGGCGCTCTGGGGCCGCCGGCTGATGGGCGAGGCCCTCACCCAGGGCCAGCGGGTGGCGGCCGAGCGTGACGCGCTGAGCGCCCTGCTGGCCGGCGGCATCGACCGCCCATCCCTGGACCTCGCGGCCATCGGCCGGATGTTCAGCCGGCTCACCGAGCGGCATGCCGAGCGGATGGCCGAGCTGGGGCTCGACTCCTGAATCCGCGTCCGGCGCCTCGTCTCAGTGCGAACGGCCCCGCACCCGTCAGGTGCGGGGCCGTTCGTGGCGTGGGGTGGAGGTCGGGTCAGACCCGGTGCCCCCGGCTGCTGCGCGAGCGCCCGGTCAGCGTGGAGGCGATGATGACGAGCACCATCGCGGTCAGCACGGCGACGATGCCCTGGACCCAGTCCAGGCCCCTGCTGCCGTCGCCACCGAAGGCGCGGTAGATGACGTCACCGAGCAGCATGCCCCCGATGCCGCACACGAGCACGAGCCACAGCGGGATGTTGTCCTTGTCGCCCGGGGCGAGGAACTTGCCGAGCAGGCCCACGATGGCCCCGACGACCAGGTAGAACAGGATTGTTCCGATCTCCATGACGACCTACCTCTCTGGTGCCACGGGCGTGGCACGACGGTCAGCGGAAGCCGACCGTGCCTGAGGTACCCGAACCGATCTCGACATATGCGATGTTGTGGGCGGGCACCACGATGCGGCGCCCCTTGCTGTCGGTGAGGGCGAGCACGCCGTCCTCGGACACCGCCTGCTCGAGCTGCTTCTCCACGTCGTCGGCGCTGGCGCCGGTCTCCACCACGAGCTCGCGCGGGGCGTGCAGCACGCCGATCTTGACCTCCACGGTCGTCTCCTTCGAGTTGTGCTTCAGTGTTCGTCGGTGAGGGGGTACCCACGGATGCCGCGCCAAGCCAGGCCGGCCACCAGCGCCGCGGCGTCCTTCTGGGTGATCGTGCGGGACTCGCCGGCCTCCGAGAGCCAGAACCGTGCGCTGACCTGGGCCATTCCCACCAGCGACACCGCCAGCAGGTTGGACGCCTCGCCCGGCAGGCCCGTGTCGTCGTGGATGACCTCGGCGATCATGGCCGCGCAGTCGGTCGTGACCCGGTCGACCAGGGCCCGCACGGCGGGCTCGTTGGTCAGGTCGGACTCGAAGACGAGGCGGAAGGCGCCGGTCTCGGCCGCGACGTAGGCGTAGAAGACCTCGACGGTGGCCGCGACGCGCACCTTGTTGTCGTTGGTCGAGGCCAGCGCCTGACGGCAGTGGTCGATGATCTGCGCGCAGGAGGACTCCAGCAGCGCGAGGTAGAGGTCGAGCTTGCCCGGGAAGTGCTGGTAGAGCACCGGCTTGGAGACTCCGGCGCGGTCGGCGATGTCGTCCATCGCGGCCGCGTGGTAGCCCTGGGCGACGAAGACCTCGAGCGCGGACCCGAGCAGCTGCTCGCGCCGCTCACGGCGCGGCATCCGGCCACCGCGGGGACGGGCCTCGACGACGTCGTGCTCGGCCACGGGGCGGCTCCTTCGCTGCGGTCGGCGGGACAGGTGGACGGCCGGCCGGATCGACGCCGGCTGGTGCAGCGTGAACCCTACCGGCTGGTCACGAGGGGGTCCGCGATCCGGTCGCGGACCCTTCGGCGACCCCTGGAGGGAGAGGATGGGAAGAAGCCGCTCCCGCATGACGTTGTGAGGGGGAGCAGCCGATCAGAGACGAAGGAGTCACCGTGTCCTACCCAGCGCTCGTGGAGCCCGCCGACGAGCTGACGATCGACGAGGTACGCCGCTACAGCCGGCACCTCATCATCCCCGACGTCGGCATGACCGGGCAGAAGCGCCTCAAGAACGCCAAGGTCCTCGTGATCGGCGCCGGTGGCCTCGGCAGCCCAGCGCTGCTGTACCTCGCCGCGGCCGGCGTGCACACGCTCGGCATCGCGGAGTTCGACGAGGTCGACGAGTCCAACCTGCAGCGCCAGATCATCCACGGCCAGTCCGACATCGGGAGGTCCAAGGCGCAGTCGGCCAAGGAGTCGATCGCCGAGGCGAACCCGTACGTCGAGGTGGTCCTGCACGAGGAGCGCCTCGACAACGACAACGTCATGGAGGTGTTCGAGGGCTACGACCTCATCGTCGACGGCACCGACAACTTCGCGACGCGCTACCTGGTCAACGACGCGGCGTACTTCCTCGGCATCCCCTACGTCTGGGGCTCGATCTACCGCTTCGACGGCCAGGCCAGCGTCTTCGCGCCGTCGATGGCCGACGACGCCCCGTGCTACCGCTGCCTCTACCCCGAGCCGCCCCCGCCGGGCATGGTCCCGAGCTGCGCCGAGGGCGGCGTGCTGGGCGTGCTGTGCGCCAGCATCGGCTCCATCCAGGTCAACGAGGCCATCAAGCTGCTCACCGGCATCGGCGAGCCGGCCATCGGCAAGCTCGTGATCTACGACGCCCTCGAGCTGGAGTGGCGCAAGCTCAGGGTCCGCAAGGACCCTGACTGCGCGCTGTGCGGCGAGAACCCCACCGTCACCGGCCTCATCGACTACGAGACCTTCTGCGGTGCGGTCAGCGACGAGGCGGCCGACGCGGCCGCGGGCTCGACGATCTCCGTGGTGACGCTCGAGCACATGCTCAAGGAGCGCGAGGAGGGCACGCGGGACTTCGTGCTCGTCGACGTGCGCGAGCCCAACGAGTACGAGATCAACCGGATCCCCGGCTCGGTGCTGATCCCCAAGGGCGACTTCCTCAACGGGTCGGCGCTCGAGCAGCTGCCCTCCGTCGATGCCGGCAAGCAGGTCGTCATGCACTGCAAGTCGGGGGTGCGGTCGGCCGAGACGCTGGCGATCGTGAAGGGCGCGGGCTACTCCGACGCCGTGCACGTGGGCGGCGGCGTGGTCGCGTGGGTCAACCAGGTGGACCCCAGCCAGCCGTCGTACTGACCAGAGGCCCGCGCGTGGCCTGACCGGCGCGGCCTCCTCCGTCCGCGGGGACGGGCGCCGCTCGCGCGCCCGATAGGTTTCTGCCATGCAGGGGCAGACTGCGGACGGCGCGCGGGCGGGCAGGACGGCCGTGCTCGCCGTGGCGGCCCTGCTGCTCGTCGCGCTGCTCGCCGTGTGGGCCGCCTCCATCGGCGGTGACGCGGTCCTCTCCGGTGACGGCCCCGACCGGGCGGTGGGGGAGAGGCCGACCTCCACGCCGACGCCGAGCCGCAGCGCCACGGGGTCGCCGTCACCCGAGGACGCCGTCGCCGGCGACCCGCCGGCGCTCTTCTCGGTCCTCGCCTACGTCGTGGTGGCGGCGTTCTGGCTGCTGGTCGCCGTCGTCGGCTCGCTCCTCCTGCGCGAGCTGTGGCGGCGGGTGCGCGGCGTGCGCCTGGAGGTCGAGCCCGACCCGGTCGACGTCGAGCACCTCGACCAGCCGGCCCTGGTGGCGCGGCAGATGGAGCGCGACGCGTCGGTGCAGCGCAGGATCCTCGAGGAGGGCGAGCCGCGCACGGCCATCGAGGCCTGCTGGCACCGCTTCGAGGTGCAGGCGCGCGAGGCCGGGCTGCCCCGCGAGCCGTGGGAGACCTCCTCGGAGTTCACCTACCGGATGCTCGACCTGGTGGGGGCCGACTCGCACGCGACCTACGTCCTGGGCGAGCTGTACCGCGAGGCGCGCTTCTCCGAGCACCCGCTGGGCGAGGCGTCCCGGGAGGCCGCCCGCGCCGCCCTGGCCGCGATCCAGCTCCGCCGCGGGGCCGCCTCGCCGGGGGAGCGGTGACGAGCGGGCAGGGCCGTCCGGCGCTGCTCGCCGTGGCGGCGTACGCCGCGACGTACGCCGTGCTGTGGGCGCTGGACTACGAGCCGCACGCGCTGCCCCTGCTCCTGCTGCTGCTCCTCGCCTGGCTCGTGTGGCGGCTGGTCCAGGAGGCCCTCGACGCCCCCGCGGCCGAGTGGAACACCGAGCTCGAGGGCTCCTTCCGCCCCGTCGCGCAGGACCCCGTGCTGTCGGGCTACCTCCGGCTGCTCCAGAGCCACGCCGACACCCGGGAGGCCGAGCCCGCGCTGCGACGACGGCTGCTGGAGCTGGGCAGCACCCGGCTCGAGGCGCGGCTCGGCGTGCCCGCCGACGCCCGGACCTCCGACGAGCGCCTGGGACCGGAGTGGGCCGCCCTGCGCCGAGACCCCGGCCGGCGCCTCTCGGTGGCCGAGATCGACCGCCTGCTGACCAGGATCGAGGAGCTGTGACGACGGAGGGCCCCGGAACCATGGGGGTCGGCGAGGCCGCCGAGCTGGCGGGCCGGGTGCTGGCCGAGGTCGAGAAGGCGGTCGTGGGCAAGCACGACAAGCTGGCGCTGGTGCTCGCCGCGGTGCTGGCCAAGGGGCACGTCCTGCTCGAGGACTTCCCGGGGCTCGGCAAGACGCTCGCCGCACGCTCGTTCGCGCAGGCGCTCGGCCTGGACTTCGCGCGGGCCCAGTTCACCCCCGACCTGCTGCCCGCCGACCTCACCGGCTCCTTCATCTACGACCAGCGTGAGGGCCGGTTCGACTTCCGCAGGGGACCGCTGTTCACCGGCCTGCTGCTGGCGGACGAGATCAACCGCACCCCGCCCAAGACGCAGGCGGCGCTGCTGGAGGCGATGCAGGAGCGGCAGGTCACCATCGAGGGCGAGACGTTCGCGCTGCCGGCGCCCTTCCACGTGCTCGCCACCGCCAACCCGGTGGAGTACGAGGGCACCTACCCGCTGCCCGAGGCGCAGCTGGACCGCTTCCTGCTGCGGGTCAGCTTCGGCTACCCCGGCGCCGAGCAGGAGTACGACGTCGTGGCGCGGCGGCTCGCCCGGCGCCGGGAGGAGGTGGAGCTCGAGCGGGTGACCGACGCCGCCGGGGTGCTCGCCATGCAGGCGGCGGTCGAGGAGGTGGAGGTCGACGAGAGCATCGGCCGCTACTGCGTCGACCTCGTCACCGCGACCCGGGCACACCCCGACGCCCTCACCGGCGCCTCGCCCCGCGGCTCGCTGGGCCTGGTGCTCGCCGCCCGTGGCTTCGCGGTCCTGCGAGGCCGCGACTTCGTGATCCCCGAGGACGTCAAGGCGGTCGCCCGCCCGGTCCTGGCGCACCGCATCACCGTGCGGCCCGAGCTGTGGATGACCTCGGCGTCGGGGCAGCGCGTCGTCGACTCCGTCCTCTCCGACGTGCCCACACCGCCGACGCTGGGCGGCAGGCGGTCGTGACCACCTGGCGGGCCACCCCGGCGCTGGCGCGGGCCGTGGTGCTGGCGGCCGTCGGCCTGCTGGCCGGGGTGACGCTGGGCCGGCCGGTGGTCGTCGTGCTGGTGAGCCCCTTCCTGCTGCTCGTGCTGATGTCGTTGCTGCACCGGCCGTCCGGTCACCCGCGCGTCGACCACCGCCTCGACCACGTCACCCTGCACGAGGGCCAGGGCACGACCCTGCGGCTGCGGCTCGAGGCTGCCGAGGGCGTCGAGGTGGTGTCCCGGGCCGCCGCCCGGGCGCCGTACGTCGCTACCCGGCCGCCCGGCGGGGCCCTGGTGGCGCTGGCCGACGACGACCACTCGCTGCGGGTCAGCCCGCGCCGGTGGGGCCGCCGGACGCTGGGCGACGAGCGGGTCGCGCTCACGAGCCGGTGGGCCGGGTTCCGCTTCGGCGCGACGCGCGTGCAGGGCGCGAGGATGTTCGTGATGCCCGGCCCGGCGCCGTACGACTCGCGGGCCGAGGCGCCGGCCCCGGTCGGGCTCGTGGGCGCGCACCGCTCGCGCCGCAACGGCTCGGGCACGGAGTTCTCCGGCATCCGCCCCTTCGCCACCGGCGACCGGCTCCGGCGCATCCAGTGGCGCACCTCGCTGCGCACGGGGTCGTTGCACGTGGTGACCACGCGCGCCGAGGAGGACAGCGCCGTGCTCGTCGTGGTCGACGCTCTCGTCGACCTCGGCCGCTCCGGCGGTGTCGACGGCGAGGCCAGCAGCCTGGACCTCGCCGTGCGGGCCGCCTCCTCGCTGGCCGAGCACCACGTGCGCCGCGGCGACCGGGTCGGCCTGCGGGTGCTCGGTGCCGATGACGTGCGGCTGGCGCCGGCCGCCGGCCAGCGCCACCTGCGCCGCCTCCAGGGCACCCTCGCCCGCACCCGTCTCCACTCCCGGGCGAGGCTGCCCGAGGGCTTCGCGCTCGGCGTCCCCGGCGGCACGGTCGTCCACGTGCTCTCGCCGATGCTCGACCCCGCGCTCGTCACGGCGGTGGCCACGGCCAGCCGGCGCGGGCTGCACGTGGTGGTGGTCGACACGCTGCCCCCCGACGTGCGGATGGCCGTGGCGGAGGGCACCGACGAGCGGCTGGCCGGGCTCGCCTGGCGGATGCGTCGCCTGGACCGCGACGACCTGCTGCGGCACCTCGCCGCCACCGGCTGCCCCGTCGTGCCGTGGCGCGGGCCCGGCACCCTCGACGAGGTGCTGCACCGGCTCGCCCGGCGCGCCCAGCTGCCCGCGATGAGGTCGCGATGATGGTGGTGCGGGGTGGGCGCTGGGTGTGGTTGTTGCGGGCCGTCGTGGCCGTGGCACCCGTGCTGGCGGTGCTCCTCACCGCACCGGTCGGCACGGCCCCTTCGCCGTGGTTCGCCGTGCCCCTGGGCGCCCTCGCGGTGAGCTGGGCCGTCTTCCCGGAGTCCGTGGCCGGGATCGTGGTCCTGGCGCTGTCGGTGGGGTGGTGGGCGGTGGGCCCCCCGGGCGACGACGCCCTGCACCCGGCGGCGGTCGGCGCCGCCGCCTGCCTGGTCGCGGCCCACGTGGCGGCGGTGCTGGCGTCCTACGGTCCGGCGCAGGCCCGGGTCCCCCGCCGGCTGCAGGAGCTGTGGCTGCGACGGGCGCTGCTCGTGCTGCTGCCCGTGCCGGCGCTGCTGGCCGCCGCCCGGCTGCTGCGCGGCGACGTCGACGTGGCGGGGGCGTGGATCGCGGGCCTGCTCGGCGTCCTGCTCGCCACGGCGCTGTGCCTGCTCGCCGTCCGCCCTGCGGAGGAGCCCTCGTGACGCGCCGGGTGACGGGACGGGTCGACCCGGAGGAGTACGCCGAGCTGGTGCTGCGGTGCGTCGAGCGGGTGCCGCGGGGGCGCGTCACGACGTACGGCTCGATCGCGGAGGCCGTCGGCGGGGTGCTGGGCGGGGGAGGGCCGCGGCAGGTCGGCTCGGTGCTCGCCTCCTCCGGCGGTCCGGTGCCGTGGTGGCGCGTCGTGCGGGCCGACGGCTCGCTGCCGCCGAGCCACCAGGACGAGGCGAGGCAGGCCTACCTCGAGGAGGGGACACCCCGGCGGCCGTCGGGGTCGATCGACCTGCGTGCCGCCTTCTGGACCGCGACCCTGCCTGTGGACGGGACTGTGGACGGTCCTGTGCAGGAGGTCGCGGAACCTGTGGAGGACGGAGGGGTCTCGCGCCAATAGTGGGGAAAGTCCACGCCCCCTCTTGTGCCCGCCCTTCCCGGGGGCATAGAACTGCTCCACGCACTCCCCCCGGGGAGCGCGGGATGGCTCGGAGACGAGGATCCGTGCGGTGGCGAGGCCCTTCGGGGTGGAGCCGCCGAGGCGCCAGGGTGACGGGGTGCTGGGATCGGTGTCGAGGAGCGATCGACTGGAAGCGTCACCACGATCCGGTCACCAGGAGGGCCCCCGCATCTCATACGTGCGGGGGCCCTTCGTCCATCACCGCTCCGGTCCTCGTGCGCCCCGCCGCGGGAGCGGCATGATGGGCGGCATGCTCTACGGCCTGGTCCACCCCGTCGTCGCGCCCCTCGCCAAGGCGATCTGGCGGCCGGAGGTGACGGGCCTCGAGAACGTGCCGGCGACCGGCGGGGTCATCCTGGCCAGCAACCACCTCAGCTTCGTCGACTCCGTCGTCATCCCGGTCGTGGTGCCCCGCAGGGTGGCGTTCCTGGCGAAGAAGGACTACTTCGAGGGCCGGGGGGTCAAGGGGCTCCTGACCCGCGCGTGGTTCGAGGGCATCGGCATGCTGCCGGTGGACCGTGACGACCCGCAGGCCGCCATCAACAGCCTCGAGACCGCACTGGCGGTCGTCGGGCGCGGCGATGCGTTCGGGATCTACCCCGAGGGCACCCGCAGCCGCGACGGCCGGCTCTACCGCGGCCGCACCGGTGCGGCCCACGTGGCCCTGACGGCCGGGGTGCCGATCGTGCCCGTCGGCCTGCGCGGCACCGAGGACCTGATGCCCGTGGGCACCAACCGGCCCCGGCTGGTGACGGTGCACGTGGCCTTCGGGGAGCCGCTCCACGTCGCCGGGCGCTTCGACGGCGTGCCGCTGGGCAGGGCCCGCCGCATCGTCACCGACGAGGTGATGGCGGCGATCGCCCGGCTGTCCGGCCAGGAGGTCGCCGGGTCCTACAACGACCGGGCTCCCGACGCCTGAGCGCCGCGCGGGGCAGCGCGCTCGCGCGCCCTCTCGGCCAGTCGCGCCAGGGCGGCCGGGAAGATCTCGGCGGGCGGCGTGACGAGGCCGGCGCCGACCTGACCGGTGCCGGCGACCCGGCCGGCCATGCCGGTGTTGATCTGCGGCAGGATCCCGGTCCGGCAGACCCGCGTGACGTCGATCCCGGACGGCACGCCGCGGAAGTCCAGGATCGGCACGGACCAGCGGGGGTTCTCGCCGAGCGTGATCTCGTGCATCCGGCGGGTGGTCGCCAGCGCGTCGGGCACCGTGCCGCCGACGAGGCGCACGATCGCCGGGGCGGTGGCCATCGCGAAGCCGCCGATGCCGGCGGTCTCGGTGATGGCGGAGTCGCCGATGTCGGGGTTGGCGTCGTCGGGGCCGTGGTCGCCGAGGTAGAGGCCGTCGGCCACCTGGGCCGGCCCGGTGAACCACTCGTCGCCCGTGCCGGCCACCTGGATGCCGAAGTCGGTGCCGTTGCGGGCCATCGCCACGACCATCGTCGAGCCCTCGATGCCGCGGGCGGCGTCGAGCGCGAGCTTGCACGCCGGCATCGCGAGGTTGAGGAAGAAGTGGTCGTTGGCACCGACGAAGCGCAGCGACTCCCCGACGTCGGCGGAGTCCGCCCCCGACATCGCCATCGCGGGCGCGAGGTCGCGCAGCAGCATCAGGGTGCCGGCGCGGTTGCGGTTGTGGGCCTCGTCGCCCATCTGCAGCATCTGGGTGAGGATGCCGGTCACGTCGACGGGTCCGGCCGCGCGCACGGCCGTGCGCAGCAGCGGGCCGAGCACGTCGCCCATCCACCGCAGCCTGGTCAGGACGTCGGGGGCGTAGGCGCCGTACCGCAGCACCTTGCCGAGCCCCTCGTTGAGCGAGCAGTGGGTACGGCGCCCGGTCGCGGGGTCCTCGAGGACGAACATCCACATCGAGGGGGTGACCACACCGGCCATCGGGCCCACGGTGCCCCGGTGGTGGCACGGCTCGAGGCTGACCGAGGTGCCCGCCTCGAAGAGAGCCACGGCGTCCTCGGGGTCCTCGACCAGGCCCTCGAGCGCGGCGCCGCCCATCAGGGCGCCCCGCAGCGGGCCCGACGTGCGCTCCCACCCGATGGGAGGACCGGCGTGGAGGAACTCGCCCTCCTGCAGCCCGAGCACCTCCGAGGCGGGGCCGACGTCGACGAGCAACGCCTGGACGCCGAGCATCGCGGCGAGCGCCTGCTCGTTGGCGGCGGCTCGCAGCGGGTCTCCCGCCACGCCGGCGAGGTCGACGGCGGTGCCGTCCATCGGCGGCCGCCAGTCGACACGGGTGACCTCGACGGCCTGGCCCGAGACCGCGTCGGCGAAGAGGTCGGCGCCGACGCCGACCACGAGCTGGGGGGTCCGGGTGGTCATCGGGCTCCTCCCGCGAGGGTCAGGGCGACAGCGGCGCGGGCGGCGCCGGCGTTGGAGAGGTGCACCTGGGCGCCGGCCCCGACGAGGGCGGCGACCTGCCGGTCGAGCCCCTGGGGGTCGGCGGAGGTGCCGACCACGGAGACGACGACGGGCTGCGTCGTGGCGGCGATCGCGGGTGCGAGGAGGGCGGCCGGGTCGGGTTCGGCGGCGTGGCCGAGGACGACGTCCATGAGGATGACGCCGGTGGACGGGTCCGCCGCCACCCGGGCCAGGTGCTCCAGGCGCAGGGTCGGGTCGATCATCGGGTGCGCCCGCCCGGCGGTGAGGTCGTCGTCGCCGAAGTCCACCATCGTGTGTGCGTCGGCGGTCAGGTCGGAGCCGACCTCCAGCCCCGCCTCGAGGGGGATGTTGCTGCGGATCGGGCCCAGCTCGGCGCCGGCGACGAGCATCGCCTCGTCGCACAGGGTGCCGCCGACGAAGAGGCCGCGCAGGTGTCCACCGCGCGGCTCCCGGGCGGTCGACGGCTCGTGCACCGGCCATGCCGGCACGTCTCGGCCCAGCGCCCGCAGCGTCGCCTCGGCCGCCGCGGTCAGGTCCGGTCGGCCGGGCCCGAGGAACGCCAGCTCGACCGGGGTGGCCAGCCCGTCGGCGTACGCGCGGATCTCGGTGGCCACGTCGTCGGCCGGCGGCTTGGAGACCAGCACGACGAGCTCGACGGAGCCGTCGGCGTCGAGGCGGGCGAGGGCGGCACGGGTCGAGAGGCCGCGCACCTGGGCGGAGAGGTCGCGCCCGCCGACGCCGAGGGCGTGGGTGACGCCGACGCCCGCGTGGTCGAGGAGGCAGAGCAGCTGCTGGGCGCCGGTGCCGGAGGCGGCGACCAGGCCGACCGGGCCCGGCTCGGTGGTGTTGGCGAAGCCGAGCCCGATGCCGCCCAGCACGCTGGTGCCGCAGTCGGGACCCATCACCAGGACCCCGCGCTCGGCCGCCGCGTGCTTGAGCGCGAGCTCGTCGTCGAGGGGCATGTTGTCGCTGAAGACCATCACGTCGCAGCCCGCCTCGACGGCGTCGATCGCCTCGACGAGGGCGTTCGGGCCGGGCACCGAGACGAGGACCAGGCTGTCGGCGGGTGCCGACCGGAGGGCGGAGGCGGTGGTGCGCGACGGCGCCTGCTCGACCGAGGCCGACTCGGTGCGGGTGGCGAGGGCGGCCTCCATCGCGGCGTGCGCCCGGCCGAGCGCGTCGGGTGGGGCGTCGTCGGTCAGTCGGACCGCGACGACGAGGTCGTTGGCGGTGGCCGCCTCGGGCACCTCGAAGCCCATCTGGGTGAGCACCTCGACGTTGAGCGGCGTGGCCATCGCCACCTGCGCCGCCGCGACGCCCGACAGCTGCTGGAGGGTGCGGCTGACCTGCAGGAGGGCCACCGAGTCGGCGTACGCACCGGGGCGCAGCTCGACGTGGCTGGGGGAGGAGGAGGTCATCCGACGGCCTTCCGGGAGAGGTGGAGCAGGGCGTGGCGGGCGCCGTGCAGGAGTCCGGCCCCGGAGCTGTGGCCGACGGCGGCGAGGGCGGCCGCCCGGGCGGGCTCGTCGGTCGGCGACGCGGCGACCCAGGCGGCGAACTCCGGGATCACCTCCCCGTCGGCGGCGTGCTGCACGAGCGTCGCGGAGAGGAGGGTGGTGCGCTCGCGCGCGCGGCGTACGACGTCGTCGGCCTCCGGCGCCGGGGCACCGAGCGCCCGGTGCATCGCCAGCCAGCCGCAGACCACGTCGTCGCCGAGCGGGGTGAGGCCGCCCCCGCTGCCCAGCACCGAGTCCAGGTGCGCCGGGTCGACGGTGAGACCGGCCAGCTCGGCGGCGACCCGGGGATCGATGCCCTGCAGCGGGTCGGCCACGGCGGGGGCACGCGTCAGCCGGGGGACGGCGGCGTCGACCACGCGGCGCACGGGCAGGGCGGTGCCGTCGACGAGCAGCACGCCGTCGCGGACCTCGGCGCGGTCGCCGGTCAGGGGGTGCAGCGTCGGCGCGGCGAGCCGGACGGCGCACGGCACGGCGGTGGCCCGCGAGCCGACCACGCCGACGCAGCGGGGCTCCGCCCCGGGCAGCGCGAGGTAGAGCGCATGGGCGCCTCGGTGCACGACGTCGAGCCGGGTGTCCGGGGTGCGCGCCAGCAGCCCGCGCAGCCGGGCCGGGGCGCTGACGGGCAGGGCGGCTGGCAGGTCGGCTGGCATGGTCCGACCACCGTAGAGCCGGTGGCTAGGGTTTGCCGATGTGAGGTTCTGCCAACGGTGCCGCGGACGAGGTCCACATTGTGACGACACGTGACCGGGCCAGCGCGGCGCTGGCCCGCATCGACGCCCTGCACTCGGCGCTGACCGAGCTCGTGCTCGAGGGCGGTGACCTCGACCGGATCGCCGCCGAGGCGGCCCGGGTGCTCGACCTCGGCGTGCTCATCACCTCCACCGACGGTCGCGAGCGGGCGGCCGCCCTCACCGACGACCTCCGCGAGACGCTGTCCGCAGCCGGCCTGCTCGACCACACGGGGCGCGTGCGCGTCGAGCGGGCGGGTGCCGACGGCGTATCCCTCGGTGCGGGGGAGGCGCGCGTGCTCCGCGTCGTGGCCGGCGGCACCGACCTGGCGCGGCTGGTCGCCTGCCGGGCCACCGGGACGATCGACCAGGACGACGTGCACGCGCTCGAGCGGGCCGCCGCGGTGGCTGCGCTGCTGGTGACGCGCGAGCAGGCGGTGTCGGCCGTCGAGACGAAGTACCAGGGCGACTTCCTGCGCGACCTGTTCCTCGGCCGTGCCGGCGACTCGGCCTACGTCACCGGCCACCTCGCCTCCTTCGGCTGGGACCTCACCCGTCCCCTGGTGGTCGTCTGCGCCGAGATCGACCCGGCACCGGCCGACACGACGGGGGAGTCGGCCCAGCACCGGCAGTGGCAGGAGCGGTTCGCCCGCGCCTGGCGGCAGGTCACCCGCGACGTCGCCGAGGGCGTCCCCACCGCCGACTTCTCCTCCGAGGTCGTCTGCCTGCTCCCCGCGGTCCAGCGCGACCCGCTCGGGCACGACGTCGTACGTCGGGTGGTCACGGCCGTCGCGGGCGACAGGGGCGGTGGGCGGCGACCGTTCACGGTCGGCGTCAGCCGGGTGACCGCGTCGCTGGAGGGGCTGCCCTCGGCGTACGCCCAGTCGCGGCGCGCGCTGGCGATCGGCAAGAAGCTGCACGGCAGCGGGTCGACGACCTTCTTCGACCAGCTCGGCGTGCACCGGCTCTTCGCGCTGGTGCCCGACGCCGCGGAGCTGCGCGAGTTCGCCCGGGACGTGCTCGGCCCGCTCGCCGAGCCCGGCGTCGAGGCGGCCAAGGCCCGCGAGACCCTGCAGGTGCTGCTGGACACCAACTTCAACGTGGCCGAGGCGGCCCGGGCGCAGTTCGTGCACTACAACACCCTGCGCTACCGGGTGACCAAGCTGGAGAAGCAGCTCGGCCCGCTCTCGACCGACCCGCACCTCCGGCTCGATGTGGCGGTGGCGCTGCGGGTGCTCGACCTCTCCTGACGGACGACTCGGACTCGGTGACGTCAACCCCTGCCAGCGGGCGCGGCGTTCCTTCGACAGTTCTCGCCCTGATGGGTGTGTCATGGGTCGCACTAGCTTGTGACTCTCGGGCTCACCCCAACCGATGCAGGAGGGACGCCGACGATGTCGATGTTCAAGTGGGAGGTCGTCGACCCGGAGCCCGGCGTGGCGGTCGCGCCGCACCAGCGCCTGCCGTGGAGCAAGACGATCGGCCTCGGCGCGCAGCACGTCGTGGCGATGTTCGGGGCGACGTTCGTCTTCCCGCTGGTGATGGGCCTCGACGCCAACCTCGCCATCATGTTCTCGGGCCTCTGCACGATCCTGTTCCTGCTCATCTGCTCCAACAAGGTGCCGTCCTACCTCGGCACCAGCGCCTCGTTCGTGGCGAGCGTCGCGGCGATCCGCGCCCAGGGCGGCGACTCCGCCGACGTCACCGGTGCGATCATGGTCGCCGGCATCGTGCTGGCCCTCGTCGGCGTGCTCGTCCACTTCGCCGGCGCCCGCCTGATCCACCGGATCCTGCCGCCCGCGGTCACCGGAGCGGTGGTCATGCTGATCGGCTTCAACCTGGCGCCGGTCGTCGCGGGCGTCTACTGGCCCCAGGACCAGTGGATCGCCCTGCTGACCGCGGCGTTCATGGTCTTCGCCGCGGTGACCTTCCCGGGCTTCTGGTCGCGCATCGCGGTGTTCCTCGCGCTGATCTTCGGCTACCTGCTGTCCTTCGCCGCCGACCTGGTCCTCGGCCCGATCACCTCCGTGCTGGGCGGCGCCACCGAGGCGACCGAGCACGACCGCGTCAGCTGGGCCGGGGTCCAGGCCGCCGACTGGATCGGCTTCCCCAGCGGCACGCTCGCCGACGGCGTCGACGCCGTGCACGGTCCGAGCATCTCGCTGACCTTCGTCCTCCTGGTGCTCCCCGGCGTCATCGCCCTCATCGCCGAGAACACCGGCCACGTCAAGGCGGTCGCCGAGATGACCGGTGACGACCTCGACCCCTACATGGGCCGCGCCATCGGCGCCGACGGCCTGGCCACGGCGTTCGCCAGCGCGTTCGGCGGCTCGCCGACCACGACGTACGCCGAGAACATCGGCGTCATGGGCGCCACCCGCGTCTACTCCACCGCCGCCTACTACGTCGCTGCCGCGGTCGCGATCCTGCTCGGCCTGTGCCCGAAGTTCGGGGCGATCGTCAACGCCACCCCCGGTGGCGTGCTCGGCGGGATCACCGTGGTGCTCTACGGCATGATCGGTCTGGTGGGCGCCAAGATCTGGGTCGAGAACCGCGTCGACTTCGGGCTGCCCGTCAACCTGGTCGGCCTCGCCGCCGGCATCATCATCGGCATCGGCAACGTCTCGCTGCAGGTCACCGACGACTTCCAGCTCGGCGGCATCGCGCTCGGCACGATCGTCGTCATCGTGTTCTTCCACATGGTCGCCTGGCGGCACCGCGCCACGGACTCGGGCGAGGTCACCCGCGCACTATGAGGAGGACCGCATGAGGAGGACCCCGTGAAGCCGGCGCCCTTCGCCTACGTCCGCCCGTCGTCGCTGTCGGAGGCCCTCACCGCTCTCGGTGAGGACCCCGACGCGAAGGTCCTCGCCGGTGGCCAGTCGCTCCTGCCGCTGCTCTCGATGCGGCTGGCGCAGCCCTCGCGGCTCGTCGACATCAACGGGCTGCCGGACCTCGACCACGTCGACGTCACCGACGAGGGCGTGCGCGTGGGGGCGCTCGCGCGGCACAGCGCGGTGCTCGCCTCGGCGGAGGTCGAGCGGGTGCAGCCGCTGGTCACCCTGGCGCTGCGGCACGTCGCCCACGCGACGATCCGCAACCGCGGCACCACGGTGGGCTCGGTGGTGCACGCCGACCCCGCCTCCGAGCTGCCGGCGGTGCTGGCGCTGCTGGGCGGTTCGGTCGACGTGGAGGGCCCGCGCGGGCGGCGTACGGTCGCCGCCGAGGAGCTGTACGTCGGCCCGCTCGAGACCTCGCTCTCCCACGACGAGATCGCCGTGGAGGCGTTCTTCCCGGCGCTGGGCCCGCGCTCCGGGGTGGCGTTCGAGGAGCTGGCCCGCCGGCACGGCGACTACGCGATGGCCGGCGTGGCGGCGCTGGTCGAGGTCGACGGCGACGACGTCGTCTCCGCGAGCGCCGGCTTCTTCTCGGTGTGCGAGCGGCCCACGGTCGTCGACCTGACCTGCGCCGAGGACCCCGGCGAGGCGGCCCTGGCCGAGCTCGAGCCGTCGGCCGACATCCACGCCAGCCTCGACTACCGGCGCCAGCTCGTGCGGGTGCTGACGCCCCGCGTGCTGGCCGCCGCCACCGAGCACGCCCGGAGGAGGGCCCATGGCTGAGGTGTTCCGCGACGACCTGCACGACGTCACGCTGCACGTCAACGGCGCGGCGCACGACGTCCGCGTGCCCGCGCGGCGGCTGCTCTCCGACGCGATCCGCCACGACTGCGGCCTCACCGGCACCCACGTCGGCTGCGAGCACGGCGTGTGCGGCGCCTGCACGGTGCTGCTCGACGGTCGGCCGGTGCGCTCGTGCCTGATGCTCGCGGTGTCGGTCGCCGACGCCGAGATCACCACGGTCGAGGGGCTCGGTGGCGACGACGACTCGCTCGGCCCGGTGCAGCAGGCGTTCGCGGAGTGCCACGGCCTCCAGTGCGGCTTCTGCACCCCCGGCTTCCTCACCACGATCACCGCGGGCCTGCGCGAGAACCCCACGCCGACCCGCGAGGAGGCGACCGAGATGATCGCCGGCAACCTGTGCCGCTGCACCGGCTACCAGAACATCGTGAGGTCGGTCCTGCGTGCGGCCGAGATCCAGGCGGGTGAGCAGTCGTGACCACGAGGCTCTTCGGCCAGAGGGTCGAGCGCGTCGAGGACCAGCGCTTCCTGCGCGGCAGGGGGCGCTACGTCGACGACGTGCTCGTCGACACCCACGCCGGCACGCTGCACGCCGCCGTCCTGCGCTCGCCGCACGCCCACGCGCGCATCGTCGGGATCGACGTCGAGGCCGTCCTCGACCTCGACGGCGTGCACGCGGTCTGGACCCACGAGGACCTGCCCGGCCCGATGGCCGAGCCGCTGCCGCTGCTGATCCCGCACCCGGCGCTGACCCACGGCCGCACGCAGCACGCCCTGGCCAGGGACGAGGTGAACTACGTCGGCGAGGCGATCGCCTTCGTCGTCGCCGAGGACCGCTACGTCGCCGAGGACGCCGTCGACCTGATCCGGGTCTCCTACGAGGTGCTGCCGCCGGTCGTGGGCATCGACGCCGCGCGCGCGGCGACCTGCGCCGTGCACGACGACGTGCCCGACAACGTCGGCGCCCGGATGGAGCAGCGCAACGGCGACGCGCCGGCCGCCATCGCCGCCGCGCCCCGCCGGATCTCGCTGGACCTGATGATCGAGCGCAGCTCGTGCCAGCCGATGGAGGGCCGGGGCGTGGTCTCGCGCTGGGACCCCGACACCAGCCGGCTCACCGTGTGGAGCTCCACGCAGACCTCCACCGGCGTCCGCGGCTGCGTGGCCGCGCGCCTGGGGCTCGACCTCGACCAGGTCGACGTCATCACCCCCGACGTGGGCGGCGGCTTCGGCGTGAAGATCAACCACCCGTGGCCCGAGGAGCTGCTCGTGCCGATGGCCGCGCGCGCCCTCGGCCGGCCGGTGAAGTTCACCGAGGACCGCCGCGAGCACTTCATCTCCTCCGCCCACGAGCGCGGCCAGGTGCACCACGTCGAGGTCGGCTTCGACGACGACGGCCGGGTGCTGGGGCTCGACGTGATGTTCTGGCACGACCACGGCGCCTACTCGCCGTACGGCCTCATCGTGCCGATCATCACCGCCACCCAGCTGCTCGGGCCCTACAAGCCGGGCGCCTACCGCGTGCGCTTCGAGTCGCTGTTCACCAACACCGTGATGGTCACGCCCTACCGCGGCGCCGGGCGCCCGCAGGGCTGCTTCGTCATGGAGCGCACCATGGACGCCATCGCCGCCGAGCTCGGGCTCGACCGGGCTGAGGTGCGGGCGGCCAACTTCATCCAGCCCGACGAGTTCCCCTTCGACCACGGGCTGGTCTTCCAGGACGGCCGCGAGCTCGAGTACGACTCCGGCGACTACCCCGCCTCGCTGCACAAGATCAAGGAGCTCATCGGCTGGGACGGCTTCCCGGCGCTCAAGGCGGAGGCGGCCGCCGAGGGGCGACGGATCGGCATCGGCCTGGCCTGCTACGTCGAGGGCACCGGCGTCGGCCCCTACGAGGGGGCGCACGTGCACGTCGAGACCTCCGGCAAGGTCAAGGTCGCCATCGGCCTCACCACCCAGGGCCAGGGGCACGCCACGGTGTTCGCGCAGATCGTCGCCGACGAGCTCGGCGTACCTCTGGAGGACGTCGAGGTCGTGTCCGGCGACACCCGCAGGATGCCGTACGCCGTCGGCACCTTCGCCTCCCGCGCGGCCGTGATGAGCGGCTCGGCGGTCCACCTGGCGGCGAAGGCGGCCAAGGACAAGGCGCTGCGCATCGCCGCGGAGGCGCTGGAGGCCGACGTCGACGACCTCGAGATCGTGGACGGGGTCGTCCGGGTGCGCGGCACCGACGCGTCGCTGGCCCTCGGCACGGTGGCGGTGCTGTCGAACCCGCTGCGCTACGCCTTCGACGAGGCCTCCAAGCTGGCCACCCAGTTCGTGGTGGGCGACCCCGGCAAGCCCCCGGTCGCCGAGGACGACGAGCCGGGCCTGGAGGGTCGCGACTTCTACTCCCCGCAGCGGGCGACGTTCGCCTCCGGCATGCACGCCGTCATCGTCGAGACCGACCCCGACACCGCCGAGATCAGGATCCTGCGCTACGCCGTCGTCCACGACTGCGGCAACATCATCAACCCGATGATCGTCGAGGGGCAGATCCACGGCGGGGTCGCTCAGGGCGTGGGCGGTGCGCTCTACGAGAAGATGGAGTACGACGAGTCGGGGCAGCTGCAGAACGCCTCGTTCATGGACTTCCTGATGCCCTACGTCACCGAGGTCCCCGGCGAGATCGAGATCGACCACCTCGAGACGCCCTCGCCGCTGAACCCGCTCGGCATCAAGGGCGCGGGGGAGGCCGGCGTGATCCCCGGCTCCGCGGCGATCGCCGCCGCCATCGAGGACGCCGAGGGCATCGCCATCACCTCGATGCCGATCTCGCCGTCCGACCTCTTCGCACTGCGCAGCAGAAAGGAGACGCCATGAAGGTCACGGGCGTTAGCGTCCTGCAGGCTCCCGTCGAGCGGGTCTGGGACGCCCTGCTCGACCCCTCCGTCCTGGTGCGCACGATCCCGGGCTGCTCGAGGCTCGAGGCGACCGGGGAGAACTCCTACGACATGACCGTCACCGCCGGCGTCGCCGCGATCAAGGGCACGTACGCCGGCAGCTGCACGCTGCACGACCTCAAGCCGCACGAGTCGCTGCAGATGGACCTCCGGGGCGCTGGCGCCCCGGGCACCATCGGCGCGCAGGTCGCGGTCTCCTTCGCCGCCGCGGGCGACGGCACCACCCGGGTCACCTACGACGCCGACGCCGTCGTGGGCGGCATGGTCGGCGGGGTGGGCCAGCGGATGCTGACCTCGGTGTCCCGCAGGATGGCCGCCGAGTTCTTCGGCAACATCGGCGACGTGCTCTCCGGCGCCTCGTTCTCGACGGCCTCCCCGGTCGAGGCGGCGGCCCAGTCGTCGTCCCCCGGCAGGCCGCGGACCGTCTTCACGCCCCCCGCCGCGGCGGCCGGCGGCCACGACGACTTCCTGCGCGGCGTCGGCGTCGGCGCAGGCCTCGTGCTCGTCGGCGTCGTCGCGGGCGCGGTGCTGGGGCGCCGCCGGTGACGGACCTGGACCCCGACTCCACCGCCCGGGAGATGGCCGCGGCGGTGGCGTCGCGCCGGGTCTCGGCGCGCGAGCTGCTCGACCTGCACCTCGAGCGGATCGCCGAGCGCAACCCCGAGCTCAACGCCATCGTGTCCCTCGACGAGGAGCGCGCCCGCGCGGGCGCCGCCGACGCCGACGCCGCGAGCGCCGCCGGACGCAAGCTCGGACCTCTGCACGGCCTGCCCTTCGCCTTCAAGGACACCCACGCGGTCGGCGGGTGGCGCACGACGTACGGCTCGCCGCTGCGCGCCGACCACGTGCCCGAGGCCGACGAGCTCGTCGTCGAGCGCGTGCGCCGCGCGGGCGCGGTGACGATCGGCAAGACCAACGTGCCGGAGTTCGCGGCCGGGTCGCACACCTTCAACACCCTCTTCGGCACCACGCTGAACCCGGTCGACCCGCGCTTCTCCGCGGGCGGCTCCAGCGGGGGGGCGGCGTGCGCGCTGGCCTCCGGCATGGTGCCGCTCGCCGAGGGCTCCGACATGGGCGGCTCGCTGCGCAACCCGGCGTCGTTCTGCGGCGTCGTCGGCATGCGTCCCTCGCTGGGGCGGGTGCCGGAGTGGCCGCTCGACAACCAGTGGGAGTCGACGTCGGTCGCCGGACCGATGGCCCGCAACGTCGGCGACCTCGCGCTGCTGCTGTCGGTGCTCGCCGGCCCCGACCCACGGGCCCCGCTCGCCCTGGGTGACCCCGGCCCGGTCTTCGCCCCGCCGGTCTCCGGCACGCTCGCCGGCCTGCGCGCAGCCGTCAGCATCGACCTCGGCGGTGCCTTCGAGGTCGACGACCGGGTCGCCGCCGTGGTCGACCAGGCGGCCGCGGCGCTCGCGCGCGAGGGCGCCGGCGTCTCCGCCGACCACCCCGACCTCTCGCTCGCCGACGACACCTTCCGCACCCTGCGCGCCTGGCACTTCCAGGCCAGGTTCGGGCGGCTGCTGGCCGACGACCCCGGCTCCTTCAAGCAGTCGCTGGCCGACAACATCCGGCTCGGTGAGGGCCTGAGCGGCGCCGACGTCGCCCGGGCGTACGCCCAGCGCACCGCCCTCGCCGAGACCATGCGCCTGTTCTTCGAGCAGTACGACGTCCTGGTCCTGCCGGTCTCCCAGGTGCCGCCGTTCCCGGCCGACCAGGAGTTCCCGGCCGACATCAACGGCAGGCCGATGGAGACCTACCTCGACTGGATGCGGTCGGCGTACTTCATCACCGTCACCGGCTGCCCGGCCATCTCCCTGCCCGCCGGCCGCACGCCCGACGGCCTGCCCGTGGGCATCCAGGTGGTCGCCCCGCACGGGGCCGACCGGCGGCTGCTGGAGGTCGCGGCGGCGTACGAGGCCGCGGCCGCCGGCTGACCGGGCGTCTTCATGTTCCCCATCAGCCGGGGTACCGACCTGCAACGAAGGGAGAGACATGACCACGACACCGGGCGAGTCGTCGCCCCACGAGCGCGAGGACTCCCCGCCGGCCACTCCGGACCCGACCGAGGACGTCGGCGCGGAGATCGGCATGGTCGGCGGCGAGGGCAGCACGTTCGAGCCCGAGGAGGACCCGCCGGAGGAGCGCGACGAGTGATCGCCGGCGTGCCGGCCCCGTGCGCGCGCTGCCGCGCCGTGGCTGCGGTCAGTCGGTGAGGACGGGGCCGGGCCAGGGGGTGGACCTGCCCATGTCCAGGGCCCGCTGCTTCACGAACGGGTCGGCCTGCTTGTAGAGCCACGGGCGGCCGAACCAGACGAATCCGTCGACGTGCTTCGCGGCCAGTGCCCTGTCAGCGGCGGACAGTCCCCACTGCGGGTCGGCGACGTCGACGGTGGGCGGGATGCCCAGGGTGACGCAGCGTCGCATGCCGGGCCGCTTGCACGTGCGGCCGTCGTCGTTGAGGCCGCCGCGCTCGGAGGGGATCATGTCCAACCAGCTCGTCGGCTGGCCGGACTTGGCGGTGTCGATGATGAAGTGCTTCTGGCCGTACCCGTCGCGGGCCAGGATCTCCACGATGTCGGTGCCGTGGTCGATGTTCTGCGACGGTCCGGTGTAGTGGGTGGAGTCGAGGGCGAACCCGCGGGCGTACCGGACGCCGGTGCGCTTGAGGATGGCGGCGCACCGGGCGGGGTCGGCGCCCTTGCCGTTCTCGCACCAGTCGGCTGCACCGGCGTCGATGTAGACCGAGGTGGCCGGCAGCGAGCTCAGCTTGCGGGTGGCATAGGTCAGGAGCCGTGCCTTGGCACCCCTGTCGGGCACGCACCACAGGAACGGCCCGTCGGGCTGCATCACGACGAGCGTGGGGGTGTCGGCGATGGCGGTGGCGAGGTTGTCGATCCAGCGGACGTAGGAGGCCTTCTCGGCCGGGGTGGACGGACGGGTGCACGCCTCGTGCTCCCACGGCTTCATCCGGAAGACCGCCATCTGCACCAGGGCGCTCGGGTCGCCCTTCTGCGAGGACTCGATGTAGGCGGTGACCGAGTCGATGACCCGGCTGTCGGCCAGGTAGGAGCCGAACCACTTCGTACGGGGCCGCAGCGCGATCTTGCCGATGAGCTCCTTCTCGACGCCGGTGGCCGCCCGGTAGGGAGCCCAGACCTGGTCCTGCGGGCCTTCGTAGACGCCCCAGATGCGGTCGGCCAGCGGGTTGCCGGCGTTGGCCGGGTGCGCCCGCTGCGGCGCCTGCCACACCTCGCCCGCGCTGTTGCGGCCAGCCGCCCGGGAGACCTGCTTCTCATCGGCCTCCGCCGCGGCGGGGGCCGGGGCGGGGTCGGGGGAGAAGGCGAGCCCGGTGGCGGCGTGCGCGCCGAGGAGGACGGGGGCGGCAGCGGTCAGCGCGCCCAGCGCGATGGTGGTGCGGGCCCGGGCGAACGCGCGGCGCAGGGGGTTGGAAGGGCTCATGGGGTTGACCCGCGGTCTCGCGGGGCTCCTTTCGGGATCGGGCGACGCGAGGGGGCGTTCGGGGAGACGAGCCTCTCGGCCGGTGCCGACCGCGGCGAGCTGAGCAGTCGGTGACCTCGGGTGCTGCCTCGCCTGGAGCCGTCCCAGCAAACCACGACGACCCAGATGTCATCGGCAGGAGGCGGGCCCGGGTGCGAGGTTCCGCGGCGGAGCTCGCACCCTGGACATCCGGCGCGCGCGCTCAGGCGGTGGCCGCGCGTGCCAGCTCCCTGAGCCTCGCCTCCACGGTCGCGTTCCAGGCGGTGATGGCGAACGACGTCGCCCACATGTCCCCCTCGTCGAGGGTGGCGTCGTCGTTGAACCCGACGGTGGAGTAGCGGCTCTTGAACTTCTCGGCGTCCTGGAAGTACACGACGACCCTGCCGGCGTCGTTGGCGTAGGCCGGCATGCCGTACCAGGTCTTCGGCACCAGGCTCGGGGCGGCCGTGGTGACCGTCATGTGCACGCGCTCTGCCAGCATCCGGTCGGGTGGCGACATGCCGGCGATGCGGTCGAGCACCGCCTGGAGCCCGTCGGCCTTCTTGGCACCCGTCCTGCCTGCGGACCGCAGCTCGGCGGCCCGTTCCTTCATCGCAGCGCGCTCCTCGGCGCTGAAGCCGTCCGCGTGGTCCGTGGTGGTCTGTGTGGGCATGGTGTGTTCCTCTCGATCTCGTCTGTGTCCGGGGTGCCGGTTGGAGCACCCGGTGAGGGTCGTGGTGGCGCGTGCCGCCGGCCGGTTCAGGGATGGCTGGAGGCGCTGTCGTCGGGGAGCGCGGCGAAGGCCCGCTTGGCGTCGCGGTACCAGTCCATCGACTTCTTGGGGTGCCGCCAACGGCCCTTCATCGCGTCGCGGGCCTCCTGGTGGGTCGCGTCGCCCGCCTTCTCCGCCTCCTTGAGGTGGCGGTCCTGGGCGTTGATGACGTCGTCGGCGCTCTCGCCGTGGTGCTCGAGGTCGCAGGGCCCTCCGAGGGCCCGGCAGGTCATGGTCTTCATGGTGCCTCCTGGAGTGGTGTGCTTGCTGTGTTGACGATCGAGCCGGGTCGGGTGTGACCGGATCAGTCGCGCGGCCGAGCGCCTGCACGACGCACGACCCGCGCGCTCACGTCGGGGGCTGGGCCGCGGCCGGAGTCGGGGCGGCTCAGGCTGCCGAGCCGAGCCCCGCGTAGCCCAGCGTGAGGACAGGGAGTGCTGCCCGAGGCATGGGCTCCCCTGTCTATCGACGCAGGGGCACGGGCGCCACCGTGGTGGCTGGCACCACCTGACAGTGGATCCGCGGCTCGTCGGCAACTGTTGCTCTCGCCGGTCGCCGTACCGGCCCGTTTGAATGGTCCGCATGCCTGAGCCCGCGACTCGCCGGATCCGCATCGGCATCGACACCGGTGGCACCTTCACCGACGTCGTCGCCCTCGACGAGGAGACCGGGGAGCTGGCCACGACCAAGACCCCGTCGACGCCGTCGGACCCGGCCGACGGGTTCATGGCGGGCATCGACAAGGTGCTGGGGTTGCTCGGTCTCCCGCCCGGCGACGGCAGCGCGATCGCGGCGGTCAGCCACGGCACGACGGTGGCGACCAACCAGCTGCTGGAGGGCAAGGTCGACGCGCTCGGGTTCATCACCACCGAGGGGTACGACGCGATGCTGGAGATCGCACGGCAGTCGGTGCCCGACGGCTACGGCAACTCCTACTTCTGGGTGAAGCCGCCCCGGATCGTGCCCCGGCACCTGGTCAGGGCGGTGGGTGGGCGCCTGGACTTCACCGGCGCAGAGGTGCGGCCGTTCGACGAGGCCGGTGCCCGCGAGGTGGCGCGCTGGTTCCGCGCCGCGGGCATCGACGCCCTCGGCGTCTGCTTCCTGCACTCCTACGCCAACCCGGAGCACGAGGAGCGGATGCGGGCGGTCCTCGCCGAGGAGCACCCCGGGGCCGTCGTCTCCATCTCCAGCGAGGTGCTGCGGGAGTACCGCGAGTACGAGCGCGCCATGACCACCCTCGTCGACGCCGCGGTGAAGCCTCGGCTGAGCCGCTACGTCACCAACATCAGTCGCCGGCTCGAGGAGTACGGCCGGCGCAAGGTGCCGTTCTACGTCATGAAGTCGAACGGCGGCGTGCTGAGCGCCGACGAGGTCGTGCACCAGCCGATCACCACCGTGCTGTCCGGCCCGGCCGCCGGCGCGCTCGGCGCCGCGCTGATCGCCCGGGTCGCCGGCTTCGACCGGGTGCTCACCAGTGACGGTGGCGGCACCTCGACCGATGTCTCGGTCGTCATCGACGGCCAGCCCGCGCTCACCACCGAGGGCAGCGTGGGCGTCTACCCCTCCAAGATCCCGATGATCGACGTGGTCACCGTCGGCGCGGGCGGCGGCTCGATCGCCTGGCTCTCGCCCGAGGGCACGCTCAAGGTCGGGCCGCGGTCGGCCGGCGCCGACCCGGGGCCGATCTGCTACGGCAAGGACGGCACCGAGGTCACCATCACCGACGCCCACGTCCTCCTCGGCCGCATCCCGCCCCACCTGCTCGGCGGCGAGATCCCGCTCGACGCCGGCGCCGCCAGGGCCGGCATCGAGACGCTGGCGAAGGAGCTCGGCATGTCGGCCGAGGCCTGTGCCGCCGGCGTGCTCGAGATCTCCGCGTGGAACCAGGCCAACGCGCTGCGGCAGGTGACGGTCAAGCGCGGCCTCGACGTCCGCGACTTCACCCTCACCACCTTCGGCGGCTCCGGCTCCCTGCTGCTCTGCCGGCTCATGGACATCCTGGGCATCCCCACGGTCCTCGTCCCGCCCAACCCCGGCAACGTCTCCGCGTTCGGGCTGCTCACCGTGGACGTCAAGAACGACTACGTGCAGACCCACGTCGCGCTGCACGGGTCGCTCGACCCGGCGACCCTGCAGACGGCGTACGACGCCCTGGCGGAGCAGGCGCGCGCCGCGCTGGTGACCGAGGGGTTCACCGAGGAGGCCCACGTCTTCCAGCGCACCGCCGACGTGCGCTACTTCGGGCAGGCCTTCGAGGTGCGGGTGCCGGTGCCCGAGGGGCCGATCGACCGGGGAGTGCTCGACGAGGTGGCGCGGCGGTTCCACGCCGAGCACCGGGCGCTGTACGGCTACGACTTCTCGGCCGACGCCTCGCAGCAGGTGGAGTGGGTCAACCTCCGCACGTCAGGCATCGGGCCGATCCAGCGGCCGGAGATCATGCGCCACGAGACCGCCGACCGGACCACGTCGCGGGGCGGGCCGACGCGCCCGGTGTGCTTCCACGCCGACGATGAGTACGTCGACACGCCGGTGCTGTGGCGGCCCGACCTGCCACCGGGGCACTCGGTCGCCGGGCCGGTGATCATCGAGGAGTTCGGCTCCACCGTGCCGGTGCACCCCGGCTTCACCGCCCGCATCGACGGCTTCCTGAACATCATCGTGACCCGCGACGAGAAGGAGGACCAGGCATGAGCCGCCGCGCTCCCACCCAGTTCCCCTACGGCATGCTCACCGACGACGCCGGTGCCGGCGCCGACCCGGTGCTCGTCGAGATCGTCCAGGGCTCGCTCGCCAGCGTCGAGATGGAGGTGGAGACCGCCATCGGCCGCACCTCGCGCAGCCCGATGATCCGCGACGCCCACGACTTCCGGGCCGGCATCCACGACCGGCTGCTGCGCAAGCTGACCGGTCGCTCGTACTCCGCCCTCGTGCACCCCGTCGCCCGCGACTTCCCGATCGAGGAGATGCGCGAGGGCGACGTCTTCTTCCACAACGACGTCTACCGCTCCGAGGGCGGCATCGGCCACCTGCCCGACCTCTGCGTCACCGTGCCGGTCTTCGCCGAGGCCGATGGGCGGCGCAGCGTGGTCGCCTTCGTGCAGGCCTTCGGCCACCACGACGACATCGGCGGCGCGGTGCCGGGCTCGATGCCCAGCCACGCCACCAGCGTCTTCGAGGAGGGCCTGATGGTGCCGCCGATCCGGCTCTGGGACGCCGGGGTGCCCAACAAGGCGGCGCTCTCGATCATGACGCGCAACTCGCGGATGCCCGAGTCCCTCGCCGCCGACCTCGACGCCGAGTGCTCGGCCTGCCTGATGGGTGCCCGCCGCCTCGGGGAGCTCTTCGAGCGGTACGGCGTCGCCGTCGTCGAGTCCTGCTTCGACGCCATCCTCGACCGGACGACGACGACGTACCGCCGCGAGATCCTGAGCCGGATCCCGGTCGGCTCCTGGACCTGGGAGGACTACGCCGAGCACGACGGCGTCGACGAGCCGCAGCTGCACACCCAGCGCATCACGCTGACGCGCACGCCCGCCGACGACCCCGACGGCGAGCGGCTGGTGCTCGACTTCGACGGCACCGGCCCGCAGGCGAAGGGGCCGATCAACCACTGCGGCGACTACAGCGACGGCGTCTTCCTCAAGAAGTGGCTGGCGCCGATCCTGCGCAACCTCGCGGAGAGCCCGGAGCGGATGGCCGAGCTCGACGTCAACGAGGGCATCGTGCCGCTGATCGAGCTGCGGTTCCCGGAGCCGGGCACGCTGCTCACGCCGGTCTTCCCGGCGCCGACCAACGCGCGCACCTTCGTCATCCTCCGTCTGCTCGGCGTCCTGGCGGGCGTGGTGGCCAAGGCGGTCGACGGCAGGATGCCGGCCGACCAGGAGACCATCCGCTACACCGGCGTCTACGGCGAGGACCGCGACGGCCGCTCGTACCTGATGCGCGAGGTGCTCGGCGGCGGCTCCGGCGGCCGCTACTACGCCGACGGCGAGGACACCATCCACGTGGTGCCCGACTCCCGCAACCTGCCGAGCGAGTTCACGGAGTCGCGCTTCCCGTTCCTGGTGGAGTCGCTCGGGCTGGCGATGGACTCCGGCGGCGCGGGGGAGTTCCGCGGGGGTCTCGGCTACGAGAAGCACATCCGGATGGTCAAGGACGGCCACTTCATGTCCATCGCGGACCGCTCGATCCTGGCGTGCTGGGGCGTCCGCGGCGGCAAGGCGGGCAAGCCGTTCGAGGTCACCATCGACCCCGGCGGCCCGCACGAGCGCGAGGTCGACGCCCTGGCCGACGACGAGCCGGTGCGGGCCGGCGAGGTCATCCGCATCCGGACGACGGGTGGTGGCGGCTGGGGCGACCCGCTGGTGCGTGAGCCGGCGCTGGTCGTGCGCGACGTCGTCTGGCGCAAGGTCTCCCCGGAGGCGGCGCTCGCCGACTACGGCGTGGTGCTCACCGGCTCGCTCGACGACGACACGCTCGGCTTCGACGCCTCGCGCACCCGTGCGGAGCGCGAGGCCCGGCCGGCGGCGTCCGAGGCGTTCTTCGACCGTGGTCCCGGCTACGCCCGGCTGTCCGGCGGGGCGGCGCACGCCGAGGTCGACCTGGTCTGACGCTGCGGTCAGCCTCGCCGGCAGGCCCAGGTGCCCGTCGACCACACGCTCGCCCGTCGGCCGCGGCAGCCGGGTCCAGGCCTCCTCGGTGTCGTCGTACAGTCAACCCTCCGCCGCGACGACCGCACCGCCCGGCGCGTCGACGGGCCGGCCGCCGGTGCGCTCCTCCGGGGCGTCGGGAAGCGGCGACCAGGCGGACGTGGGGTCGAGCCGCGACCGGTCCAGGACCAGCGCCAGCCAGCCACCGAGCTGCTCGACCGCCGGGAGGGCGCGCCAGGTGTCCTGCCCGGGTGGCAGCACGGCGCCGTGGACGAGCGCCGGGTCCACGGGCCCGCCGTCGGCCGCGTCGACCACCTGCCCGTGGTGGTCGAGGGCGTGGTCGCGACGTACGCCGCGCACGTCGCTGTGCGAGGCCAGGACCAGCCGTGGTGCGTCGGGCGATGCGGCGCCCACGTCCCGGTGCCGAGGTCGTAGGCCGCCCCGTCCTGCTCCGCGTCGCGGGCCACGGGCGCGGGGCTCCACCCGCACTCAGAGCAGGATGCGCGCCCGGACCTCGGGTGCGAGCTTCTCGGTGGCCAGCCGCAGCCCGGGCCGCGGCATCTCGCTCGCGTGCCGGTCGAGGAACGAGCGCAGCCCCGCCTCGTCGGCGGTGCCGGCGTGCTTGAGGAAGATGCCGACCGCGTTCTGCACCACCGGCTCCGCGTCGCCGGCCAGCCGGGCCGCGACGTCGAACCCGCCGGCGAGGTCGGCGAAGCTGCCCGACTTCACGAAGTAGAGGGGTGCGGTGATCGCCGTGCGCCGTTCCAGCGGCACCGAGGAGGCGGCCAGCTCGTGCAGCGGCGCGAGCGAGCTGCCGGCCAGGTGGCCGCCGACCACGCGGGGCGCGGCGCGGTCGACCATGTCCCAGGTGGTGATGCGGTCGTGTCGTCGCAGGTAGAGCTCGTACCTGGCCTGCCGCGCCTCGTCGTCGAGCCGCTGCCGCACCTGGAAGTCCAGGACGCAGAACGCCGCGAGCCGCGGCTCGTACGTCGGGTGGTGCAGCAGCTCCTCGACCTGGTCGAGCGGCAGTGCCGCGTGGGCCTTGGCGACGGCGAAGAGGTCGCGCATCCGCATCCCGATGGCGGGCTCGTCGGGCGCGAGGCGCCGCCGGACGGTCGGCAGCTCGTCCTCGTCGCGGTGCGACTCGAGGGCGGATACGACGGCGGCAGCGGTGAGGTCCACCGACCCAGGGTAGGTTCCGGCGGATGAGGGTGGCGGTGGTGGGAGGCCACGGCAAGACGGGCCGCGCGGTGGCCTCGGCGCTGATACGCCGCGGCGTCGACGTGGTGACCACCGGTCGCGCCGAGTGGGACGACCTCGCGACCGCGTTGGGCGGGTGCGACGCGGCGTACGTCATCGCGCCGAACCTGCACCCCGACGAGGCGTCGTACGTCGCGCACGTGGTGGCCGCCGCCCGGTCGGCGGGCTGACGCGGGCGGGGCACAGGGGGCGATCTACGAGGTGGCGAGCCGGCAGGCGACCGTGGCCGGGCTCGCCGCCGAGGCCGGTGTCGAGGTGGTGGTCGAGCGCCCGGCGGGCGAGCCGCGGGACCGGCAGGAGGCGTGGCTGCGCGCGATGTTCGCCTACTACGACCGGCACGGGCTGCCGGTGGGTGCCCGCGTGCTCCGCTGGCTGCGATCATCCGGGAGATGACCGCCCCCGAGCAGTACGCCGCCCTCGGCGAGGCCGGCTGGCGCTGGGTCCTGGACCAGGTGCGCTGGGACGACGGCCCCTGGATCCCGGAGTCGGTGCCGGCCGCGGCCGAGAAGCCGCCCGCGGACCGCGACGGGATGCACAGCGGCATCGGCGGCCTGGCGCACGTGCTCGCCGAGGTCCGGCTGGCGCGGCCCTGGACCGACGAGGAGTCGGGGCTGGCCGAGGGCGTCGCGGCACGGATGCGTGCCGACCTGGACCACGTGACCGACTGCACCCACTTCGACGGCCTCGTCAGCCGGATGGGCTCCCTCACCGCGGTGGGCGCCCCGGGCGTCGGTGCGGTGGTGGACCGGCTCTCGGCTCTGGCAGGCGACGACGGGTGGCCGCAGGTGGTCGTGGGACCGCCCCGCTACCGACCCGGTGCGCGGGTCAGCGACGCCACCCTGGGCACCGCCGGTGTGCTCCTGGGCGCCCTGTGGGCCGGCCGTCACGGGGTGGAGGCCGCGAGGGACGTGGCCACCCGGGCGGCCGACGTCCTGGTGGCCGAGCAGGAGCCGGACGCAGGCTGGCGGTTCGTGCCGCTGCGCTTCCGGGAGGCCGCGGCCGGGCCACCGACCGAGATGCCCAACTGGTCGCACGGGCTCGCCGGCATCGCCGCCGCCCTCGCCGTCGCGGGTGCCGACCTCGACCGCCCGGAGCTCCTCGAGGCCGCGCGCCGTGGGGCGGAGCACCTGGTGTCGCTGGGCGACACGACCGGCGGTGGGCTGGTCGTGCCCCGCTACCTGCCGCCCATCGCGGGGGAGGACCCGGTGACCTTCACCTGGTGCCACGGCCCGGCCGGCACCTCGCTGCTCTTCAGCGCCCTCGAGCACGCCGGGGTCGCGTCGGTGGCGGGGGAGCCACCCTCGCAGTGGCACCGGCGCTGTCTGCACAGCCTGCGCACCTCGGGGCTCCCCGACCGGCTGCGACCCGGGTTCTGGGACAACGACGGGCGCTGCTGCGGAACCGCGGGGGTCGGTGACGTCTTCCTCGACGCCTGGCAGCGGGGTGGGCACGACGAGGACCTGGCGTTCGCCGTGCGGCTGGGCGACGCGCTCGTCGAGCGGGCCTACGCCGACGGCCCGCGCGCGTGCTGGCGCTTCCTCGAGCACCGCGCCGCCGACCCGGTCCTGCCGCCCGGGGTCGGGTGGATGCAGGGGACGGCCGGCATCGCGGCGTACCTCCTGCGGCTCGCGCGGGTGCTGCGCGAGGGTCACCACGCGGCCGCCCTGGCCCGCCTCGACACCTGGTGGGGGCTGCCGACGCGCTGATCGCTCTAGGGAGTCGGGGTGCCGTGCACGCGCCGTGCGTAGCGGGCATGGATGCCGGGGGCGACCCGGGGCATCAGCAGGCGCGGCACGAGCGGGAGGTGGCTGACCATGTCGGCGACCACCTCGGGGTCGCCGCGGTACATCAGCGTCCCGAGCACCACTCGGTGCCACTCGCCCGGCGTGAGGTGGGCGGCGGCCAGCGGGAGCAGGTCCGCCTCCTCGGCGGCCAGGTGCTCGGTCAGCCTGGCGCCGAGGTCCTCCAGCGCCGTGGCCAGGACCTCGCGGTCGACCACGCCGGCGCCCTCGCGCCAGCGCCGCCTCGCCGCACTCCATGGCCTCGTGGATGCCGTGGTGCTGGCTCTCCATCGTCGCGACCGTCGCGGCGTCGTGGCTGGTCAACCGCTGCTTGAGCAGGGGCCAGAGCACACGGTCCTCGCCGGTGTGGTGGTGGTGCAGGAGGGTGGCCAGGAGGTCGAGGTGGCCGGCGACGGTGCGCGCCCGGGCCAGGTCGCCGTCGGCCACGCCGCGCACGAGACCGGGCGCGAGGGCGTACTCGGCGCGGAAGGTGCCGTGCACGACGACCATGTCGCGGGTGTCGACCAGGGGGGTGGAGGAGGTGCTCACGGGGCGGTCCTAGCGGACTGCCGAGAGAGGCGTGGTCCGGCGAATGTCTCGGAGCGCGGCGGCCGCGTCGAGCGCATTCCTGCTTGACTGCGGCCATGGAGCGACCCCTCACCCTGGTCACCGGCGGCACCCGCGGCATCGGCGCCGCCACCGCCCTGCGGCTGGCCGCGGACGGCCACGACCTCGTGCTCGGCTACGCGCGCGACGACGAGGCGGCCGAGGAGTGCCGGCTCGCCGTCGTGGACGCCGGCGCCCACTGCGTGGTCGTGCGGGCCGACGTGGCCGACCCGGCCGCCGTGGACGGCCTCTTCGCCGAGGCCG
>NZ_CADCUP010000002.1 GCF_902805925.1 uncultured Nocardioides sp.
TCCCTGGAGAAGCGCCGCCGCTCCTAGACGGCCCTCCTCGGCCCCTGTCTAAGCGCCCTTGTCCTCGAGCTCGTCGGCCAGCCGCGAGGCCAGCACCGCTGCCTGCGTGCGGCGCTCGAGGCCGAGCTTGGCCAGCATCGAGGTCACGTTGTTCTTGACGGTCTTCTCGGCGATGTGGAGCCTCTCGCCGATGAGGCGGTTCGTCAGGCCCTGACCGATCAGCCACAGGATGCGACGCTCGCGCGGGGTGAGCGAGGCCAGCTCGCCGGTCGCGTGCACGGGGCCCTGCATCCGGTTGAGCAGGTGGGTGACCGCGTGCGGGTCGAGCATCGACTTCCCGGAGGCGAGCGCGCGGACGCCGCCCAGCAGGGCCGAGCCGCCGATGCGCTTGAGCGCGTAGCCCGCGGCCCCGGCGAGGATGGCGTCGACGACCGCCTCGTCGTCCTTGTCGCTGGTCAGGACCAGGGTGGCGACCGATGGGGCCCGGGCGCGCAGCTCACGCACGAGGTCGGAGGCCCGGGCGTCGGGCAGGTCGCCGTCGACGATGACCACGTCCGGCATGGCGCCAAGGATCTGGGCGAGTCCGTCGGTGGCGTTGGCGGCCTCACCGACGAGCTCGACGTCGTCCGCGGCGTCGATCACGGCCCTGATCCCGAACCTGATGATCTCCGCGTCTTCCACGACGCAGACCGAGATGACTGCCATGTCCCCTTGTATACACGGGGTCGGCCGCACATTCCGGGGAACGGGAATATAGTTGCTCACGGCAACCTTCTAGGCCGTGTACGTCGTCCGTCGTCGAGCTCGAATCGAGTCCCTGTGTCCCACGCTGCACCCGCCTCCTCCGCCGGGCAGGCGGCGGAGATGAGCCACCGCGAGGTGCTCGAGGCCCTCTCCGGCCTCCTCCTCGCCATGTTCGTCGCCATGCTGTCCAGCACGATCGTCACCAACGCGCTGCCGCGCATCGTCCAGGACCTCGATGGCAGCCAGACCGGCTACACGTGGGTCGTCGTCGCGACGCTGCTCACCATGACCGCCACGACGCCGATCTGGGGCAAGCTCGCCGACCTCTTCAGCAAGAAGCTGCTGGTGCAGGTGGCGCTGGTCATCTTCTCCATCGGCTCGCTGATCGCGGGCTTCGCGCCGTCGATGGAGGTGCTCATCGGCGCCCGTGCGGTGCAGGGCCTGGGCGTCGGTGGCCTGACCGCCCTGGTGCAGGTCGTCATCGCCAGCATGGTGACCCCGCGCGAGCGGGGCCGCTACTCCGGCTACATCGGCGCCGTCTTCGCGATGGCGACCGTGTCCGGCCCGCTCATCGGTGGACTGCTCGTCGACACCGCCGGCTGGCGCTGGTGCTTCTTCATCGGCCTCCCGGTCGCCGTGGTCGCCTTCGCCGTGCTCCAGCGCACCCTGCACCTGCCGGTCGTCAAGCGCGAGGTGCACATCGACTACGCCGGCGCGACCCTGCTCGTCGGCGGCGTGTCGCTGCTGCTCGTCTGGGTCTCCCTGGCCGGCCAGCAGTTCGACTGGCTCTCCGGCACCAGCATCGCGCTCGTGGTCGTCGGCCTCGCCGTGCTCGCCGTCGCCGTCCTCGTGGAGGCGCGGTACGCCCTCGACCCGGTCATCCCGCTGCGCCTCTTCCGGGACCGCACCACCTCCCTGGCCACCGGCGCGTCCGTGCTCATCGGCATCTCGATGTTCGGCGCGACGGTCTACCTCTCGCAGTACTTCCAGCTCGCCCGCGGCATGTCCCCGACCCACGCCGGCCTGATGTCGGTGTGCATGGTCGGCGGCCTGCTGGTCTCCAGCATCGGCACCGGCCGCATCATCACCGCCACCGGCTACTGGAAGAAGTGGCTCGTCGGCGGCATGGTGCTCGTCGTCATCGGCATGGCGCTGCTCTCCACCATCGACGAGCACACCGGGCTCGCGGTCGTCGGGCTGTTCATGGCGGTGCTCGGCCTCGGGCTGGGCGCCACCATGCAGAACCTCGTGCTGGCGGTGCAGAACAACACCGCGCAGGCCGACATGGGTGCCGCCTCCTCGGCCGTGGCGTTCTTCCGCTCCATGGGCGGCTCGGTCGGCGTCTCGGTCCTGGGTGCGGTGCTCAGCCACCAGGTGGCCGACACCGTGGCCACCGGCCTGGCCCGGCTGGGCATCGAGCAGCAGCCCGGCGAGAGCTCCTCGATCCCGGACTACTCCTCGCTGCCCGGCCCGGTGCGGGAGGTCTTCGAGCACGCCTTCGGCACCGCCATCGGCCACATCTTCCTGGTCGCCGTGCCCTTCGCCGTGGTGGCGCTGGTCCTCGTGGCCCTCATCGAGGAGGTGCCGTTGCGCACCACCGTGCTGCGCGCGGACGAGATCGCCCCGGCGGCGACCGTGCAGGCGGTCCGGCGATGAGCCGCACCGAATCGCTGGTGGCCCTCGAGCGGGAGATCGGGGTGCTCCTCCGCCGCGTCCGGCGTGTCATCGCAGCGCGGGCTGCGATGGTCCACCCCGACCTCCAGCCGGCGGCGTACCTGATGCTGGCCTACCTCGTGGAGATGGGCCCGCAGCGCTCGTCCGACATCGCGGAGAGGTTCGAGATCGACAAGGGCGCGGTCAGCCGCCAGGTGCAGCACGTCGTCGACCTCGCCCTGGTCGAGCGGACGCCCGACCCGGCCGACCGGCGCGCGAGCATCCTGGCCGTCACCGCCGACGCACGCCGGCGCTTCGAGGAGGTCACCCAGCAGCGGCGCCGGATCCTCGACGAGCGCCTCGGCGACTGGGACGACGCCGAGCTCGCCGTCTTCGCCGACCAGATGGTTCGCTACAACGCCTCGCTCGAGCCGGGGCAGCCGGTCGCCTCAGCGCAGCCAGACGGCGGTGTCCGGGGGTAGCACCCCGCCCGGCAGGTCGCCGGAGCTCGCGATGACCTCGCCCGCAGGCAGCGGCACCGGCGCCGTACCGCAGTTGAGGGCGACCGTCAGCGGTCCGCGGCGGAAGGCCAGCACGTCCTCGCCGAGGTCGAGCATCTCGACGTCGTCGCCGGCCGTGTGCGCGAAGGTACGTCGCGTGGCGAGCGCCGACCGGTAGAGCTCCAGCGTCGAGCCGGCAGTCCCGGCCTGGGCCGCGACGGTCAGTGGCGACCACGTCGCCGGCTGCGGGATCCACGGCTGGGCGGTCCCCGGCCCGAAGCCGAACGGCGCCTCGCTGCCCGACCACGGGATCGGCACCCGGCACCCGTCCCGCCCGGGCTCGCCGGTGCGGAACCACGAGGGGTCCTGCCGGAACGCCGGCTCCACGTCGACCT
>NZ_CADCUP010000003.1 GCF_902805925.1 uncultured Nocardioides sp.
ATTCCGGCTGCCGCTCGAGGCGGCCTGACCGCACGACCACTCGTCGTGCCGCACCGACCGTTTGGCCGACCCGCGAGCCCGCTGGCCGAGAGCGGCGCGCGCCTCCTCCCGCCGTACCCGCGTCTGCGTCACAGTGATGGTCGTCACACCCGTGACCTCCCCTGCGCACGGAAAGGCACCCCGGTGGCTGAGATCCACGACCAGTCAGACCAGGCAGCACGCCACGACCCGATCTACGACCGGCTCCACGCGACCAGCGAGTTCCAGGACCTGCGGCGTCGCTACCGGGGCTTCGTGCTCCCCGCGACCGCCGCCTTCCTGGCGTGGTACCTCCTCTACGTCGTCCTCTCCAACTGGGCCGGCGACTTCATGAGCACCCGCGTCGTCGGGAACATCAACGTCGCCCTGGTGTTCGGCCTCCTCCAGTTCGTGACGACGTTCGGGCTCGCCTACCTCTACAGCCGCTACTCGACCTCGAAGCTCGACCCGCTGGCCCGCGACCTCGAGACCCAGTACCGCACCGGTGCCGGGACCGACGGACGGAGGGGTCAGGCATGAGCGACCAGGCACTCACCAGCGTCCTCTTCCTCGCCGTCGTCGCCCTGACGGTGGCCATCACGTTCTGGGCGAGCCGGCAGACCAAGACGGCCGCCGACTTCTACTCCGGCGGCCGGTCCTTCTCCGGGCTCCAGAACGGCCTCGCGATCGGCGGCGACTACATGTCGGCCGCGTCGTTCCTCGGCATCTCCGGTGCCATCGCGGTGTACGGCTACGACGGCTTCCTCTACTCCATCGGCTTCCTGGTCGCCTGGCTCGTCGCGCTGCTGCTCGTCGCGGAGATGCTCCGCAACGCCGGCCGCTACACGATGGCCGACCAGCTGGCCTTCCGGATGAGCCAGCGCCCGGTGCGCACGGCGGCGTCCCTCTCGACCGTGGTCGTCTCGATCTTCTACCTGCTCGCCCAGATGGTCGGCGCCGGCAGCCTCGTCGCGCTGCTGCTCGGCGTCGACAGCCAGGCCATCAAGAACATCACCATCATCGGCGTCGGCGCGCTGATGATCTTCTACGTCGTCGTCGGCGGCATGAAGGGCACGACGTACGTCCAGATCGTCAAGGCCGTGCTGCTCATGCTGGGCTCCGCGCTGATCGTGGTGCTGGTCCTGGCGGAGTTCAACTTCAACCTCTCCTCCCTCCTCGGCGCGGCCGCGGAGAACTCCGGCCAGGGCGAGGCGTTCCTCCAGCCCGGACTGCAGTACGGCGCGACGCTGACCTCGCAGATCGACTTCCTGTCCCTCGGCCTGGCGCTGGTGCTGGGCACCGCGGGCCTGCCGCACATCCTGATCCGCTTCTACACCGTCCCGACCGCCCGCGACGCCCGGAAGTCGGTGCTGTGGGCGATCGCGCTGATCGGCGTCTTCTACCTGATGACGCTGGTCCTGGGCTTCGGTGCCGCGGCGCTGCTGGACCGCAGCAGCGTGGACCCGCTGGAGGGCGGCAACCAGAACCTGGCCTCCCCGCTGCTCGCGGAGGCGGTCGGCGGTGGCGACGGCTCCACCGGCGGCGCCATCCTGCTGGCCCTCATCGCGGCGGTCGCCTTCGCGACCATCCTCGCCGTGGTGGCCGGACTGACGCTGGCGTCGTCCTCGTCGGTGGCCCACGACCTCTACAAGGGGGTCATCAAGAAGGACGAGGCGGTCTCGGAGAAGGACGAGGTGAGGGTCGCCCGGATCGCGGCGTTCGTGATCGGCGCGATCGCGATCGCGCTGTCCATCCCGGCGCAGCGCCTCAACATCGCCTTCCTCGTCGCGCTCGCCTTCGCGGTCGCGGCGTCGGCGAACCTGCCGGCGATCATCTACAACATGTTCTGGCGGCGCTTCAACACCCGCGGCGCCACGTGGAGCATCTACGGCGGCCTGATCTCGGCGGTCGGCCTGGTGCTGCTGTCGCCGGTGATGTCGGGGGCGCCCACCTCGCTGTTCCCCGACGCCGACTGGTCGATCTTCCCGCTGAACAACCCCGGCATCGTGTCGATCCCGCTGGGGTTCCTGCTGGGCTACCTCGGCTCGATCAGCAGCCACGAGCCCTCTGCGGAGGACCGCTACACCGAGCTCGAGGTGCGCGCGCTGACCGGCGCCGGCGCCGAGGGCGCGGTCTCCCACTGACCGGGACGTCCCCAGCCTCCCCGGCGGTCTCCTCTGCGAGGCCGCCGGGGAGGCCGGTCCACTTCTCCACCCATCCCGCGCGACGATCCCGAGGAGTACGTTCACCCCATGGCTGACGAGACGCTCTCCAACCTGCTGAAGGAAGACCGCCGCTTCGAGCCGCCCGCCCCGCTGGCGGCCGACGCCAACATGACGGAGGAGGCCTACGCCCGCGCCGCGTCCGACCGGGAGGCCTTCTGGGCCGAGGCCGCCGACCGCCTCAGCTGGGGCCGGCGGTGGGACCGCGTGCTCGACTGGGACGACCCGCCGTTCGCGAAGTGGTTCACCGGCGGCACCCTCAACGCGGCGTACAACTGCGTCGACCGGCACGTCGAGGCCGGCCACGGCGACAAGGTCGCGATCCACTGGGTGGGCGAGCCTGCCGACGACACCCGCGACCTGACGTACGCCGACCTCCAGGCCGAGGTCTGCCGGGCCGCCAACGCGCTGACCGACCTCGGTGTCGCCACGGGCGACCGGGTCGCGATCTACATGCCGATGATCCCCGAGACCGTCGTCGCGATGCTCGCCTGCGCCCGCCTCGGGGCGCCGCACACCGTGGTGTTCGGAGGCTTCTCCGCCGATGCGCTGGCCTCCCGCGTCGACGACTGCGGCGCCAAGGTGATCATCACCTCCGACGGCGGCTACCGTCGCGGTGCGCCGTCGGGACTCAAGCCCGCGGTCGACGAGGCCTGCGCGAAGACCTCCATCGTCGAGAAGGTGCTCGTGGTGCGGCGCACCGGCCAGGACGTCGACTGGGACGACCAGCGCGACGTGTGGTGGCACGACGTCGTCGACTCCGCCTCCGCGGAGCACGAGGCGGAGATGCACGACGCCGAGCACCCGCTCTACGTCATGTACACCTCCGGCACGACCGGCAAGCCGAAGGGCATCCTGCACACCACCGGCGGCTACCTCACCGGCACGTCGTACACGCACTGGTCGGTCTTCGACCTCAAGGCCGACACCGACGTCTACTGGTGCACCGCCGACGTCGGCTGGGTGACCGGCCACAGCTACCTGGTCTACGGCCCGCTCGCCAACGGAGCGACGCAGGTGATGTACGAGGGCACGCCCGACTCCCCGCACAAGGGCCGCTGGTGGGAGATCATCCAGCAGTACGGCGTGACGATCTTCTACACCGCCCCCACCGCCATCCGGACCTTCATGAAGCAGGGCCGCGAGATCCCCGACCAGTTCGACCTGTCGTCGCTGCGGCTGCTGGGGTCGGTGGGTGAGTCGATCAACCCCGAGGCGTACATGTGGTACCGCGAGGTCATCGGCGGCGACCGCTGCCCGATCGTCGACACCTGGTGGCAGACCGAGACCGGCCAGGTGATGATCTCGCCGCTGCCCGGTGTCACCGCGGGCAAGCCGGGGTCGGCGATGACGCCCATGCCCGGCATCGAGGCCGACGTCGTCGACGAGAACGGCGACTCGGTGCCCGACGGGTCGGGCGGCTACCTGGTCATCAAGCAGCCGTGGCCGGCGATGCTGCGCACGCTGTGGGGCGACGACCAGCGGTTCAAGGACACCTACTGGTCGCGCTTCGCCAAGCAGGGCTACTACTTCGCCGGCGACGGGGCCAAGAAGGACGAGGACGGCGACGTCTGGCTGCTCGGCCGCGTCGACGACGTCATGAACGTCTCCGGCCACCGCCTCTCCACCACCGAGATCGAGTCGGCGCTGGTGTCGCACCCCAAGGTCGCCGAGGCGGCCGTCGTGGGTGCGGCCGACGAGACCACCGGTCAGGCGGTGTGCGCGTTCGTCATCCTGCGCGACTCCGCCGGCGACGGCGGCTCCGACATCGTCGAGGAGCTGCGCAAGCACGTGCAGAAGGAGATCGGCGCCATCGCGAAGCCGCGCCAGATCATGGTCGTGCCGGAGCTGCCCAAGACCCGCTCCGGCAAGATCATGCGGCGCCTGCTCAAGGACGTCGCGGAGCACCGCGAGGTCGGCGACGTCACCACCCTGGCCGACTCCACCGTGATGGATCTGATCAAGGACAAGGAGGGGTCGGGCGCGGGCGCCGAGGGGTGAGCAGGCCTGTTGGGATCCCCGGATATCCGGGGATCCCCGCGGTTGGCACCCGTTGCAACCCCCACGAACCGCAAGGAGACCCCCCGAAGGTCGCGGCTACGGCGTGAACCGGAACCGGTCGCGGTGACCCAGCAGCAGCGCCCCGGCCACCGCGGCCACCAGCGACCCACCCAGCACGGCCGTCTTGGCCAGCTCCCGCTCCTCGCCGGTGAAGGAGAGGTCGGAGACCAGCAGCGACACCGTGAAGCCGACGCCGGCCAGCACCGCGACCCCGAACATGTCGCGCCACTCGAGGTCCTCGTTGAGCTCCGCGCGCGTGAAGCGGGTGAGGATCCAGGCACCGCCGAGCACGCCCACGGGCTTGCCGATGACCAGGCCGACCACGACCCCGATCACGATCGGGGACGACGCCAGCTCGCCGAGCGACCCGGACACCACCACTCCCGCCGACATGAAGGCGAAGAACGGCACCGCGACGGCTGCGGAGATCGGTGAGAGCAGGTGCTCGAGGCGCTCGGCGGGGCTGCGGTGCTCGTGCGCGTCGGGCCGGACCCGGGTGAGCAGACCGAGGACCACGCCGGCGATGGTCGCGTGCACGCCGCTCTCGTGCATGAACCACCAGGCGGCCACCGCGATCGGCAGGTAGACCAGCGGCGTGCTCACGCGAGCGCGCTGCGCGATCCACCACACGCCGAACGCCACGAAGGTGATCGCCAGCGCCTCCAGGTGCAGGGTCGAGGTGTAGAACACCGCGATGATGACGATGACGATGAGGTCGTCGACGACCGCCAGGGTGAGCAGGAACGCGCGCAGCGACGTCGGCAGGTTGGACCCCACGACCGCGAGCACCGCCAGGGCGAAGGCGATGTCGGTGGCCGCCGGGATCGCCCAGCCCCCGGGCTCCCCGTTGCTGCTGGTGAGGTTGACGGCCACGTAGATCAGGGCCGGTACGGCGACCCCGCAGGCCGCGGCGACCACCGGCACGGCGGCGTCGGCCGGCCGGCGCAGCGAGCCGACGACGAACTCGCGCTTGAGCTCGAGCCCCGCCACGAAGAAGAACAGGGTCAGCGCGCCGTCGGCGGCCCAGTGCTCGAGGTCGAGGGGGCCGAGCTCCAGCGCGCGCAGGTCGAGGTACGCCGTGTCCCACGGTGAGTTGGCCCACGCGACGGCCAGCGCCGCGGCGAGCAGGGCGACCATGCCGCCGACGGTCTCGCGGCGGAACAGGTCGCCGAGGAACGTGTCCTCACCGAGCGTGCTGGTCGGCAGGAAGAAACGCTGCCGCTCCCCGCGGTCGTGGGGGTTGGTGCCCGAGCTCATAGGACTCCCCGGGGGTCGGCGGCAGGACTGCCGACCCGACTTCCCGGCGCACCGCGGGCCACCCTACCGAACGCCTCGTCGCCCTCCGCCGGCGCGCTCGTATAGGGTCGGACCGCTGTGACGCACGGGCACTGACCACGACGAACGAGCACGACAAGGGGTCTCATGGAACCGGTCAAGGACACCGATCCGACCATCGGCCGACTGGTGCACGACGCGAGTCGCGACATCTCCACGCTCATCTCCAAGGAGATCCAGCTGGCGAAGTCGGAGCTCAAGGTCAGCGTGAAGGCCGGCGGCACGGGCCTGGGCCTGTTCGCCGGCGCGGCGTTCCTGGGCGTGCTCGCGGTGATCATGCTCTCGATCGCCCTCGCCTACCTTCTCCACTGGAACGGCTCGGGCCTCGACCTGCACTGGGCGTTCCTGATCGTGACGGCGCTCTACGTGCTGCTCGCGGGGCTGCTCGCCTTCATCGGCCTACGCAAGGTCAAGAAGGTCAAGGGTCCGGAGAGGGCCATCCGCCAGGCACAGCAGACGAAGAACGCCCTCTCCCACCGCTGAGGCGTCAGCCGGCGCAGCTGCCGGTGTCGACCGCTGCACCGGCCGTCAGGCCGCGGGCAGCGCTCTCGGCCACCGCGTCACCGGTGAGCGCGTAGCCGGTCTGGGTGTCGGTGACCGACGCCGCGAAGACCACGCCGGCGACGCGGCCCTGGGAGGTCACGATGGGGCCGCCCGAGTTGCCCGGCCGGACCAGGCCCCGCACCGAGAAGACCTCGCGGATGACCGTGCCGTGGCCGTAGATGTCGGGCGAGCGGAGCCGCTGCTCCGAGCGCACCCGCGCGACCTGGACGTCGTACGGACCGTCCTGGGGATAGCCGAGGATGGCGACCCCGTCGCCGGCACCGGCCTCCCGGTCGAACCCGATCGTCGGCAGCCCCGCCGAGTCGAAGGCGAGCACCGCGACGTCGAGGTCCTCGTCGTAGTGCACGACCTGGGCCGGCACGGGTCCGGTCTCCAGCAGGACGTCGGGCTCGCTGACGCCCGCGACGACGTGGGCGTTGGTCATCAGCCGGCCCGGCGCGTAGAGGAAGCCCGACCCCTCGATGCCGTTGCCGCACGAGTTGGTGCCGTGCACCTTCAGCACGCTGTCCTGGGCGGCCTCGACGTCGGGGTCGCTGAGCAGCCGCTGAGGACCGGGCTGGACCTCGACGATGCGCTCGGGCGCGAACGGCTCGAGGTAGCGGGGGAAGAAGGTGGTGCCCACCACGTTGTTGAACGCACGCAGCACGCCGTCGGCACTGGTGGGCAGCCTCTCGTCGACCTGCGACAGCACCCTGGAGTCGCGCGCCAGCGCCGTCACCCCGACGATGCGGGAGCCGGAGACCGCCACCCCCAGCGCCCAGGCCACGATCAGCACGGCGACGGCGCTGAGGGCCGCGCCGCCGATGGCGTCGAGGGCACGCGCGGGCTGCCAGGTGATGGCGTCGCGGATCCGGGCGCCGGCGTACTGCAGGCCCGCCTGGCCCAGCGAGGCCGACGCGATCACGATGAACAGCGCCCCGAGGGAGACCCACAACGACGGCGCGGCGTCGCCCAGCGCGACCGGCGCGAGCCAGACCCCGAACAGGCCGCCGAGCAGCAGGCCCGCGGTGGCGAAGGCGCCGGTCACGAACCCCTGCCAGTAGCCGGAGAGGGCGTAGACGCCGGCGAGGGCGAGCAGCAGCCAGTCGAGGAGGTTCACTCAGCCCTCCTGCAGCTCGACACGGACGGGGTCGTCCCGGAGCATGTACGACGGGAGGTCGCGCGAGCGCGACTCGTCCCACGGGCTGCCCCAGCCGAGGTGGTCGAAGAGCCGCGAGACGATGCCGGCGGTGAAGCCCCAGAGGATGACGTCACGCTCGGGCCCGATCAGGAAGCCGGGGCCGACCCAGCCGCTGGGGTGGCGCACGGAGACGCGGTGAGCCGGGTCGAGCAGCTCTGCGACCGGGACGTGGTGGATGGCGTGCACCTCGTCGGGGCTCGCGATGCCCACCGGCCCGCGTCGGCGCCAGTAGCCGAGCACCGGCGTGACCGCGAAGTTGCTCGGCGGCAGCCACAGCTCGGGCAGCTCGGCGAACACCTGCACGCCGGCCGGGTCGACCCCGATCTCCTCCTCGGCCTCGCGCAGCGCCGCCTCCACCGGCGTCTCGCCGGGGTCGAGCTTGCCGCCGGGGAAGGACACCTGGCCGGGGTGGGACCGCATGTGGTGGGCCCGCTCGGTGAGGAGCAGCTCGCCACGGTCGTCGCCGTCGACGTCGGCGAACAGCATGAGCACGGCGCTGCGCCGGGGGACGACGTCGTCGGGCTGCAGGAAGCGGGTGAGGTCGTCGACGGTGATGGTGGCCGCACCCTCGACCACCGGGTCGAGCCACCGCGGCAGCCCCGCGGTGTCGCTCACGCCCCGACCCCGAGGTGCTCCTGCACCAGCCCCTCGATCTCGGCGAGGTCGTCGATGATGACGAACTCCTGGTGCACCACGCGCCCCTCCTCGTCGACGAACGCCAGGAAGGGCAGCCCGCGCATCGCCGGGAACGGGGCGAGCCCGTTGAGCTCGCCCTCGTAGTCCTCGTAGAGGGGGTAGGTGACGCCGGTCCGCTCGACGAGCTCCTGGGCCTCGGCTGTCCGGGCGTCCTGGAAGTCGACCCCGATCACCTCGACGCCGGCATCGGACTGCTGGAGCTCCTCGAGGATCGGCATCTCCTTGCGGCACGGGCCGCACCACGAGGCCCACAGGTTGATGACGGCGGGGCCGCGCACGTCGGCCAGCTGCAGCGGCTCGGCGTCGGAGCCGAAGGCGTCGAGGGTCAGCTCGGGCAGCGGCTGGGGCAGTGTCTGCTCCTCGTCGGGCCTCTCGTCCACCGCTCCGGAGTCGCAGCCGGTGAGCAGCAGCGCGGCGGCCGCCAGCGCCGCGGCGTACGGCCTCACGCCGGGCCCTGCGTCTTGACCAGCGCCTGCGCGACGACGGGGTCGGTCGGGCCCGCGCCGTAGGACGGGCAGAGACGGGCGACCGGGCAGGCACCGCAGGCCGGCTTCTTGGCATGGCAGATGCGCCGGCCGTGCCAGATGAGGTGGTGCGACAGCATGGTCCAGTCGCGACGGGGGAAGAGGTCGCCGACGATGTGCTCGACCTTCACCGGATCGGTCTCCTCGGTCCAGCCGAAGCGGCGCACGAGGCGGCCGAAGTGGGTGTCCACGGTGATGCCGGGGATGCCGAAGGCGTTGCCGAGGACGACGTTGGCGGTCTTGCGGCCCACGCCCGGCAGCCTCACCAGGTCCTCGAGCCGGGGCGGGACCTCGCCGCCGTGGTGCTCCACGAGGGCGGCGCTCAGCTTCAGCAGCGACTCCGTCTTCGCGCGGAAGAAGCCCAGCGGCCCCACCAGCTGCTCGAGGTGCTCGCGCCGGGCGGCGGCCATCGCCCGGGCGTCGGGGTAGGCGGCGAAGATCGCAGGCCGGGCGGTGTTGACCCGCCGGTCGGTGGTCTGCGCCGAGAGCACCGTGACGACCAGCAGCTCGAACGGGTCGGCGAAGTCGAGCTCGCACCGCGCGTCGGGGTAGGTCTCGGCCAGGATGCGGTCGACCTTGCGGGCGCGGCGTACGACGGTGGTGTCGGGACGCTGCCGGTCGGAGCGGGAGGTCGGGGTCGCGGCAGGCACGGGCCCAGAGTACGGCGCGCTGCCGACACCGCCTCCGAGGCGAGTGTCACGTCGCCTCCCGGCGCGGGGTGTGGCACGTCGCCCCTGCAACGGGTGTGGCACTGTGACCGAGCCCACTGGCTAGGATGCGCAGGAGGCCCGACTCGGGCGGCTCGAGACTGGAGGACCCGTGGACAACGACGTACTGCGCCAGGCGCCGCTGTTCAGCGCTCTCGACGACGAGGCGGCCGGCGCGCTGCGCGCCTCGATGGTCGAGACGACGCTGCGTCGCGGCGAGGTGCTCTTCCACGAGGGCGACTCCGGCGACAAGCTGTACATCGTCACCGACGGCAAGGTGAAGCTGGGCCGCTCGTCCTCCGACGGTCGCGAGAACCTGCTGGCGATCATGGGGCCGGGCCAGATGTTCGGCGAGCTCTCGCTGTTCGACCCCGGCCCGCGCTCGGCCACCGTCACCGCGGTCACCGACACGGCGTTCGTCTCGCTCTCCCACGCCGACCTCCTGCGCTGGCTCGAGGGCCGCCCGATGGTGGCCCGTGGCCTGCTCGCCCAGCTCGCCGGCCGGCTGCGCAAGTCCAACGACGTCGTGGCCGACCTCGTCTTCTCCGACGTCCCCGGGCGCGTGGCCAAGCAGCTGCTCGACCTCGCCGACCGCTTCGGCCGCTCCGCCGACGACGGCGTGCACGTGCACCACGACCTCACCCAGGAGGAGCTCGCCCAGCTGGTCGGCGCCTCCCGCGAGACGGTCAACAAGGCGCTGGCCGACTTCGCCTCCCGCGGCTGGGTGCGCCTGGAGCCCCGCTCCGTGGTGATCATGGACGTCGAGCGCCTCTCCCGCCGCGCCCGCTAGGCCCAGACGGCCGCCCGCTCACCGGGAGGAGAGGTGGGCCAGCTGGGCGCGCACGGAGAGCTCGGCGGCTCCCCACAGCACCTCGTCGACGTCGGCGTACACGATCTCGACGACCTGCCGGGCGACGTCGGGAGCCTCGGCGTCGAGGGTCGCCACGGCGGCCTCCACCTGGGCCAGCCGCTCGCGGCGGTGGGCGAGGTAGAAGTCCAGGGCGCCGAGCGCGTCGTCGATCACCGGTCCGTGACCGGGCCAGATGGTGCCGACCTCGTGCGCCGCCGCCAGCTCGTGGAGGCGGTCGAGGGAGTCGAGGTAGGCGCCCAGCCGGCCGTCGGGGTGGGCGACCACCGTCGTGCCGCGGCCCAGCACCGTGTCGCCGGTGAGCACGGCGCCCTCGGCGGGCAGCAGGAAGGAGAGCGAGTCGGCGGTGTGGCCCGGAGTGGCGACCACGCGGACCTCGAGCCCGTCGACGGCCACGACGTCGCCGCCGGCGAGGCCCTCGCTGCCGAGGCGCTGCGCCGGGTCGAGCGCGCGCACCCCGCAGCCCAGCCGCTCGGCGAGCTCGCGGGCCGCCTCGGAGTGGTCGAGGTGGTGGTGGGTCAGCAGCACGACCGCGACGTCGCCGGCCACCGCCGCGACCTCGTCGAGGTGCGAGGGGATCGAGGGTCCGGGGTCGACCACGACCGACCGGCCCGCCCCTGGCTCGCGCAGCACCCAGGTGTTGGTGCCGTCGAGGGTCATCAGGTCGGCGTTGGGCGCCAGCACGCACCGCCCCCGCTCGCCGAAGGCGCCGCCCGCCCAGGTCATCGGCCGGCGATCAGTGCGGTGTAGCGCTCGGGGGTGGAGAGGATGTGTCCGTCCCCGTCGGCGACGACCTCGGGCATGAACATCTCGACCGTCCGCCCCTCGGCGTCGGCGAGCACCTCGGCCGGCGCGGGGAACAGTGCGACCTCCAGGCACGTCAGCCACGTCGGCGGCAGCATCAGGAGGTCCCCCGCCTCCACCGCGTCCACGGCCGCGCCGGCGGGCATCCAGGCCACCGACGACGACTCGCTCGACACGTCACGGGTGCGCTGGCCCTCGGGGAGGACGGCGACGAAGAACCAGGTGCGGTAGCGGCGCGGCTCGAACACCGGCGTCAGCCAGCCCGACCAGGCTCCGAGCAGGTCGGTGCGGAGCACCAGGCCGCGGCGTACGAGCAGGTCCGCGAGGGCGAGGTCGTGCGACTCCAGGGCGGCCCGGTCGGCCTCCCACTCCTGGCCGGTGGTGTCGGAGACGACCGAGCCGGCGTCCGGGCCGGCCAGCAGCACGCCGGACTCCTCGAAGGTCTCGCGCACCGCCGCGCAGACCAGCGCGCGGGCCAGGTCCTCCTCGACCCCCAGCCGGGTCGCCCACTCCGCCGGTGGCGGACCGGCCCAGGCCAGGGCCGGGTCGTCGTCGCGTTCGTCCACCCCGCCGCCCGGGAAGACGCACATGCCGCCGGCGAAGGCCATCGAGGTCCGCCGGCGCAGGAGGTAGACCTCGGGGCCCGCGGCCGACCCGCGGAGCAGCACGACGGTCGCGGCGTTGCGGGGCTCCGCGGGCTCGGCCGAGCCCGCGGCGTACGCCTGCGCGTGCTCGACCATGTGCCCCGGCAGCGGCAGTCGCTGCACCGGCTCAGACCTCGACGAGGATCTCGACCTCGACCGGTGCGTCCAGCGGCAGCACCGGGACGCCGACGGCGGACCGGGCGTGCACGCCGGCGTCGCCGAAGACCGTCCCGAGCAGCTCCGAGACGCCGTTGGCGACGCCCGGCTGGCCGGTGAAGTCGGGCGTGGAGGCCACGAAGCACACCACCTTGACGACCCGCTTGACCAGCGCCAGGTCACCGACCACGGCCTTGACGGCCGCGATGGCGTTCAGGGCGCACTGCTGCGCGCACTCGACGGCCTCCTCGGCCGAGACCTCGCCGCCCACCTTGCCGGTGTACATGAGCTCGCCGGCGCGCATCGGCAGCTGGCCGGAGGTGTGGACGTGGTTGCCGGAGCGCACCGCCGGCACGTAGACCGCGACCGGCTTGGCCACCTCGGGGACCGAGAGCCCGAGGCCGGCGAGGTTCTCCTCCGGGTGCGCCATCAGGACTGCACCGGGCGCTTGAAGTAGCCGACGTTGTTCTCGGGGTTCATGCCGGGCGCGATCTGCACCAGCTCCCAGCCGTCGGCCCCGAAGTTGTCGAGGATCTGCTTGGCGGCGTGGGTGAGGATCGGCGCCGTGAGGTACTCCCACTTCTGAATCGAGCTGTGCGTCATGGGGCGACCCTAGTCGGGCCGCGCCCTCTGCGGGTAGACGGTCTCCTGGCGGGCCAGCATCGCCACGAACTCCCCGATCCTGCGCTCCCGCGTCTCGGCCCGCTTCACCTGCCCGAGCCGGTGGATGAGCGCGTAGCGGTTGGTCTTGGTCAGCACCTCGAACATCGCCTGCGCCGCAGGGTCGGCCGCGATCGCCGCGAGCAGGTCGTCGGGCACGACGGCCTCCGAGGGCGGGGCGTACGCCGCGTCCCACCGCCCGTCCGCCTTGGCGGCCTCGACGGCCGCCCGGCCGGCAGGCGTCATCCGACCCTCGCGCTCCAGCCGGTCGATGTGGGCCACATTGCGCGCCGACCACATGCTGCGCGGCCGGCGGGGTGTCATCCGCTGGAGGGACGTCTCGTCGTCGCGGCGCCGGGCCTGCCCGTCGATCCAGCCGAAGCACAGCGCCTCGTCGACCGCGGTCGCCCAGGTCATCGTGGTGCGCGTGCCGCCCTTCTTGGTCAGCACCAGCCACACGCCGGGCGAGGTGTCGTGGTGCTCCTCCAGCCAGGCGCGCCACGCGCCCGGGTCGGGAACGAGCAGCTCCTCCAGGTCGACGGCCATGCCGGCAGCCTAGGGCCGGCCACCGACATCATCCCGCGGACTGACGCGCGCGCCCCGTGGCCCGTCTACGGTGACCCCCGTGGACGAGTCGGTGCTGCGCCGCCCCTGGCAGCTGGGCGCCCGGTCCCGGCTGTGGTTCGACCGCGCACTGGCCACGGCGCTCC
>NZ_CADCUP010000004.1 GCF_902805925.1 uncultured Nocardioides sp.
CATGCGCCCATCATGCCGGGGCCGACTCGCCCGCGGGGATGTCGGCGCGGTCTGGGAGGGTCGGGCCATGAGCGGTCACGAGCAGACCATCCGGCGCTACTGGCAGTGCGCCGAGGAGCGCGACTGGTCGGGGTTCGCGGAGGTCCTGTCCCCCGACGTCGTCTACGACATGTCGCAGACCCGCGAGCGCGTCATCGGCCGCGACGCCTACGTGCGGTTCAACCAGGAGTACCCCGGCGACTGGCACCTCGCGCTGCGCCGCGTCGTGGCCGACGACCGCGGCGCGACGAGCTGGCTCGACGTCACCGTGGGTGGGGAGACGATGACCGGCATCACGTTCTTCACCTTCGACGACGACGGTCTGGTGACCGCCGTCGACGACTTCTGGCCCGAGCCCTACGACCCGCCCGCCGGGCGTCCGCAGGTGGTCGAGCGCTACTGATCGACTCGCCGGGGAGGGTGCGGTGAGGGGCCGGGTCCGGCGATACTGACCGGAGACGGTCCAACGGGAGGTATGAGCATGCGTGCGATCTGGAAGGGCAGCGTGTCCTTCGGCCTGGTATCGGTGCCGGTCAAGCTGTACGCCGCCACGGAGTCCCACGACGTCTCCTTCCGGCAGGTGCACGCCAAGGACGGCGGCCGCATCAAGTACCAGCGCGTCTGCTCGATCGACGGCGAGGAGGTCGCCTACGCCGACATCGCGAAGGGCTACGAGACCGAGGACGGCGAGATGGTCATCCTCAGCGACGACGACCTGGCCGAGCTGCCGTCGTCGTCCTCGCGCGAGATCGCGGTCGAGAAGTTCGTGCCGAGCGAGCAGATCGACCCGATGCTGTTCGAGAAGAGCTACTACCTGGAGCCCGAGAAGTCCGGCGCCAAGGCCTACGGCCTGCTGCGCCAGGCGCTGACCGACGCCGACCGGATGGCCGTGGTCACCGTGGCCCTGCGCCAGCGCACCTCGGTCGCCGTGCTGCGCGTGCGCGACGACGTGATCGTGATGCAGACGATGATGTGGCCCGACGAGGTGCGCCGGCCCGACTTCAAGGTCGAGGTCGGCGACGTCAAGGACACCGAGGTCAAGATGGCGCACATGCTCGTCGACACCCTCGCGGGCGACTTCGAGGCGAGCGAGTTCGAGGACGACTACGCCGGCGCCGTCGAGGCCCTGGTGAAGGCGAAGATCGAGGGCGGCGAGGTCAAGAAGACAGCCACCTCCACCAAGTCCTCGGGCGAGGTCGTCGACCTCCTCGCGGCCCTGCAGAAGTCCGTCGCCGCTGCCAAGAGCGCGCGCGGCGAGAGCGACGACGACGACGCGGAGGAGCCGGCGCCGGCGAAGAAGGCCGCCAAGGCGCCCGCCAAGAAGACGGCGGCGAAGAAGACCGCCGCCAAGAAGACCGCCGCCAAGAAGGCGCCCGCGAAGAAGAAGGCCAGCTGAGCGTCTGAGAGGTGCCGGGCGGGTGTCGAACGCGCCGCCCGCCGTTCGACGTACCCCCGACAGCACCCACCACCACAGGGAGGTAGCCGCGATGCGCTACATGGTCTTCGTCAACATGCGTGAGGACATCGGCAGTGCCCCACCCGCGCTCGTCTCGGCGATGGACGCCGCGATGGCCGAGGGGTTCGCCAGCGGCGTGCTCGTGGACGCCGGCGGCCTCTGGTCCACCGACGCCAGCACCGAGCTCGTCGTCCGCGGCGGCCAGGTGACCACCACCGACGGGCCCTTCGCGGAGGCCAAGGAGGTCGTCGGCGGGTACGCCGTGATCGAGGTCCGCGACGACGACGAGGCCCGCGAGCAGGGCCGGCTCATGGCCACCCTGCACCAGCAGCACTGGCCCGCGTGGGAGGGCTCGGTCCACGTCCGCCGCATCGCGAGCCCGGACGACGGCCCGCCCCCGCGTGACTGAGCAGGCAGACGCGGCCCGCGCCGTCACCGCCGTGTGGCGGCGCGAGTCCACCCGCCTCGTCGCGGCCCTCGTGCGGATGACGCGCGACGTCTCGCTGGCCGAGGACCTCGCGCAGGACGCCCTGGTGGCGGCCCTGGAGCAGTGGCCCACCGACGGCGTGCCGGCCAATCCCGGCGGCTGGCTGATGTCGGTGGCCAAGCGGCGCGCCATCGACCAGTTCCGGCGCAACGCGACCCTGCGTGACAAGACGGCCCTGCTGGGCCACGAGCTGGAGGAGGCGACCGTGCCCGACCTCGACGCCGCCGTCGACCACATCGAGGACGACGTGCTCCGGCTGCTGTTCCTCACCTGCCACCCCGTGCTCTCCCCCGACAGCCGCAGCGCCTTGACCCTGCGGCTGGTCGGTGGCCTCACCACCGCCGAGATCGCCCGGGCGTTCCTCGCCCAGGAGAGCGCGGTCGGCCAGCGCATCTCGCGCGCCAAGAGGACGCTGGCCACCTCGGGCGCGTCCTTCGAGCTGCCCACCGGCCCCGAGCGCACCCGGCGTCTCGACGACGTGATGGGCGTGGTCTACCTGATCTTCAACGAGGGCTACACCGCCACCGCGGGCGACGACTGGCTGCGGCCCGACCTGTGCCACGAGGGCATCCGCCTGGCCCGCATGCTCGCCGCCCTCGAGCCGTCCGAGCCCGACACCCACGGCCTGCAGGCCCTCCTGGAGCTGCAGGGCTCCCGCCAGCACGCCCGCACCGGCCCCGACGGCGTGCCGGTGCTGCTGGACGACCAGGACCGCTCCCGCTGGGACCAGCTGCTCGTCCGCCGCGGGATGGCGGCTCTCGAGCGCTCCGGGCAGGTGAGCCGCAGCAGCGGCCGCCCGATCGGCGCCTTCACCGTGCAGGCCCACATCGCCGCCTGCCACGCCCGGGCGCCCGCCCCCGGCGAGACCGACTGGCGACGGATCGCCGCCTGGTACGACGCCCTGGCGGGCGCTGCTCCCGGGCCGGTCGTCGAGGTCAACCGTGCGGTGGCGCACGGCCGCGCGTTCGGCCCCGACGCCGGGCTGGCCGTGCTCGACGCCCTCCCGGCCGGCGCGCTGAGCGGCTCCCACCTCCTGCCGAGCGTGCGCGGCGACCTGCTGGCGCGGGCCGGCCGGTCGACCGAGGCGGCCGCCGCGTTCACCGAGGCCGCCGCCCTGACCGGCAACGCGCGCGAGCAGGACCTTCTCCTGCGCCGGGCCCACGAGAGCTCCTGAGCCGCAGTGTCGAAGCAGCGCCGTGCCGTTCGACGCACCTACGAACACCCGCCACCACCTCAGGGAGCAGACATGAGCACGCAG
>NZ_CADCUP010000005.1 GCF_902805925.1 uncultured Nocardioides sp.
GCAGGCACGGCGACGGCGACAAGCCTCTCTACGTGGGGGAGCTGGCCGACCCGGGCGACGCCTCGCCGCTGGCATCGCTCGCCGCGCGGTGGGCGGACCACGGCTGCGCGCCGTACCTCTTCGCCCTGTCCGCGAGCCCACGGCCCGCGGTCGTGCCCCGGCCGGGGACCGCTCGTCCCCCTCAGCGCCCGGCGCGAGCCCGGACCGACAGCACGAGCCACGTCACCGCGGCCGACAGCACCGCGGCACCGAGCAGGTGCACCGCGACGAGGAGCTCGGGCAGGTCGAGCCAGTACTGCGCGAACCCGACCGCACCCTGGGCCAGCTCGACGCCGAGGAGCACGCCGGCGGCCCGCGCCACCACGTCCTCACCGGCGCGGCGGGCCAGCCCCAGCACTCCCATGGTGAGCGCGACCAGGACATAGACCGCGATCGCGTGCACGTGGGACATGACCGCGGGGTCGATGCCGGTGCGGAGGGTCTCGACGTCACCGCTGTGGGGGCCGCTCCCGGTCACCACCGTGCCCAGGGCCAGCACGACCCAGGCCGCGGCGAGCGCCGACCAGGCGAGCCGGCCGGACAGGGCTGATGCGGCGGGGCGGCCCGGGCCGCGGACGGCGTCGAGGAGCACGGTGCAGGCCGCGATGATCGCCATCGACACCAGCAGGTGCACCGAGACCACCCACGGGTTCAGGTCGATCAGCACGGTGAGGCCCCCGATCAGGGCCTGCACCGCGATGCCCACGGCCACCAGCGCCGAGAGCCGCACGGCGGCCCGGTGACCGGCGGCGAGCGCCGCGACCAGGCAGGCGAGTGCGACCACGACGAGCACGAACGTGAGGAGCCGGTTGCCGAACTCGATCGCCCCGTGCAGCCCCAGCTCCCCGTGCGCGACGAAGGAGTCCTCGGTGCACCGGGGCCAGGTGGGGCAGCCCAGGCCCGAGCCGGTGAGCCGGACGGCCCCGCCGGTGACGACGATCAGGATGTTGACGACCAGGTTGGTGACGGCGAGCGGCCACAGGAGGCGACCCGGCAGGCCGACGGGCCGGCGGCTGGACTCGGTCAGCAGGGACACTCTCACTCCCAGGAGAAGGTCGTGGCGGTCAGGACGGTCCCCAACGCTGCCCAGGCGACCAGGACGATCATCGCTCGCACGTCGAAGACGCCCTCGATCGTCGCCGCACGCAGCGCCTCGCCGAGGGCTCCGCTGGGCAGCAGGGAGGCGACCTCGCCGAAGCCGCCGTACGACGACGCGGGGATCACGACGGCGCCGCCGGCCATCAGCAGCAGGTAGACCAGGTTGGCCGCGGCCAGCGTGGCCTCGGCCCGCAGCACGCCGGCGACGAACAGCCCGAGGGAGGCGAAGGCGGCGGTGCCCAGCAGCAGGGCCAGCACGGCCGGCGCGATCCCGCCGGCACCCCCGGAGGGTCGCCAGCCGAGCAGCGAGGCCGCGACCAGGACCACCACGACCTGCATCGCCTCCACGACGAGCAGGCCGAGGATCTTGCCCAGCAGCAGGCCGTGGCGGGGCAGGGGCGAGGCCCCGAGGCGCTTGATCACGCCGTACCTGCGCTCGAAGCCGGTGGCGATCGCCAGCGACGTGAACGCCGTCGACATCACCGCCAGGGCCAGCACGCCGGGGGTGAGCACGTCGATCGGGCGCTGGTCGAGGTCGAGACCGACGCGGTCCACGGCGATGACGCCGCCGACGAGCACGAGGAGCGGGATGACCACGGCGAGCAGCAGCTGCTCGCCGTGGCGCAGCATCAGGCGGGCCTCCATCGAGGCCTGCGCGAGGACCTGCCGGCCCAGGGGTGCGGAGCCGGGCGCGGGGGACAGGTCGAGGGTCATGCGCGCAGTCCCCGTCCGGTCAGCTCCACGAACACGTCCTCCAGGTTGCGCTGGCCCAGCGCCAGCGACTCGGGCAGCACGTCGTGCTCCTCGCACCAGCGTGACACGATCCCCAGGGTGGTGGAGTCGGCGGGCCCGGTGACCACCAGGCTGTACTCGTCGAGCTGGGTGACGGCGGTCAGCGGGCCGAGAGCCCGGCCGAGCGACTCGGGCGCGCCCTCGGGGAAGGGCCGGGTGACCACCAGCCGGATGGTGGCGTCGCCGCCGCCGCGGGTGAGCTCGAGCGGCGTGCCGGAGACCAGCAGCCTGCCGTGGTCGAGGATGTGGATGCGGTCGGCGAGGCGCTCCGCCTCGTCCATCAGGTGGGTCGTGAGCACCACCGTCGCGCCGGCGTGACGCAGGTCGGTGAGCATCTCCCACGTCGCGCGCCGGGCGTGCGGGTCCATGCCCGCGGTCGGCTCGTCGACGAAGACCAGCTCGGGACGGCCGACCACCGCCATCGCCAGCCCGAGCCGCTGCTGCTGGCCGCCCGAGAGACGGCGGTACGGCGTCCGCCCGCAGTCGCCCAGCCCCAGCCGGTCGGCGAGCTCCTCGACGTCCAGCGGGTGTGCGTGCAGCCGGGCGACGTGGCGCAGCATCTCCATCGCGCGGGCGCCCGACCACGCGCCGGCGCCCTGGAGCATCACGCCCAGCCGGGGGAGCAGCTCGCGGCGGTCGCGCCGGGGGTCCAGGCCGAGCACGGTCACGCTGCCCCCCTGGGGCGCACGGTAGCCCTCGCACGTCTCGAGCGTGGTGGTCTTGCCGGCGCCGTTCGGGCCGAGCACGGCGGTGATCGTGCCTCGCTCGACGGCCATCGTCAGGCCGTCGACGGCGACCTTGTCGCCGTACCGCATCACCAGGCCGTCGACACTGACAGCGAGGTCGGTCGGGCGGTCGGGCACGCGCCGAGTCTAGGGTTCGGGTCCCCGCCGGCCCCCGTGCGGGTGGCGCGGCTCAGGGGAACAGCGCCGAGGCGGCGTCGCCGGCGAGGAGGACGCCCACGATGGCGACCGCCCACAGCCCGGCACCGCTGGAGCGACGGTCGAGCCAGCCCGCCAGCCGCTCCAGCCGGCCGTGCAGCTGCCTGTCGGGTCCTCGGCGCATCATCGACCATGACCAGCGCCGGAACGAGATCGCCGCCGCCCTGCGGCGCGTGGTGCTCCGCGAGGGCATGGCGGCCGTGTCGGTCCGCACGGTCGCGGCAGAGGCCGGCTGGTCGCCGAGTGCGGTCCGCCACTGGTTCCCCGACCAGGCGGCGCTCGTGCGGTTCGCCGTCGCCCGCACCATGGCCGAGGCGCCGGCGCGGCTGCGCGAGGTTCTCGCCGCCGGTCCGTCGCGCG
>NZ_CADCUP010000006.1 GCF_902805925.1 uncultured Nocardioides sp.
TTTTGGGCGACGCCGTCCTCCTCGCCGCCCACGACCCCGATCTCGACCTCCAGGACGATGTGCGCGGCCGCGCACTGGGCGAGCAGGTCGGCGGCGATCTCGAGGTTCTCGTCGAGCAGCACCGCCGAGCCGTCCCACATGTGCGACTGGAACAGCGGCATCTCGCCCCGCTTCACCCTCTCGACGGAGATCGCCAGCAGCGGCCGGACGAAGCCGTCGAGCTTGTCCTTGGGGCAGTGGTCGGTGTGCAGGGCGATGTTGACGGGGTAGTTCTTCGCCACCTCGGCCGCGTAGGCCGCGAAGGCCACGGAGCCGCTGACCATGTTCTTCACGCCGGGGCCGGAGAGGTAGTCGGCGCCGCCGGTGGAGACCTGGATGATGCCGTCGGAGCCGGCGTCGGCGAAGCCCTGCAGCGCGGCGTTCAGGGTCTGCGACGACGAGACGTTGATCGCCGGGTAGGCGAACGAGCGGGACTTGGCCGCATCGAGCATCTCGGCGTAGCGCTCGGGGGTGGCGATGGGCATCGGGGACTCCTCGGCGGGTCAGGGGTCGAAGACGTGCTGGGCCTCACCGAGGACCCTAGTCGGTCGCGTGAGGCATGGACACCGACCATGTCGTGGCCGTCGACGAGGCGACGTCGGTGCTCGCGGGGACGCCCGGGGGTGGCACGGATCCACATATGTGGGGATCTGGCATCGTGAGGCCGGCCGGCTCAACCCCGCCAGGCCGCGTCGCCGGACAGGTCGGCGTGCTCGCGGACCCAGGCGTGCATGGCGATCGCCGCGGCGGCCGAGGCGTTGATGGAGCGCGTCGACCCGAACTGGGCGATCGAGAAGGTGCCGTCGCACGCCTCCCGCGCACCCGCGGAGAGGCCCGGGCCCTCCTGGCCGAAGAGGAAGCACACCCGGCGCGGCACCCGCGTCGTCTCCAGGTGCGCCGACCCGGGCAGGTTGTCGATCCCGAGGAGCCGGACGCCGGCGCCGCGGAGGTGTGTCGCGAGGTCGGCGGCGGTGTCGTGGTGGCGCACGTGCTGGTAGCGGTCGGTCACCATGGCGCCGCGGCGGTTCCACCGGCGGTTGCCGACGATGTGCACCTCGGCGGCGAGGAACGCGTTGGCCGAGCGCACGATCGTGCCGATGTTGAAGTCGTGGCGCCAGTTCTCGATCGCGACGTGGAAGTCGTGCCGCCGGCTGTCGAGGTCGGCGACGATCGCCTCCACCGACCAGTAGCGGTAGCGGTCGACGACGTTGCGGCGGTCGCCCGCGGCGAGCAGATCGGCGTCGTACACCTCGCTGCCGGGACCGCTCGGCCAGGGCCCCTTCCAGGGTCCGACGCCGACCTCCGGGGGCCCGTGCGGCATCGGGTCGTACGGCGCCCGCTCGTCGTCCGGGTCCTCGCTCACGCACGGCAGCCTAGAGGGGTGGACGGGCGGCGCTAGGCTGACGCCTGTGACCGCGCAGTCGATCGTCCAGCCGCTCCTGCTCGGGATGGACTGGATGGATCCCAACTGGCTGCTCGACCAGTTCGGCACCGAGCTCTTCTGGATCAGCCTGGCCATCATCTTCGTCGAGTGCGGGCTCTTCTTCCCGTTCCTGCCCGGCGACACCCTGCTCTTCGCGCTGGGGCTGTTCATCGCGGCCGAGCGCATCGACGTCTTCGGCACCCCGCCGTTCGCCGAGCTGCTGCTGGCGCTGGTGCTGCTGAGCGCCGCGGCGTTCCTCGGCAACGTGTGCGGCTACGAGATCGGGCGGAGGCTGGGGCCACCGCTCTACGAGCGCGAGGGGCGGATCCTCAAGCGCAAGTACTTCGACCAGACACAGGTCTTCTTCGACAAGCACGGCAACAAGGCGCTGGTCATCGGCCGCTTCGTGCCGTTCGTGCGCACCTTCATCACCGTGGTGGCCGGGGTGACCCGCATGGACCGCCGCCGCTTCTTCCTGTGGAGCGCGATCGGTGCGGTGGCGTGGGTCATGAGCATCACGCTGCTCGGCTACTTCCTCGGTCAGGCCTTCCCGGGACTCGGCGAGAACATCGACAAGGCGATCATCGTGATCCTGGCCTTCTCGGTGATCCCGATCGTCTGGGAGTGGTGGCGACACCGACGGACCCACGCCCCGGAGGCCGAGGACCGCGACGCCGACGGCCGTCCCGACCGGGACATCCTCGGCAGCGAGGTCGACTAGCCCGGTCCGGCGCCCCGACGTCCACCCGCCTGCTCGCGCGCCGAGGCGGCCGCGTCCAGCTCGGCCCTGGTGAGCACCGGGCGGACCTCGAGGTCGACGTCGGCGAGCGGGTCCTCACCGGCCGGACTGCGGTCGATCGCGCAGACGACGACCTCGACGGTGGCGCCGCGCTCGCGCAGCCCCCGCGTCGCGTCGCGCACGGCGCCGCCTGTCGTGACGACGTCCTCGACGATCGTGATCCGGCGACCGGCCACGTCGGGGCCCTCGGCGAGCTTGCAGGTGCCGTACTCCTTGGCCCTCTTGCGCACGAAGAGCGCGGGGACGCCCGTCTTGGCGCTGAGCACCGTCACGAGCGGGATGCCGCCCATCTCGAGGCCGCCGAGCAGCTCGGTGTCCGCCGGCAGCAGCTCGACCATCGCGGTGGCGACCCGGTCGAGCAGGGCCGGGTCGGACTCGAAGAGGTACTTGTCGAAGTACTCGCTGGAGACCTGGCCCGAGCGGAGCGTGAACTCGCCCTGCAGCCGGCAGCAGGCGTCGATGTCGGGCGCCAGCGAGCCGGCGTAGGAGGTGTCGTGCGCGTCCGGGCTCGTCATGGCGGTGAGGCTACCGAGACCTAGGCTTGGCCGTCCCATGACGTCCACCGACTTCCGCCTGCGCCAGATCGCGCTGCCGGCGTACGGCCCGAGCATCGTGGAGGGCGTGGGCCACGGCGCGGTCCTCCCGATCGTCGCCCTGCACGCCCGCGAGCTCGGCGCGACCGTCGGCCAGGCCGCGCTCGTGGTGGCGCTGGTGGGCATCGGCCAGCTCCTGATGTCGCTCCCCGCCGGCGCCCTGGTGGCCCGCGTGGGCGAGCGGCGCGCGCTGACCGTCGTCGGGCTGGTCGAGGTCGTGGTGTTCCTGCTCGCCTGGCGCACCGAGGACCTGGTCCTCTTCTCCGTGCTCGTGCTGCTGACCGGGATGGCGTGGACCGTCTTCCTCCTCGCCCGCCAGGGCTACCTCA
>NZ_CADCUP010000007.1 GCF_902805925.1 uncultured Nocardioides sp.
GCCCCCTCTCCCAGGGCCGGCAGCGCACCGAGCGGCTCGCCGTCGGCGCCGACCGGCACGGGGTCTCGTCCGGCAGCGGAGACCTCGACCCGGCGACCCCGGAGCACGGTCACCTCCGGCCGCAGGACGTGCGAGCCGTCGTACACGCTGGGGAGGGCGCGCACCAGGGCCACCCGGGAGGCGGCCTCGATGACGACGACGTCGAGCAGGCCGTCGTCGACGTTGGCGTCCGGGGCGATCCGCATGCCCTTGCCGTAGTAGGCAGAGTTGGCCACCACGACGGTCGCGGCCACGAGCTCGCGGACCGCGCCGTCGAGGTCGAGGCGGTAGCGGGCCGGCGTGTACGTCGCGAGCGCCCGCACGGCGGCGAGCGGGTACTGCAGCGCCCGCGGCACCCACGTGGCCCGGTCCACGATCGCCGCCGCCCGCGCGTCGACACCGGCGTAGACGGAGCCGGCGATCAGCCGGTCGCCGGCGCACAGGAGGTCGACGGTGCGCGGAGCCCCGGTGAGCAGCACGTCCGCGAGACCGGACGGCGTGCCCGGCAGCCCGAGCATCCGGGCGAAGTCGTTGCCCCGGCCGGCCGGCACGATGCCCAGCGTCCCGCCGAGCTCGCCGACCACGCCGGCCAGCGAGGAGAGCATGCCGTCGCCGCCGACCGACACGACGACGTCACCGCGCCTCACGGCCTCGGTGGCCAGCGACCGCATCGCGTGCGGCCCCGGCGAGTAGGTCACCTCCACCTCGGCGCCGGCGTCGCGGAGCAGCTGGGCCACGGGCACGACCGCCTCGGGGGCGGCACCGCCGCCGGCGGCCGGGTTCACCAGGAGGGTGAAGAAGCGGTTCACGGGACCAGCACCCCGGGGTTCAGCACGCCCGTGGGGTCGAGGGAGTCCTTGCCGGCCCGAAGCACCTGGACGCCCACAGAGGCCCGGCCCGGCTCCTCACCCAGCGGGGTGCCGCCCAGGCCGCTCACCACCGCCGCCACCGCGGGGCCCACGGCGCCGGCCCGGGCGGTGCCCATGTCGAGGCGGCCCGCCGGGGTCGCCTCGATCAGCCCCACCACCATCGCGTCGAAGCGGCCGTAGCCCGCCGAGGACTGGCCCGACGAGCGGGTCGCCGCGAAGCCGCCGACGGAGGCGTGCTCGAAAGACTGCGAATGGTGGCCCAGCGTCAGCCCGCGCCCGGCCGGCAGCGCCTCCGCCTCGGGCCCGCGCAGCCCCGGCTCGAGGGTGGCGGTCATCGAGACGCCCACAGGCTTCATGCTAGGCGCCCACACGACGGCGGACGTACCGCCGGATGGCGCACCCGCGTCGACCTGGTGCCCGCCGACCGTGACCTCGCCGTCCCCGCCGCGCAGCGCGCCCTGTCCCTCGCGAGGTCCAGCCTGTCCGGATGAGCCGGCGGCACCGCCACGTATCGTCCTCGCGTGCAGCTGCGTGGCCTCGTCGCCGACACCCGTCCGCTGAAGGAGCCGCACTTCCGCCGGCTCTGGCTCGCCAACATCATCACCGTCATCGGCGCCCAGCTGACCGTCGTGGCGGTGCCCGCGCAGATCTACGCCGACACCGGCTCCTCGGCGTACGTCGGGCTCACCGGCGTCTTCGGCCTCGTGCCGCTCGTCGTCTTCGGCCTGTACGGCGGCGCGCTGGCCGACGTCTTCGACCGCCGGACGTTGCTGGTGGTCACCACGGTGGGCCTCATCGTCACCAGCGGCCTGTTCTGGGTGCAGGCGGCCGTGGGGATGGACAACGTCTGGCTGCTGCTGTGCCTCTTCTCGGTGCAGCAGGCGTTCTTCGCGGTCAACCAGCCCACCCGCAGCGCCGTGCTGCCCAAGCTGGTCAGCAACGATCTGCTGCCGGCGGCCAACTCGCTGAACACCACCATCTTCCAGGCCGGAGCGATCGGCGGCCCACTGGTCGCCGGCGCGCTGATCCCGGTGCTCGGGTTCGAGTGGCTGTACTTCATCGACACCCTCACCCTCTTCGCCACGCTGTCGGCGGTGGTGCGGCTGCCGCCCCTGCCCGTCGAGGGCGCCGTCGCCGGCGTGCCCGGCCTGCGGTCGATCGTGGAGGGGCTGGGCTACCTGCGCGGGCAGCCGGTGCTGCTGATGTCGTTCGTCGTCGACATCATCGCGATGGTGTTCGGGATGCCGCGGGCGCTCTTCCCCGAGATCGCGCACGAGAGCTTCGCCGGGCCGGAGGAGGGCGGGCTCGCCTTCGCGCTGCTCTTCGCCGCGATCCCCGCCGGTGCGGTGATCGGCGGGATCTTCTCCGGCTGGGTCTCCCGGGTCTCGGCCCACGGCCGGGCCGTCGTCGTGGCGATCATCGTCTGGGGGCTCGCGATGGCCATGTTCGGGCTCGCCGTCGGGTTCGCCGAGGTGTCGCCGCGCGCGATGCTCGTGGTCGCGCTGGTCATGCTGGTCGTCGGCGGCGCCGCCGACATGGCCAGCTCGGCGTTCCGCAACGCCATGCTGCTGACGGTGGCGACCGACGCCGTCCGCGGGCGCCTCCAGGGCGTCTTCATCGTCGTCGTGGCCGGTGGCCCGCGGATCGCCGACGTCACCCACGGCGCCACCGCCGCCGTCGTCGGCACGGCGGTCGCCGCGACCGGCGGCGGTGTGCTCGTGGTCGTGCTGACCGTGGTGGCGGCAATCGCGGTGCCCAGCTTCGTGCGCTACCGGGTCACCCTGCGCACCTCCTCCCCGGTGGACTAGCGAACGCCCTCCCGGTGGTCGAGTAGCGAGCGCCCCTCGTTGGTCGAGTAGCGAGCGCCTCCTCGCTGGTCGAGTAGCGAGCGCCTCCTCGCTGGTCGAGTAGCGAGCGCCTCCTCGCTGGTCGAGTAGCGAGCGCCTCCTCGCTGGTCGAGTAGCGAGCGCCAGCGAGCGTATCGAGACCCGATCACGTGCCAGCGGTCTCGATACACCCGCTCGTCCCTCGCGGGCACTCGACCACCGAGTGCAACCTCCCTGGGCACTCGACCACCGAGAGCACCCCCGGACACTCGACCACCGACAGCACCCCCTCGCTGGTCGAGTAGCGAGCGCCAGCGAGCGTATCGAGACCCGACCACTGTGCCGGCGGTCTCGATACACCCGCTCGTCCCTCGCGGGCACTCGACCACCGAGAGCACCCCCCTGGACACTCGACCACCGAGAGCACCCCCCGGACAC
>NZ_CADCUP010000008.1 GCF_902805925.1 uncultured Nocardioides sp.
CACCGCCGCGGTCACCGGCCGCGCCTGACCAGAGGCGATCAGGCCGGATGCGACCGGGCCGGACGCGAAGGGGCCCGACGCGCACCGGCCCCACCCGGTGGGACCCGGTGGGGCCGGCACGCATGCGGGTCGAGGCTCAGGAGGCGGTCTTCTTCGCAGTGGTCGCCTTCTTCGCGGTCGATGCCTTCTTGGCGGTCGACGCCTTCTTGGCAGCAGCACCGCTGGTCTTCTTGGCGGTCGCCTTCGCGGCTGCCTTCGTCGCCGGTGCCTTGGTGGCCGCGGCCTTCGTGCCGGCGGCCGTCGTCGTCCTCTCGGCCGCCGTGGTGGTCTTCTTGGTGGTGCTCTTCTTCGCGGTCGCCTTCGTGCTGGCGGCCTTCTTGCCGGGGGCGGCCTTCGTGGCGCTGCCCTTCGCGGTCGCCTTCGTGGCGGCGGCCTTCGTGCCGGCGGCCTTCGTGCTCGAGCTCGTCGACGTCGAGGAGGTGCTCGCGGAGGACGCCTTCTTCGCCGGCGCGGTCGCGGTCAGCTTCGGGAGCTTCTTGGCGCCGGAGACGATGTTCTTGAGGTCCTGCCCGGCCTTGAAGGCGGGGACGGACTTCTTCTTCGACTTCATCCGCTCGCCGGTCTGCGGGTTGCGCACCCAGCGCGCCGCACGGACGCGCTTCTCGAACGAGCCGAAGCCCGTGATGGCGACCTTCTCGCCCTTCGCGACCTCACGGGCGACCGTGTCGAGGACGGACTCGAGTGCGTGGGCCGCGGCCTTGCGGTTTCCCTCGTAGCGCGCAGCGAGCGCGTCGATCAGCTGTGACTTGTTCACTAGCTTCCTCTCCGGTGTGCCTTCGGCCGAGCCAGTGCCCGACGCCTGGGGTGCACGCTAGGGAGAACGAGGGGCACGTCACAATCACCCTCGCGGCTTTTCCTCACAATTTCTCGTCGCCGGATCCGCCCAGATCCCCTCAACCACGGGCTTCCCGAGGCGTCGGGGAGCTCAGGAGCCGACGACGGCCGGGGCGGCGGCCCGGCCCCCTCGGCCGGTGCCGGCCTCGTGGCCGTCAGAGCGTGGCGGGCCTCCAGCTCGGACGCCCGGTCTCGTACGACGCGATGTCGGCATCGTGGCCGAGCGTGATGCCGATGTCGTCGAGACCCTCGAGCAGGCGCCAGCGGGTGTAGTCGTCGATGTCGAAGGAGTCCTCCACCGCCTCGACCCCCTCGCCGGCGCGCACCGTGCGGCTCTTCAGGTCGACGGTGACGACAGTGCCGGGCCGGGACTCCAGGAGGTCCCAGAGCCGCTGCACCACCTTCTCCTCGACCTGCGCGGCGAGGAGCCCCGCCTTGCCGGAGTTGCCGCGGAAGATGTCGCCGAAGCGCGGGGAGATGACGACCCGGAAGCCGTAGTTCTGCAGCGCCCAGACGGCGTGCTCGCGCGAGGAGCCGGTGCCGAAGTCGGGGCCGGCGACGAGCACCGAGCCCGCGGCGTACTCGGGACGGTTGAGCACGAACGACTCCTCGCCCCGCCAGGCGGCGAAGAGCCCGTCCTCGAACCCGTCGCGGGTGACGCGCTTGAGGTAGACCGCCGGGATGATCTGGTCGGTGTCGACGTTCGTGCGTCGCAGCGGGACCCCGACCCCGGTGTGCTGGGTGAACGCTTGCATGTCAGGCCTCCGTGCGTGTCACGACGAGGTGGTCAGGACGAGGTGGTCAGGACGAGGTGGTCAGGACGAGGTCCGCGGGCGAGGAGAGCGTGCCGCGCACGGCGGTCGCGGCGGCCACCGGCACCGACACCAGGTGGGTGCGACCACCCTTGCCCTGGCGCCCCTCGAAGTTGCGGTTCGACGTCGACGCGCTGCGCTCCTGCGGGGCGAGCTGGTCGGGGTTCATGCCCAGGCACATCGAGCACCCGGCGCCCCGCCACTCGGCGCCGGCGGCGAGGAACACCTCGTGCAGTCCCTCCTCCTCGGCCTGCAGGCGCACCCGGACCGAGCCGGGCACGACGAGCAGCCGGGTGCCGTCGGCGACGTGATGGCCCTCGAGGATCTGCGCGGCGAGGCGGAGGTCCTCGATGCGGCCGTTGGTGCAGGAGCCCACGAAGACGGTGTCGACGTGCACCTCGCGCATCGGGGTGCCGGCCGCCAGGCCCATGTACTCGAGCGCCTTCTCGGTGGTGATCTTGTCGTTGGGCTCCTCGAAGTCGTCGGGGCCCGGCACGACGCCGCCCAGCGGGACGCCCTGGCCGGGGTTGGTTCCCCAGGTGACGAAGGGGGTCATCTCGGAGGCGTCCAGCACGATCTCGGCGTCGAACTCGGCGTCGTCGTCGCTGGCCAGCGTCGACCAGTGCGCGACGGCTGCCTCCCAGTCGGCACCCTTCGGCGCCTCGGGCCGGCCGTGGATGTAGTCGTACGTCGTCTGGTCGGGCGCGATCATGCCGGCCTTGGCGCCCCACTCGATCGACATGTTGCACACCGTCATCCGGGCCTCCATCGAGAGCTCCTCGATGGCCTGGCCGCGGTACTCCACGATGTAGCCCTGGCCACCGCCGGTGCCGGTGTGGGCGATCAGGGTGAGCACCAGGTCCTTGGCGGTGACGCCGGGCGGCAGGCTGCCGTTGACGGTGACGGCCATCGTCCTCGGCTTGGCCTGGCTGAGGGTCTGGGTGGCCAGCACGTGCTCCACCTCGGAGGTGCCGATGCCGAACGCGATCGCGCCGAACGCGCCGTGGGTGCTGGTGTGGCTGTCGCCGCAGACGATGGTCATGCCGGGCTGGGTGAGCCCGAGCTGCGGTCCCACGACGTGCACGATGCCCTGCTCCACGTCGCCGAGCGGGTGCAGCCGGACGCCGAACTCGGCGGCGTTGCGGCGCAGCGTGTCGACCTGCGTGCGGCTCACCGGGTCGGCGATGGGCTTGTCCCAGTCGACGGTGGGCACGTTGTGGTCCTCGGTCGCCAGCGTCAGGTCGGGCCGGCGTACGGGGCGGCCGGCGAGCCGGAGCCCGTCGAAGGCCTGCGGGCTGGTGACCTCGTGGATGAGGTGGAGGTCGATGTAGAGGAGGTCGGGCTCGCCGGGAGCACTGCGGACCACGTGCTCGTCCCACACCTTCTCGGCCAGGGTCTTGGCCATCTCGTTCTCCTCACGTGTCGGATAGCTTCGGAGTGTACGCCTTGCATCCCATCCCGTGAGACGGCAATATTGCCATATGGACACCTCATCCGGCGTCGGCGTGCTCGACAAGGCCGCGCTCGTGCTCGCGGCCCTCGAGGCCGGTCCCGCCACGCTGGCCGGCCTGGTGGCCGGCACCGGCCTGGCCCGGCCGACCGCCCATCGCCTGGCCGTCGCCCTGGAGCATCACCGTCTCGTCGCCCGCGACATGCAGGGCCGCTTCGTCCTCGGCCCGCGTCTGGGAGAGCTGTCCGCCGCCGCCGGGGAGGACCGGCTCCTCGCAGCCGCCGGCCCGGTGCTGGCGCGGCTGCGCGACATCACCGGCGAGTCCGCCCAGCTGTGGCGCCGCCAGGGCGAGCACCGCGTCTGCGTGGCCGCGGCCGAGCGGCCCTCCGGCCTGCGCGACACCATCCCGGTGGGGTCGCAGCTCACGATGCGCGCCGGCTCGGCCGCCCAGGTGCTGCTGGCCTGGGAGGACCCCGAGCGCATGCACCGCGGCCTGCAGAACGCCGCCTTCTCCGCGACGGCCCTCTCCGGCATCCGACGCCGAGGCTGGGCGCAGAGCGTGGGCGAGCGCGAGCAGGGGGTGGCGTCGGTCTCGGCGCCGGTCCGCTCCCCCGGCGGCAAGATCATCGCCGCCGTCTCCGTCTCCGGCCCGCTCGAGCGGCTCTCGCGGCAGCCCGGTCGCATGCACGCGCCGGCCGTCCTCGCCGCGGCCGAGCGGCTCTCGGAGTCGCTGCGCCGCGCGGCGGCCGAGTAGGCGCCTAGAACAACGCGTCCTGCTCCAGCGACAGCAGCAGCTGCTTGCGCGCCAGCCCGCCGGCGTACCCGGTGAGCGTGCCGTCGGCACCGATCACCCGGTGGCACGGGATGACGACGGGGATGGGGTTGCGCCCGTTGGCCAGCCCGACCGCCCGGGACGCGGCGTTGGTCATCCCCAGCCGGTGCGCCACCTGGCCGTAGGAGGCGGTCTCGCCGAAGCCCACGCCGAGCAGCACGTCCCAGACCCGCTTCTGGAAGTCGGTGCCCTGCGGGGCCAGCGGCAGGTCGAACTCCTTGAGGTCGCGCTGGAAGTAGGCCGCCAGCTGGCGCGCCACCTCCACCAGCAGCGGGTGGGAGTCGTCGCGGTCGCCGAGCGGTCGGCCGTCCGCGGGGCGGAACGGCGAGAACTCGATGGCGGTGACGGCACCCGCGCGCTCGACGATGCGGAGCTCGCCGAGGGGTGAGTCGATGACGGTCCACATCTCAGATCTCCTTGCTGACGGCTGGGCTGGTGGCTGGTCCGGTGGTGCCGGCCGAGGTGTCGGGCATCAGGGTGTTCCACAGGTGCATCAGGGCGTAGGAGCGCCAGGGCCGCCAGCGCTCGGTGTCGATGCCGGTTTGTCTGCCGGTCTCGCCATCCAGCCGGCCCAGACGGCCCAGACGGCGCAGCACGGCGCGGACCGCGAGGTCGGTCGGCAGGAAGATGTCGGGGTGGCCCAGGGCGCGCATGGCCACGTAGTCGGCCGTCCACGGGCCGATCCCGGGCAGGGCCAGCAAGGCGGCGCGTACGTCGTCGCGGTCGGGTCCGCGGTCGAGCGCCACGTCACCGGAGGCCAGCGCGGTCGCGAGGCCCACCAGCGCGCGCCCCCGGGCCCGCGGCATCGGCATCGATGCGGGATCGGCGCCCGCGAGGGCGCTCGCCCGTGGGAAGAGGTGCGTCAGGCCGGGGATGTCGGACTCGATGCGACGACCGTGCTCGGCCACGATCCGTCCGGCGACCGTGCGAGCCCCGGCGACGCTGACCTGCTGCCCGACGACCGTCCGCACCGCGGTCTCGTCGCCGTCGACCTGGCCGGGCACCCGCAGCCCGGGCGTGCCCCGCACCAGCACACCGATCACCGGGTCCGCGGCGAGGTGGTCGTCCACGGCCACGGGGTCGCAGTCGGCGTCGAGCAGGCGGCGGACGCGCTCGACCGCGGCGGCGGTGTCGCGCAGGTCCTCCAGCGCGAACTCCGCCGCGACCAGGGCGGTCGTGCCCGCGGCCGGCTCGTCGTGGAGCCGGAGCCGGACGGTGCCGGGGCCGTGTGGCAGGTCGAGCGTCCGGGCGTACCAGCCGGGTCCGGCCACCTCGACGCCCGGCACCAGGTGGTGGGCGAGGAAGGCGAGGAGGCGCGCCCCGGCGAAGGGGGTGCGCACGGCGAGCCGCATGGTGATGGTCCCCGGCGTCGCGGCACCGCCCCGGCGTCCCCGCAGCTGCGACGGACTGGCGGCGTACACCTCACGGATCGTCTCGTTGAACTGCCGGATGCTGGAGAAGCCCGCCGCGAACGCGACGTCGGCGTACGGCATGGCGGTGGTCTCGATGAGGGTGCGTGCCGTCTGCGCGCGGCGCGCCCGGGCCAGCGCCAGCGGGCCGGCCCCGAGCTCCTGGGTGAGCAGGCGGGTGAGGTGCCGGGGCGTGTAGCCCAGGCGGCTCGCGAGGCCCTCGACGCCGTGGCGGTCGACCACCCCGTCGGCGATGAGCCGCATCGCCCGGCCCACGACGTCGGCCGCGACGTCCCAGTCGGGGCTGCCGGGGGTGGCGTCGGGGATGCACCGCTTGCAGGCCCGGAAGCCGGCGGCCTGCGCCGACGCGGCCGTGGGGTGGAAGGAGACGTTGGCGTAGCCGGGGGTGCGGGCCGGGCAGGAGGGCCGGCAGTAGATGCCCGTGGTGCTGACGGCGGTGTAGAACACGCCGTCGAAGCGCCGGTCGCGACTCTTCACCGCGCGGTAGCAGGACTCCCTGTCCAGGTGCAGGTCCACGCGCAGCGGGGGTACGGCGGTCGTGGTCATGGGCTCATCCTGCCCCCAGTGTGGCACGCACTCTGGCGGGAATCGGACAGCGCTCGACCGCGACCGCGGGCTAGCCTGCGGCCCATGAGCGACGTCGAGATCGCGAAGCTGTCTCCCGACGACTGGCCGGTCTTCCGCGACCTGCGCCTCCGGGCGCTCACCGAGGCCCCGGACGCCTTCGGGTCGCGGCTGGCCGACTGGGCCGAGGCCCCCGTGGCCGCCTGGCGGACGCGCCTGGAGCAGGTGCACCTGAACCTCGTGGCCCGCCGGGGCGATGAGCACGTCGGGATGGCGAGCGGGCTCCTCGACGGCGACCACGTCGAGCTGATCTCGATGTGGGTCGACCCGGCGGTGCGCGGCAGCGGCGTGGCCGCGGCCCTCCTCGGGGCGGTGGTGCGGTGGGCCGAGGGCCTGGACCGCTCGACGTACCTGATGGTGCGCAGCGACAACGCGCGGGCGGTCGCGGCGTACGAGCGGGCCGGCTTCGTCGACCTCGGCGTCCCGGAGGGCCACCGGGGCCCGCCCGAGAACCGGATGGTCCACCGCAGGGTCGGGAGATGACGAAGGCCCGGTCTCGAGAGGACCGGGCCGTCGTGGTGCGTACCCCCGACCGGATTCGAACCGGCGCTACCGCCTTGAGAGGGCGGCGTGCTAGGCCGCTACACAACGGGGGCTAGCTGGTGCTCCGAGCACCGGGCGAAACTCTAGCGACGGCTGTCGTTTCGCACCAAATCCCGCCCTGAGGGCGGGACTCTCGCTGGGATACAAGGACTCGAACCTTGACTAACTGAACCAGAATCAGTCGTGCTGCCAATTACACCATATCCCACTGGGAGGCCGGTTCTGAGCGAGATCGTGCCTGCTCAGGAGCCCCCCGGACGCAGGGGTGAACGATACACGCGGGGTGCGGGAGGCTCCAAAACGCCCCCCTCCACGGTGGTGTGCAGCCGCATCCGGCGGGCCAGGACCAGGGCCAGTGCGAGGTAGACCAGGGACTGCGTGAGGGTGGCGGGCAGGCTCCACCAGCTGCCGCCGGTCGGGTTGAGCGCACTGCCCATGTCGCTGAAGGCGAGGGCGAGGCCGAAGGCCAGGAAGTTGTTGAGCACGTGCATGGCGATCGCCGCCTCGAGCCCGCCGGTGAGGATCACCAGCGTCCCTGCGACGAGCCCGAACGCGAAGCGGTCCACGAAGACCGGCAGGCTCTGGCCCAGGCCGTGCGCCAGCCCGAAGAGCAGGGCCGGCGCCACGACCGCGACGACGCGGGAGCGGAACAGCCCGCCGAACGCCTGGGTGAGGTAGCCGCGGAAGGCGTACTCCTCACCCGCCGCCTGCAGAGGTGTCAGCAGCAGCACCACGAGCAGGAAGTCCCGCGTCGTGGACGTGAAGTCGTTGACGGTGGTGCTGACCTCCGAGCCGGACTCCTGCGGGAGGAAGGAGGAGACGACGACGGTCGCGAACAGCGCGACGACCGACAGGCCGAGGCAGGCGCCGAAGAACCGCCAGCGCAGCCGCGGCACCACCGAGGAGAGCCACCGCGGCCGCAGGCCGTGCAGGGCCGTGCTCAGGAACCACGCCACCGGGATCGCCGAGGCAAGCACGACGTTGAGGAACGCCAGGGAGACCGGCGTGGGGTCGTCGGTGTCGAGCAGCCGCTGGATCGAGGAGACGACGGGCTCGCCCGCGACGGCGTACCCGACGGCGAAGAGCACCTGCCACAGCAGCGGGGCGAGGAGGAAGACCCCGGCGAAGAGCAGCACGATCCCGAGCAGCGGACGCCACACGCCGGCGCGCCCGCCCCGCTGGAGCTCGTGGTAGCCGAGGGTGTCCGGGGTCGGGCTCATCGCGGTCCGCCGATCAGGAGAGGGAGGCCCGGAGCCTGGCCATCGACCGGTCACGGCCCAGCAGCTCCATCGACTCGAACAGCGGCGGCGACACCTTGCGGCCCGTGATCGCGATGCGCACCGGCCCGAACGCGTGGCGCGGCTTGAGGCCGCGCCCCTCGACCAGGGTGCTCCGCAGTGACTCCTCGATCGCCGCGGTGCTCCACGCCGGCAGGGCACCGAGGGCGTCGTAGGAGGCCTGCACGACCTCCCGCCCGGACTCGTCGATCTCGTCGGTGCGGGCGAAGGAGGCCTCGTCGACGAAGAGGAAGCCGAGCATGTCGACGGCCTCGGTGAGCTTGTTGATGCGCTCACCCACCAGCGGCATGGCCAGCTCGAGCATCCGCGCGTCGGCGTCGGAGACGGGGTCGGACACGACGCCGGCCCGCTTCAGGAAGGGCAGCGCACGGTGGGTGATCTCCTCGATGGAGAGCATCCGCATGTGCGCGGCGTTGATCGCCTCGGCCTTCTTGAGGTCGAAGCGGGCGGGGTTGGGGTTGACGTCCTTGATGTCGAACGCCTCCACCATCTCCTCGAGGGCGAAGACGTCACGGTCGGCCGCGATCGACCACCCCAGCAGGGCGAGGTAGTTCAGCAGGCCCTCCGGCAGGAAGCCCTGGTCGCGGTAGAGCTCCATGTGCGCCTCGGGGTCGCGCTTGGAGAGCTTCTTGTTGCCCTCCCCCATGACGTAGGGCAGGTGGCCGAAGCGCGGGGTGAACGACGCGACGCCGATCGCCTGGAGCGCGTCGAAGAGCGCGACCTGGCGGGGGGTGCTGGAGAGCAGGTCCTCCCCCCGCAGCACGTGGGTGATCTCCATCAGCGCGTCGTCGACGGGCGCCACCAGGGTGTAGAGCGGGTCGCCGTTGGCGCGGGCCAGCGCGAAGTCCGGCACGAACTCGGTCTGGAAGGAGATCTCGCCGCGCACCAGGTCGTCGAAGGCGATCTCGCCGTCGGGCATCCGGAAGCGCACCACCGGGTCGCGGCCCTCGGCGCGGAAGGCGGCGACCTGCTCCTCGCTCAGCTCGCGGCAGAAGCCGTCGTAGCCCATCACCTTGGAGCCGCTCGCCTTGCGGCGGGCCGTGACCTCGTCGGTGGTGCAGTAGCAGTCGTAGGTGTAGCGGCTCTCGCGCAGCCGCGCCAGCACGTCGGCGTACAGGTCGCTGCGCTCGCTCTGGCGGTACGGCGCGTACGGGCCGCCGACCTCCGGGCCCTCGTCCCAGGTGAGGCCGAGCCAGTGCATGAGGTCGAGCAGCGAGTCGTAGGACTCGGTGGTGTTGCGCTCCTTGTCGGTGTCCTCGATCCGGAAGACGAAGGTGCCGCCGTGGCGGCGGGCGAACGCCCAGTTGTAGAGGGCGGTGCGCGCCAGGCCGACGTGCGGGGAGCCCGTCGGGGACGGGGCCATCCGAACGCGGACGGGACGGTCGATCGGCGTGCTGCTCAACGCTGTGCCACCTTGTTCGTGAGGGTGCCGATGCCGGCGATCGAGACCTCGACCTCGTCGCCGACCTGCATAGGTCCGACACCCTCGGGGGTGCCGGTGAGGATGACGTCGCCCGGCAGCAGCGTCATGACGCTGGTGACGTGGGCGATGAGCGTGGGGATGTCGAAGATCAGGTCGGCGGTGGAGCCGTCCTGCTTCAGGTCGCCGTTGAGGTGGGTCTGCACGCGTACCCCGTCGGCGAAGTGCTGGGGGTCGAGGTCGGTCTCGATCCACGGACCGAGCGGGCAGAAGGAGTCGAAGCCCTTCGCGCGGGTGAACTGCACGTCGGACCTCTGGAGGTCGCGAGCGGTCACGTCGTTGCCGATCGTGTAGCCGTGGATGACGTCGGTGGCCTGCTCCGGCGGCACGTCGCGGCAGATGCGCCCGATGACGACGGCGAGCTCGCCCTCGAAGTGCAGGTCCTGGGTCTGCCACGGGTAGAAGATCGGGTCGCCGGGGCCCACCACCGAGGTGTTGGGCTTGAAGAACATCAGCGGCTCGGTGGGCAGGTCGTTGCCCAGCTCGGCGGCGTGCGCGGCGTAGTTGCGGCCGATGCCGACGACCTTGCTGCGCGGCAGCACCGGGGCCAGCAGCCGCACGTCGGAGAGCCTGTGCTCCTGCTGGAGGAGCTTCACGCCGACGTAGAGCGGGTCGCCGGCGAGCGCCACGATCGTGGTGTCCTCGTCGGGCTCCCCGAACTGGTCCACGTCGCCGGTCACGACGCCGTAGAGCGGCTCTTCTCCTGTGGTGAACCTCGCGATGCGCACTCCTCGAGCCTATCGGCCCGGCACCGACCCCCTAGCCTTGGTGCACGTGGAGGATCGCGTGCAGGTGCTGGAGGAGACGACGTGGCGCCGGCTCGCCCGGGCGCACGCCGAGCGCGTCGACGCGTTCGTCGCCCCGCACCTGGCCCGGCGCGGGTCGCGCGTCAAGCACCCCGTGCACGACTTCCTCTTCACCTACTACTCCCAGCGGCCGGCGCAGCTGCGCCGGTGGCACCCCGGCTTCGGCGTCGCCCTGGAGGGCGGGACGGAGTACGTCGGGCTCAAGGGGTACGGCTCCTCGCCCGTCACCGTCTCCGCCGAGCACGTCGCGGCCCAGCGCCCGCTGCTCGAGTCGCTGCACGCGCTGCTGGGCGCCACGGCCGCTCGTCCCGCCAACTTCGGCTGCTTCGGGCTGCACGAGTGGGCGATGGTCTACCGCTCGGCCGAGGACGAGACGCGGCACGCGGGCTGGCCGCTGCGCCTGGGTCCCGCCGGCACCGACGCCGTCGTGGAGTCGCACCGCATCGGCTGCTCGCACTTCGACGCCTTCCGCTTCTTCACCGAGCCGGCGCGCCGCCTCAACGTGCTCTCCCCGGGCCGCGACGACCGGGCGGCGTACGAGCAGCCCGCGTGCCTGCACGGCAACATGGACCTCTACAAGCACGCCTTCCGGCTCACCCCGATGGTCAGCAGCGACCTGGTGGCCGACTGCTTCGAGCTGGCCCGCGACATCCGCGAGCTCGACATGCGCGCGGCGCCGTACGACCTGGTCGACCTCGGCTTCGAGCCGGTGCGCATCGAGACGGCCGAGGGCAAGCAGGAGTACGCCGCGGCGCAGCGGGCGTTCGCCGAGCGCGCGCGGCCGCTGCGGGACCGGCTCGTCGCCGAGTGCGAGCGGCTCCTCGGGATCTAGGGTGGCGGCATGCCTCGCACCCTCCTGCCGGCGCTGGCGCTGGCCCTGCTGGTCCCGGCGGCCCCTGCCTCGGCCGCCGGCGACGACCCGCGGTGGGTGTTCTACTCCCACGACACGACCGCCTACACCTCGCCCTGGTACGCCGGCGCGCACCGCACGATGATCGGCTACGGCTGCACGCGGGCGCCGTACTACTCCCCCGACAGCAGGTGCCCGGTCGGGCGCGGGTTCCACCACGGCATCGACGTGGCGCTGCCGTGCGGCACGCCGATCCGCGCCGGCCGCGCAGGACGGGTGGTGAGCAGCGCGGCCTACGGCCCGGCGTACGGCGCGCAGCCGCTGGTCATCCGCAACCGGCGGCTCGGCGTCGACCTGCTGGTCGCGCACGCGCGCAGGGTCTACGTCTCGGTCGGCGACCGGGTGCGGCGCGGCGACCGGCTCGCGCGGGCCTCCGACTCCGGCGCCCCGGACGGGTGCCACCTCCACTTCGAGGTGCGCACCGCCGGGGGCGGGCTCGACGACGCCCGCCGGCCGGTTGCGTTCCTCGACCGGAAGCCGGCATGAGCTCGCCGCTGACCCCGGAGGAGCAGCAGGTCGTCGCCAAGTTCACCGACGACCAGGGCAGGCTGCACACGCTGCCGTCGAAGAGGTCCAAGCTGCTGGTGGTGCTCGACCACGTGGCCCAGGCGTTCGAGCTCGGCCGCACCTACCCCGAGGCCGAGGTCAACGAGATGCTGCTGCGCTACCACCCCGACGTCGCCGCGCTGCGGCGCTACCTGGTCGAGGCGCAGCTGATGGACCGCCGTGACAACGTCTACTGGCGCATCGGCGGGACGGTCGATGTCTGAGGCCGCGCTCACGCGGCAGGACGAGACGATCAGCGGCGAGGACTGGTACGGCGACGACCTGGGCGCCGCCCGCTTCGTCGACTGCACCTTCGCAGACGTCGACCTGTCGGAGACAGTCAGTGCGGGCGCGAGCTTCGAGGGGTGCACGTTCCACGGCGGCCGGTTCAACGCCTCGACGCACGTGGCGAGCGCGTTCGTGGCGTGCGAGTTCCGGCGCACCAGCTTCTTCGACGCCACCCTCGACGGCTGCAAGCTGGTGGGGTCGGTCTTCCTCGACTGCACCCTGCGGCCGTTGCGGGTGACCGGCGGGCGGTGGTCGGGGGTGACCATGCGCGGTGCCAACCTCAGCGGGCTGGACCTGAGCGGCGTCGACCTGGGCGAGGCCGACCTGTCGCTGGCCGACCTCACCGCCACCGTGCTGCGCGATGCGAACCTGGCGGGCGCGCTGGTGCGCGAGGCGCGGCTGACGCGCACCGACCTGCGCGGCGCCTCGCTCGACCGGGTCGACCTGACGTCGGCGTCGCTGCGCGAGACGCGGCTGGACCTCTCAGGCGCGGTGCTGCTGGCCGAGCTCTCGGGCGCCGTCGTCGAGGTGGGTCCCTAGCCGTGCTCGTCCTCGTGCACGGCACCGACGCCGCGGGCGTCGACGACCTGGACCTGCCGGGGGCGGCTAGCCCGACCCTCTACCGGTGGCGGGGGAGCGGCCGGCAGCAGGGCTGAGGTCGAGGCGGCTGCGTACCCCGTCGAGGATGATGCCGAGCCCCACGCCGAAGTCCGTGGAGTCGCGCGGCTGCCGGTCGATCGCGCCGGCGCTGTTGGCCTGGAGCGTCGTCTGCTCGTCATGGGCGTGCCCGAAGACGTAGTGGACCAGGGTCCGGCTCGCCACCGCGGCCAGCGCCCGGTCCAGCCCC
>NZ_CADCUP010000009.1 GCF_902805925.1 uncultured Nocardioides sp.
CGTCCGGGTCCTGCCGGTGCTGCCACTGCCAGACGACGTCGCGACCGAACGACTCCGTGAGCAGCGCCAGCGCGCCGGCCAGGGCCGCTGCGGCCACCGCTCCCGGCAGCACGTCGGCCGCCGCCACGACGAGGACGATCCCCTGCACGGCCGCCACCACCTTGGCCCAGTGCCGGGGTGGTGTGGGGCGGCGCAGCCAGGGCAGCAGCCGACCGGCGACGACGTACCCGTAGCGCATCCCGCCGATGGCGAGCACCCACCAGCCGACGGAGGGCGCGACGTGCACGCTCAGCACGGCGATGAGGAAGGCGTCGCTCTCCATGTCGAAGCGCGCGCCGAGGTCGGACACGGTGCCGGTCCGCCGGGCCACCCGCCCGTCGATTCCGTCCAGCGCGAGCGCGGCGGTGCTCAGCACGACCAGCACCGCCACGGGCGTGGGACCGGTGAACGAGTCGGCGACGAGCGCCGCGACGGCGCACGACATGGTGACGCGCACGAGCGTCACCGAGCTCGCGGGGCCGAGCCGCCGGCCGCCGGACCGCTCCAGTGCGCGGCCGAGGAGCAGGGCGAGCGCTGCCCCGCAGACGATGCCGGCCGCCCACCCGCCGGCGCTCAGGCCCACGGTCGCCGAGAGCGCGGCGAGCAGCGCCAGCAGGCCGGCGAGGCCGGCGGACGGCGCCACCTGAACCCGTTCCACGTCACCTCCGTGTGCAAGGCAGTACGACGAGTAGCACGGCGGCGGGCCGCAGGCGGTTCACCGCTCGTCCGGAGGCTGGAGAGGGGTCGCGGTGAGGGAGGCGCGGGCGTTCTGGGTGGTCGGTCCGGGTCACGGTGAGATCAGGCCGGCGCCGCTGCGCGAGCCGCGCTCCGGCGAGGTGCTCGTGCGGGCGACGGCCTCGGCGCTCAGCCGCGGCACGGAGGCGCTCGTCCTGCGTGGCGGCGTGCCGGAGGACCAGCACTGCGCGATGCGCGCGCCCTTCCAGGAGGGCGACTTCCCCTGGCCGGTGAAGTACGGCTACCTCAGCGTCGGGGTCGTCGAGGTCGGGCCCCCGGAGCTGGCGGGCCGCACGGTGTTCTGCCTCTACCCGCACCAGACGCAGTACGTCGTGCCGGTGCAGGCCGTGACGCCGGTCCCGGACGACGTCCCGCACCGCCGAGCCGCCCTGGCCGGGGTGGTCGAGACCGCGATCAACGGGCTCTGGGACGCAGCCCCTCTGCTCGGCGACCGGGTGGCGGTGGTCGGCGCCGGCACCGTGGGCTGCTGCGTCGCCCGCCTGCTCGCCGGCATCCCCGGCACGAGCGTGACCCTCGTCGACACCGACCCGGGGAGAGCCGCGACCGCGGCGGCCCTGGGCGTGGGCTTCGCGCCGGCGGACCAGGCACCGGGCGGGTGCGACCTCGTGGTGCACACCAGCGCCACCGCCGCGGGCCTCCAGTGCTCGCTCGAGCTGCTCGCCGCCGAGGGCGAGGTGATCGACCTGAGCTGGTACGGCGACACCCGCGTCGAGGTGGCCCTGGGAGGGTCCTTCCACTCGGGTCGACTGGCCATCCGGTCGAGCCAGGTCGGCGCCGTCGCGCCCGCCCGCCGGGGTCGACGCAGCACCGCCGACCGGCTCCGCCTGGCGCTGGAGCTCCTCCGCGACCCGGCGTTCGACGCGCTCGTCACCGGCACCTGGCCGTTCGCCGAGCTGCCGCGCGTGATGGCCGATCTCGCGGGCGGCACGCTGCCCTCCGGGTGCCACACCCTCACCTACGGCGAAGGGCAGGAAGCGTGTTCCGCGTGACCGTCCGCGACCACGTCATGGTCGCCCACAGCCTTCGGGGCGAGGTCTTCGGGCCGGCCCAGCGGCTCCACGGCGCGACGTACGTCGTCGACGCGACGTTCGCCGCGACCTCGCTCGACGCCGACGGGATCGTGGTCGACATGGGGCTGGCGACCGAGCAGCTGCACACGCTCCTGGCCGACCTCGCCTACCGCAACCTCGACGAGGAGGAGGCGTTCGCGGGCGTGAACACCTCCACCGAGACGCTCGCGCAGGTGGTCGCCGACCGGCTCGTCGACCGGGTGCACCAGGGCCTGCTCGGACCCGGCGCTCACGGCCTGGCCACGATCACCGTCACGCTCCACGAGTCGCACGTCGCCTGGGCGAGCTACGAGCGTGCGCTGTGACGCTCCCGCCGGAACCCCGACCGCCCGTCCACGTCGTCGTGCCTGAGGGCATCGACGACCCGCGACGGCCCAGCGGCGGCAACGTCTACGACCGCCGGGTCGTCGAGGAGCTGGTGGCCCTGGGGCGCACGGTCCACGAGCACGCGGTGCCCGGCGGCTGGCCGCACCCCGATCGAGCGGCCCTGGCGGCGCTCGCCCGGGTGCTCGACGCGGTTCCTGACGGGGCCGTGGTGCTGGTGGACGGGCTGGTGGCCTCGCCCTCGCCCGTGGTGCTGGTGCCCAGGTCAGGTCGCCTGCGGCTGGTCGTGCTCCTGCACATGCCGCTCGGCGACGCCCGCGAGCGTGCGGTCGTCTCCGCCGCGCACGCGGTGGTGACCCCCAGCCGGTGGGCGCGTCGCCGGGTGGTGCAGCAGCACGGCGTCCCGGCCGGGGCGGTTCACGTCGCCGTGCCGGGCATCGACCCGGCGCCGGCTGCCACGGGCTCACGAGCCGGCGGCCGGCTGCTCTGCGTCGCGGCCGTCGTGCCGGACAAGGGTCACGACGTCCTGGTGGAGGCCCTGGGTCGCCTCGGCCGGTCCCGGTGGCGCTGCCGGTTGGTGGGCGCCACCGACCTCGACCCGGCGTACGTCGCGTGGCTCCGCACCCGCGTGCGGGCAGCCGGGCTCGGCGGCCGGGTGCTCTTCACGGGCCCGCTGACCCGGCACCGGCTCGGCATGGTGGCGAGCGCGTCGGACCTGGTGGTGACGGCGTCCCGCCGGGAGTCCTACGGGATGGCCGTGGCCGAGGCGCTCGCTCGCGGCCTGCCCGTGGTGGCGACCGACGTCGGCGGCCTGCCGGAAGCGGTGGGCCAGGCGCCCGACGGCTCGCGCCCTGGCCTCCTCGTGCCGCCGGACGACCCCGGCGCCCTGGCCGACGGGCTGGCGCGGTGGCTCGGCGACGCAGGTCTGCGCGACCGGCTCCGCCGAGCGGCCCGGCGGCGCGGGGAGGACCTCGGCACCT
>NZ_CADCUP010000010.1 GCF_902805925.1 uncultured Nocardioides sp.
CCCGTGGTGGTCGGCGAGCTCGGCGACCGCCGTGGTCTGCTGGGAGAGGGCGTCCATGCCGACCATCACCTCGACCGCGTCGTACCCCAGGGAGGCGGCGTAGCCGAAGGCGTGCGCCGTCGACTCGGGGTAGACCGAGGCGGTGGACAGGCCGATCGTGACGCTCACAGGACCCGGATCCGGTCGAGGCGCTCGAGGATCACGCCCTCGCGCAGCGCCCACGGGCAGATCTCGAGCTCGGTCAGATCGAAGATGTCCATGACCGCCTCCGCGACCAGGGCCCCCGGCACGATCTGGTGCACCCGGCTGGGCGACACGCCCGGCAGGTCGGCGAGGTCGTCGGGTGCCAGCGCCAGCAGCTTCGGCAGCCACTCGGCGAGCGCCGCGGCGGGCAGCGACCGCGGCACCAGCGGACCGTCCCCGGAGGGTGCGGCGCCGCAGATGCGGGCCAGCGAGCGGAACGTCTTCGATGTCGCCGCCGCCCGGTCGGGGGTGCCGGGGCGCAGCAGGTGGCCGGCGTCGCGGGCGATGTCGGCACGGATCTGCCGGCGCAGGCGGCGTACGGCGTCGTCGTCGGGCGTGGACCCGCCGAACCACCGGCGGGCCAGCCGCGCGGCGCCGAGCGGCAGCGACCACGCGACGTCGGGCTCCTCGTCGGTGCCCCCGGCGATCTCCAGCGAGCCGCCGCCGATGTCGAAGACCGCGAGCCGGCCCGCGGACCAGCCGAACCAGCGGCGTACGGCGAGGAAGGTCAGGCGCGCCTCGTCCTCGCCGGACAGCACCGCGATGGCCGTGCCGGTGCGCTGCTCGACGTGGGCGAGGACGTCGTCGGCGTTGGCGGAGTCGCGGACGGCCGAGGTGGCGAAGGCCAGCATCTGCTCGCAGCCCTTGTCCTCCGCGACCTGCATCGCGCCGGCGGTGAAGGAGGTGAGCGCGCCGATGCCCGCGGCGGTCACCGCGCCGCTCCCGTCGAGGTGCTCGGCCAGCCGGAGCGGCTCCTTGTAGGAGAAGGCCGGGAGGGGCGCGGCGCCGCGGTGGGCGTCGACGACGAGCAGATGCCCCGTGTTGGAGCCGATGTCGAGGACGCCCAGGCGCATGGGGTCCAACCTAGTCGACAGTAGGTTGAGGGCGTGCCTGAAGTGGACCCGGTCTTCCCGCGCGCATGGGTGGAGTTCGTCGACCCGGCCGACGCGAGCCAGGTCTTCCGGTGCGACCTGACCTGGCTGACGTCGAGCTACACGTGCATCTTCGGGCGGGGCTGCCAGGGCATCTACGCCTCCTCCCCCGACACCGGCTGCTGCACCCTGGGCGCCCACTTCTCCGACAAGGCCGACGAGCGGCGGGTCGCGGGGTTCGTCGCGCAGCTGACGCCGGCGCAGTGGCAGCTCCACCCGGGGCGCACGGTGCGCCGCTCCGACTGGGTGGAGGCCGACGACGACGGCGAGCGCAAGACGCTGGTCGTCGAGGTCGACGGCCAGGACGGCTGCGTCTTCCACAACCGCACCGACTTCCACGCCGGCGCCGGCTGCGCGCTGCACACCCTCGCGCTGGAGCAGGGGCGCAACCCGCTGGAGACCAAGCCCGACGTGTGCTGGCAGCTGCCCATCCGGCGGGCGTTCCGCACCGTCGAGCGGCCCGACGAGACGTCGTACACGGAGGTCAGCATCGGGGAGTACGAGCGCGCCGGCTGGGGTCCGGGCGGGCACGACCTGGACTGGTACTGCACGGCCAACACCGAGGCGCACGTGGCGCCGGAGCCGCTGTACGTCACCAACCAGCCCGAGCTGACCGAGCTGATGGGCCCGGCGGGCTACGTCGAGCTGGCGCGGCACTGCGAGGCGCACCTGAGGTCGCGGTCTCTGCTCGCGATCCACCCGGCCGACCCGCACTAGGCCCGCCGCCGCGGATTGACCTTCGTACTGGTTCCTCGCGGTTTGGATGCGTTGCAACGCCCGCTAACCGAGGGGATCCCCGGATATCCGGGGATCCCCCACCACCCGCCCGCACCCTCCAGAATTCTTGACATCAAGACACTCGACCCCCAGTGTCCCGGCCGGCGGATGCGCGGATCAGAATGCTGGCATGCGCCTGGACCACCTCTCGTACGCCGCCGGACCGGACGGCCTCGCCAGCACCGCTCGGCGCCTGGGGGCACTTCTCGGGACCGACTTCCTCGACGGTGGGGTCCACCCACGCTTCGGCACACGCAACATGACCCTGCCGCTCTCCGAGGGCACCTACCTCGAGATCGTCGAGGTCCTCGACCACCCGGCCTCCGACAAGGCCCCGTTCGGACAGGCCGTGCGGGCCCGCTCGCTGCTCGGCGGCGGCTGGCTGGGCTGGTGCGTCTCGGTCGACGACCTCACCGTGGTGGAGGCCCGCCTCGGCCGCGAGGCGGTCAAGGGCAATCGCCACCGCCCCGACGGCACCGAGCTGCTGTGGCAGCAGATCGGCGTCAACGGCCTGATCAGCGACCCGCAGCTGCCGTTCTTCATCAAGTGGGAGGTGCCCGCCGAGCTGCACCCCGGCCACGGTGGCTCAGGGGCGTTCTCCCTCGCCTGCCTCGAGATCGCCGGTGACTCCCATCGGGTCAGCGAGTGGCTCGGCCAGTCGGTGGAGCAGCCGCTCGAGGACGTCAAGGTCGACTGGGTCGCCCCGCACGGCACGCCGGGCGTGCTCGCGGCGAAGTTCCAGACGCCGGCCGGCCTCGTCCGCATCTGAACCCGGCGGGGCTGACCGTGCCGGGGGCCGTCCCGAGCCCCAACATCTGGCACCACCCGGCGACGTACGAGCTCGAGAACCGGGCCGCCGACCCCGACGGCCGGCTCCTGGAGGCCCTGCGGTCGGTGGCCGACTGGGCGGGCCGCGACGTGCTGGACCTCGGGTGCGGCACCGGCTTCCACCTGCCGCTCTGGGCGGCAGCGGCGCGGTCGGTGACCGGCGTCGAGCCGCACCCCGACCTGGTGGCCATCGCCCGCCGGCGCACGCGTGCGCTAGCGAACGTCTCGGTGCTGGCGGGGCTCGCGGAGCGCATCCCCCTGCCCGACGCGAGCGTCGACTGGGTGCAGGCGCGCCTGGCCTACTTCTTCGGTCCGGGCTGCGAGCCGGGGCTCCGCGAGCTCGGGCGCGTCGTACGCCGCGGCGGCACGGTGTTCGTGATC
>NZ_CADCUP010000011.1 GCF_902805925.1 uncultured Nocardioides sp.
CGGGGCGAGGCCCCGGCGCGTCGTACGACGGGGCGACGACAGGCCGCCGTGCGCGCCGGATACCTTCGTGCCGACATGCCCGCCTGGGAGGGAGCACGGTGACCGCCACCACCGACGACCGCGCGCCGCGCGCCGCCGCGGCGACGGCGAAGCCGGGGTGGGGCTACCGCCCGGAGCTCGACGGGATCCGGACCATCGCGGTCTACCTCGTGGTCCTCCACCACTGCCGGGTGCCCGCCCTCAGTGGCGGCTTCATCGGCGTCGACCTCTTCTTCGTCCTCTCCGGCTTCCTGGTGACCTCGGTGCTGCTGGCCGAGGCGGCGGAGCGGGGCGGCATCTCCGTGACCGCCTTCTACGCGCGCCGGGTGCGTCGCCTGCTCCCGGCGGCGGTGCTCGTCATCGTGGCCACCTGCGTCCTCCAGCTCCTCGTCGCCTCCCTCCCCCAGCGGGTGGCGATGGTCGACGACGCCCGCGCCGCCCTGCTGTACGTCGCGAACTGGCGGTTCATCCTCGACGCGCGCGACTACTTCGCAGCCACCGACGACCCCTCGCCGTTCCTGCACTACTGGTCGCTGTCGATCGAGGAGCAGTTCTACGTCGTGCTGCCGCTGCTGCTCTGGCTCGTGTGGCGCCGCAGCAGCTCACCGGTGCGGACCCTCGCCGTGGTCGCCGGTGCGGTCACCGCGGTGTCGCTCGTGCTGCAGGTGTGGCGCGCCGGGGGCGACCCGACGTACGCCTACTACGCCACGGACACGCGGGTCTACCAGCTGACGGCCGGGGTGCTCCTCGCCTGTGCGGTCAGCGCGCGCCGGGCCCGGGCAGGACCCTCCCCCGCCCGCGTCCCCCGCGCCGGCACCGTCGCCACCCTGGCCGGGCTGGCCCTCCTGCTGGGCCTGGCCGCCCTCCTCGACGACCTCTCGGCCTCGTGGCGCGGCATCGGCGCGGCGGTGGCGTCGGTCACGCTGCTGGCCGGGCTCCACCTCGCTCCCGGCAGCGTGGTCGCTCGCGCCCTCTCCCTCGAGCCGGTGCGCTACCTGGGCACGATCTCCTACTCCGTCTACCTGTGGCACTGGCCACTGGTCCTGCTGATCGACAGCGTGCTCGACGTGGGCCCGTGGGCGCTGGTCGTCGGGGTCGCGGTCTCGTCCACGGCGCTCGCCGCGCTCTCGGACCGGCTCCTCGAACGGCCCGTGCGCGGCAGCCGCCTCCTGGGCGCTCGACCCCGGCTGGTCGTGGCCTGCGGCCTGGCCGTCAGCGTCGCGGCCGCGCTCCTGGTGGTGCAGCCGGTGCTCAGCGACCCGCGGCGACCGGCCGTGGCCTCGACCGGGTCCTCCACTCCAGGCGCCCCCGGGCGCTCGCCGGTCCTGGACCGGCCGGTCCCGGAGGGGCTCGACCTCGTCGGTGCCCTCGCCGACGTGCCGGAGTCCGGAGGGATCTGCACGCGCGAGGAGCTCGACGCCTGCCTGCGCGTGGACGGCGGGAGCGACGGCCTCCACGTGGTGCTGGTCGGCGACAGCCACGCGGCGATGTTCGTGGACGCCTTCGTCACCCTCGCCGAGGAGCGCGACTGGACGCTGCACACCAGCGTCATCCAGGCGTGCTCGTGGCAGCAGGGCCTGCAGAACGAGCTGTCGAGCCCCGAGGCGCAGGCCGAGTGCCGCACCGCGCGCGAGGACTTCTACGCCGACGTCCTCCCGCAGCTCGACGCCGACGTCGTGGTCGCCATCAGCCTCCCCCGCTCCGACCGGGAGTGGGAGAAGCGGCTGACGGCCGAGCCGGCCCCGCCCGGCGAGACCCTGGTGGAACGACAGCTGCGCACCAGCCGCGACACGGTGGCGGCCGTCGCGGAGACCGGGGTGCCGCTCGTGCTGGTCCAGAGCGTCTTCGGCACCGGTGGCTACGGCCGCAAGGGCCCCGACCCGCTCGACTGCCTGGCGCGGGCCACCGTGCTCGGCGACTGTGCCGTCGTGCCCCCGCTCGCCCGGCCGGCCGCCGACGCGATCTACCGCGTGCTGGACGCCGAGAGCGACGAGGTCTCCACCGTCGACCTCACTCCCGACATCTGCCTGACGCCGCCGCTGTGCCAGCCGGTCCGCGGCCGCACGGTCATCTGGAAGGACCCCGACCACATCACCGGTCGGTTCGCGGTCGAGCAGCGCGAGCGCTTCCTCGACCGGTTCCGGAGGGCGGCGCCGGACGTGGGGTGGTGAGGAGAGCTCCTCGATAGGCGCGCTGTCGGGTGACCCTGTGGGGTGGCACTGCATGACCACCGGAGCCCTGGGTACCAAGGGACGTGCAATCTCGGGAGCGCATCCTGGCCGAGATTGCATCGCCCCTCGGGGTCCAGAAGCGTGGCCTCGGGGGGCTCGCCGGCCCCGGGTCCTTCGGCCCGCGGGCCGGACCCCGCCCATGTGCGGGCGGTAGGTGACCGGCGCGACCCCCGAGGCCGACCACGACGGCCCGGCCCGGTCAGCCCTTCTCTGCGCCGGCGGTCAGGCCGCCGGCCAGCCACCGTTCGCTGAGGAAGAACAGCACGATGATCGGGACGGTGAGGATCACCGAGCCGGCCATCAGCACGGTGGTCGGGACCTCGATGCTCCCGGCGAGCTGGGAGAGCCCGAGCGAGACGGTCCAGTTGTCGCGCCTCTCCACGAGGAACAGCAGCGCGAAGAGGAACTCGTTCCACGCGATCATGAAGATGAACAGCGCGTTGCTCGCGATGGCCGGCATCGCCAGCGGCAGGCTGATGTGGCGCATGGCCTGCAGCCGCGTGCACCCGTCGATCTCGGCCGCCTCCTCGACGCTGGCCGGGATCGTGTCGAAGTAGTTGCGCAGCATGTAGATCGACACCGCCGCGACCTGGGCGACGTAGACGACGAGCAGCCCGACGAGCGTGCCCCGCTGCTGGATCCGTGTGAAGAAGACGAACAGCGGGATGGCCAGCAGGATGGCGGGGAAGAAGTAGACGCCGAGGAAGACCGCGCCGATCTGGCGCCGGCCGAAGAACTCCAGCCGGCTGACGGCGTACGCGCCGGGGATCGAGACCAGCAGGGTCAGCGCCACCGTGCCGACGGCCACCACGAAGCTGTTGCGGATGAAGGTGAGGAACCCTTGGCCGCCGTCGTCGGTCGAGCGCAGCACGTCGCCGTAGGTGCCGAGGTCGATCTCTCCGCCGCTGGGCCACAGGGCCCCGGGGTCCTGGAGCACCGCGTCGAGCGGGCGGAACGACAGCAGCAGCATGTAGTAGAACGGGAACAGGCAGATCAGCAGCAGGAACGCAATGGTCAGCGGTCGCAGCGCGCCGAGCAGGCGGCGCTCCACCGCGTCGCGGTTCCAGCCCGTGGAGGTGCTCATGCCACGTCCTCCCGTCGGCCGAAGGACTTCAGGTAGATCGTGACCAGCACCGCCAGGATCGCGGCCAGGACCAGCGCCTGGGCCGCCGCGGCCCCGATGTCGCCACGGTTGATGAGGTAGTCGAAGACGCGGACGGCCACCACCTGCGTGCCGGAGCCGCCGCCGGTCAGCAGGTAGATGTCGTCGAAGTTGTTGAAGGTCCAGATGAACCGCAGCACCGTCAGCACCGCGATGGTGGGCAGCAGCTGCGGCAGGATGATGTGCCGGAACCGCTGGGTCGGCGTGGCGCCGTCGACGGTGGCGGCCTCCTCCAGCGACTCGGGGATCGCCTGCATGCGCGCGGTGAGGAAGAGGAACGCGAAGGGGAACGAGCGCCAGCCCTCGAAGAGCACCACGGTGAGCAGCGAGGTGCTGACGTGGAGGTCGAGGCCGAACGGCGAGACCGGCTGGGCGGAGCTGAGGAAGGCGATCGGGTCGTTCCACCCGAGCAGCGTGGTGCCGTAGTGGTTGACGACGCCGAACTGCGGGTTGAGCATCGTCGTCCACACGAACGTCGCGGCGACGACGGGGGCGACGTACGGCACGAGCATGCACGCCCGGACGAGCCCCCGCCCGCGGAAGGGCCTGCGCAGGGCCAGGGCGGCCACCAGCCCGAGCCCGATGGCGCAGGCGGTGCCGGCCACCGAGTAGACGAGCGTGGTGAGGAGTGCGTCGAGGAAGCCCGGTGAGGTCAGGACGTTGGTGAAGTTGTCGAGGCTGTAGTCCCCGACCACCCCGGTGGTGCGCAGGTTGAGCAGCCGGACCTGCTGGAAGGCCAGCGACACGGTCCAGACGATGGGCAGCACCACCATCGCGAGGACGATCACGACGGTGGGCGTGATCAGCAGGTAGCCGGTGCGGCTGTCCTCCCTCGCCCGGACCGAGCGGGCCCGGCGGCGACGCTGCGGGGGCACCGGGTCGGGTGCCTCCACGGTCGCCTCCGCCGGGCTCGTCGGCCCACTGATCGTCACTGCAGGGATTCCTGCACCGACCGGACGGCGTCGGCCGCCTCCTGCATGGCGTCGGCCGCGTCGGTGCCGCCGGAGACCTGGTTGACGGCGTTGGCCACCGGCTGCTCGCCCTGGATCGCCCCGAGGAGGTCGCCCTGGCCCTGCGGGATGGCCCAGCGCGAGAGCGTCTCCACGCCGCCGGTGAGCTGGTCGATGACGTCGGGACCGTAGAAGTCCGACAGCGGCGCCTTGGTGTCCACGCCGACCTCCATCTCCGCCCAGGCGTCGGAGAAGTTGGTGGCGCCCGGGCTGTCACCGGGACGCACCGGGATCTTGCCCTCGGGGGCGATCTCGATCCAGGGCTGGTAGCCGTCGTTGAGCATGTACTGGACGAACTCCTGGGCAGGCTCGGTGGCCGAGTCGGCGGTGATCGTCCACGAGGTGACCTCGCCGAACGTCGCCGGCTCGGTGCCCGAGGGCCCCTGGATCGAGGTCACGACGCCGCTGTTCTCGGCCAGGAACCGGGGGTCGTTCTTGCACTCCGGGCAGCTGGGCTTCGCGTCCTTGCGGAGGCCGGCGAGCTCGTCGAGGACGAAGCTGGACCAGATGAGCATGGCCCCCTGGCCGGCGAAGTACGCCGCCCGGGTGGTGTCGACGTCCTGGGCACCGGCGAGCGAGTAGTCCTGCTGCAGCTGGCCGTAGAGGTCCAGGGCCTCGACGCACTCGTCGCTGTCCAGCGTCACCTCGCCGGCGTCGTCGACCATCTGGCAGTTGTTGCCCAGACCGATCTCCTCGAAGGTCTGCGCGGTGAACGCGTCGCCGGCGACGTTGGCGCCCACGAAGCCCGCCACGTCGGGCGAGTCGAGCTCCTCGGCGGCGGCGAGCAGGTCGTCGTAGGTCGAGGGCTCCGCCAGCCCCGCCTGCTCGAAGAGGTCCTTGCGGTAGACCAGCAGCTGCACCCAGGACTCGCTCGGGACCGCCAGCCGCTCCTCGCCCTCGGTGATCAGCTCCAGGGCGCTCTCGTTGAACGTCGCGGGATCCAGGTCGTCGACCACCTGGCCCACCGCCTCGGTGTCGACCAGGTCGTTGGCCGACAGGGTCCGGACCTGGCTCAGCGGCAGGGCGCCGATGGCGTCGGGCAGGTCACCCGCGGCGGCGCTGGAGGTCAGGACCTGGTTGAACTGGTCCTCCGCCACGGGCACCAGGTCCACCTCGACCCCGCTGGCCGTGCTGAAGTCGTCGACGATGGCCTGGGCTGCGTCGACGCGGTCGGGCAGGTCCTCGACGATCCAGACGGTGATGCTGTCGGCACCGCTGTCGCCCTCGTCCCCGCCGCCGCAGGCGGCGAGGGCGGTGATCAGGGCGGTGGAGAGGGCGGCGGCCGCGGTGACGCGGCGCCGCCTGAGCGAGTTCCTGGGCGTGGTCATGGGACCTCCGGGGAGAAGTGCGATGTTTGGTCCGAAGAGTGGGCCCATGTCTCAAACCTGTCAATCACCAGGCGTCCAGTCGTTACCGTCATGTGCCACCCACGCCGGTCGGGAGCCAGCGATGCCCACCTGCCCCGGCGACGTCCTCGAGCTGATGGACAACAGTCAGGTCTCCACCCCGCGGGGACGTGCTCGAGGCGACCGGCAACGCCTCCAGGACCAGGTGCTCGTGGCCGCCGTCGACACCGCCCGACGCGGACCGCGGTCACCGACCTCGGGGGCACCGTGCTGTCCAGGCCACGGTCGTGTGCCTGCTCGGCCGGGCTCGGGTGCATGCCGATTGGTCCCAAACGACAGCCCTCGGGCCCGGATCCATGTCGTTTGGGACCAAACGACAGCCCCGTCAGCCCGTCTTGACCCGCGGAGCCGTCAAGGTCGGCAGCAACGCCCGGGCGACCTCGACGGGGCGTTCCTCGTGGGAGAAGAGGCCCGCGCCGGGCACCACGTGGAGGTCGGCCGCCGGGAAGGTGGCGACCATCTCCCGTGCCCAGTCCACCGGGAAGAAGGCGTCGTGCTGGCCCCACACGAGCCGCACCGGCACCTCGATCCGCGCGTGCACCGCGGCGAGCTCCCGCACGAGCCGCTGGTCGAAGCCGCGCAGCAGGCGCACCGCCGCGTCACGACGAGCCGGGTCGCGGTGCAGCGGCTGGAGGAAGAACTCGTCGAACTCGCCGTCGAGCAGGGAGGCATCGGCGAACGCGGCTCCCAGGACCAGCGGGTGCCGGCGCAGCGCCGGCCGGCCGACCGCCCGGCCCAGCGCGGCGCCGAAGCCGGGGAGGTGGCGCGCCGCCAGGAAGAGCCGGAACCGCAGGCTCGGGCCGTGGACCTGCTCGGTGTCGATCAGGCCCATCGCCCGCACGCGGGGGTCGCCGGCCAGGGCGTGCCGCGCGATCAGGCCGCCGCTGTCGTGGCCGACGACGGCGACGTCCTCCAGCCCGAGCAGGTCGACGATGCGGCGCACGCTGCGCACGTGCTGCGACACCGTGATCGGGGTGGACCCCGTGAACCGGCTCGACCCCGCGCCCGGCAGGTCGACGACGTGGCACGTGACGTGGTCGACCAGCTCGGGCAGCAGCGTCCGGAAGGTCGCGCCGCTGACGGGCCAGCCGTGGACGAGAAGCACGTCCGGGCCGGTGCCGACGACGCGGTGAGCGACCTCGCCGGCGCCGACGTCGAGGTAGCCGTCGGGCTCGCGGCGGAAGAGGTCCGCGGCGGCCGGTGCGGTGAGTGTGGACACGGGACCTCCTTGGCTGGCGGAGCTCGATCGTCCCCACCGGCGGTCGCACCACGCAACGACGTCGCGAGGTAGGTGCCGTCGCCCGGCGACCGCCCTAGGGTGGCCGCCCAGAGACGACGGGACGGAGGAGCCCGATGGCGGAGCCGGACCAGCGGGCAGGGCTGTTCCCCGCCCTGCTCAAGCACTGGCGGGGACGGCGGGGGCTCAGCCAGCTCGACCTGGCACTCGTAGCCGACGTCTCGGCCCGCCACGTGAGCTTCCTGGAGACCGGCCGGTCACGCCCGAGCCCCGAGATGGTGCAGCGTCTCGGCGAGGCGCTCGGCGTCCCGCTGCGCCAGGTCAACGCCATGCTCCGCGCTGCCGGCCACGAGCCGGCCTACCCCGACTCCACCTCACCGCTTCCCGAGGCGGTGATGCAGGCGCTGGCGCTGATGAAGGACCACCACGAGCCGTTCCCCCTCATCGTCCTCGACCGGGCCTACCGGGTGCTCGACCTCAACGCCGGGGCGGCCGCCCTCCTCGCCGCCATCCTGGGTCACTCCCCTGCCGCCGGTACGCCGGAGGGCGGGGAGGAGCCGAACCTGGCCCGGCTGACCTTCGACCCCGCAGGAGCACGGCCCTTCGTGGTCAACTTCGAGGAGGTGGGACGCGACCTGCTGTGGCGCATCCAGCGCGAGGTGCTCGCCGATCCCGGCGACGAGGAGCTGCGCGCGCTGCTGGACGACCTGCTGGCCATGCCCACCGTCGAGGACCACTGGCGACGGGCGGACCTCACCGTGCCGTCCGATCCGGCGCTCGTCCTGCACCTGCGTCGTGGCGACGTCGACCTGCGGTTCGTCGTGGCGGTGACCGCCTTCCAGGCACCCCAGCACGTGGCGGTCGAGCAGGTTCGGATCGAGACGTGGCTGCCCTACGACGCCGACACGGCGAGCGCGTGCCGGTCGATGGCGGTCACGCCGGCGTGAGTCACCGGGTCGTGGGGGCCGGCCACCCGCGCGGGGCGGCAGGCCCGTTCGTCACGACGAGCGTCCGGTGTCGTCCTGGAGCCGCTCGATCTGCTCCGAGGCCTCGGCCTTGGTGAGGTCGGCGGACAGCGTCTCCCCGGCGTCCCGCGCCAACGTGTCGAGGTAGCTGCGCTGGGCGCCCGTCATCGGCTCGTCCCCGGTCACCCAGTCCTGCGGGTTCTTCTCCGTGGTCCCGCCGGACTCACCGCCGAGCACCTCGCCCGAGTCGTCACTGGCCGGCTGCGTGTTGGAATCCGTCATGTCCCCGACCTTACGGGCGGGAAGAAGCGCGCCGCCGGGTGCCCCGCTCCTCGGGCCGGCCGGTTGGCCGCTCCCACCCTCAGGCGTCGGCGAGCACCACGTCCCGACCGTCGAGGGTCTCGGGGTGCTCCTCGTTGATCGCCTCGACCGCCTCGGTGAGCTCCGGCTCCGCCGCCGGCCGCCGGTCGAGGTGGATGCCGGCGATCATGCAGCGCACCGACCCGCCGGCGAGCTCGATGGTGGGGATGTCCACGGCGACGATCTCGCACGACTCCTCGATCAGCGCCACCTGGTCGGGAAGCAGGCTGCGCCGGGCCCGGCCCGACATCGCCATGACGTAGCGGCGCCCGCCCCGCGGCGTACGACCGCACAGCTCGACGGCGTTGCCGGCGAACTCGCGGACCTGCGTCTCGGTCAGCTCGATGAGGCTGCGCCCGTTGACCGTGAGGCGCTCGCGCACCTGGGCGCGCCGGTCCTCGTCGGGGATCATCTCGAGGGCGACCAGGGCGACCTCGGTGCCGATGCAGGCGATCACGTTGGTGTGGTAGACCGGCACGCCGTCCGCGTCGACGGCGTCGAAGGCCATCGGCTCGTAGCCGAAGTCGGTGCAGAAGCGCTCGAGGACGTGGGTGTCCGCCCGGTGGCTGCGCGCGGTGTAGGCGACGCGGGACACGTGGTCGAGCACCATCGCACCGGTCCCCTCGAGGAAGATGCCGTCGGGCTCGAGCCCCGAGTAGTCGACGATGGTCTGCACCCGGTAGCAGGACTTGAGCATCTCCAGCACGTCGGTACGGCGCTCGTGGCGCCGGTTCGAGGCGTACATCGGGTAGACCGCCACCGTGCCGCCGGCGTGGGTGGAGAGCCAGTTGTTGGGGAACACGCTGTCCGGCCGGGTGTGGTCCTCGTCGACGAAGACGTGCACCCGCACGCCGGCGGCGCGCAGGGCGTCGGCCAGCGCGTCCATCTCGGCCAGGGCCTTGGTGGAGGTGGCGTCGTCGGACTGGCCCGCCGGGGCGTCGGACTGGAAGGCGTTGTCCGCGGCGGTCGCGGGGTTGGGCGTGTACCGCTCGGCGCGGACCAGGATGACGGCGGACGGGGCTTGGGCACTCACGGTCGGCGAATTTAGACCATGCCCGGGCACTCCTCCGCTTCCGCGAGGAGATCGGCCCTCAGGCCCCGCCTCGCGCCACCACCAGCTCGGCACGGAGCGCGAGGTGGTCGCTGTGCCCCACCGTGCGGGTCGTGGCGCTCCTGACGCTCGTGGGACCGTCGACGAGCACGTGGTCGAGCTGCACCCGCGGCGCCGACGCGGGGTACGTCGGGGCCCGCAGCGCGGGCGTCCACCCCGAGACGCCGGCGGCCAGCCGACCAGGCAGGTTGAGGTCGCCGAGCAGCACCCTCGGCGCGGGCAGGTCCCGGGCCCAGCGCATGACCTCCCACAGCTGCGGGACGGCGCGCCACGGGCCGAAGGACAGGTGCGTGGTGACGACGGTGACGTCGCCTGCCGGTGCCGCGACGACCGCCGCCAGCGCCACCCGCGGCTCGTCCGGCACCCACAGCACCCCGCGGTCCGCGCCCGGCGGGAGCAGCACGGGCAGACGAGCACGGGAGGGCGGCAGCCGGAGCTCGGCCCAGCGGCGCACCGGATGACGGCTGAGCAGGGCGACGCCGTACGACGGCTCGTCGGCCGGTGAGGCCAGGGCTGCGCGGAAGGTGGCGGCGGAGCCGGGCGTCCCGTGCACCGCTGCGGCGAAGCGGCTCTCCCAGGGTTCTCCGACGGCCAGGGCGGCGGCGAGCGCGGTGGTCTGGTCCACGGCACCGCTGCGGGGCAGCAGGTGGTCGACCTCCTGGACGCCGAGGACGTCCACGTCCAGCGTCGCCGCCGCGGCGGCCCAGCCCTCCCACTGCGCGGCGCCGGCGGCCCCGGTGCGGTCACGGCCTCCGGCGGCGTTGGCCGTGGCGACCCGCAGCACGTCCGGCACGCCTCCACCGTAGTGCTGCCCGGCTAACCTGACCGGGTGGCGGAGGTGCGGGGACTGGTGGGTGTCTACAACGCCCGGGGTGGGGTCCGGGGCGAGCTGGGGTACGCCGTCGGCAGGCTGCTCGGCACCGCGCACTGCGCGTTGTGCGACATCACCCACGCGACGGTGCGCCGCAAGCCCGCCTGGGACACGATGGCCGCCCGTCTCGGGGTGCCCGTGGCGCTGGTCCACCTCGACGAGGTGCCCGGCGACGTCGCTTCCGCGGTCGCCGCCGCCGGCACCCCGGTCGTCCTCGCCCGCCTCTCCGAGGGCGGTGCCCGGGTGCTGCTCGGCCCCGACCAGCTGGAGCTGGGTGGGTCGGTGGAGGCCTTCGAGCAGTCGCTGCGAGATGCCGTACGCCGGCTGGAGCTGCACCTCCCGGACGGCTGACCGGCACCACCCGTCCGGCCCGCGTCACATCGGGCGGGGCGAACATGACACACGCCCGTCATCTTCGGTCACAATGGGTGGCATGCGCGACGACCTCATCGACCTCCTCCAGACGATCGACCCCGCCCTCCTGGGTGAGCGGATCAGGGCGGCGCGCCTGCGGGCCGGACTGACCCAGGCCCACGTCGCGGGCGACGCGGTCTCGGTCGGGTACGTCTCCCGCATCGAGAGCGGCCAGCGGCGTCCCGACACGCGACTGCTCACGAGGATCGCCGACCGGGTCTCCGTGCCGGTCGACGAGCTGCTGCTCGGCGTCGCCCGGGACCGGGTCGCCGAGCTGCAGGTCGCCCTCGACCACGCTGAGCTGGAGCTGGCCACGGGCTCGCCCGCGGACGCGCTGGCGCGGGTCGAGCAGGTGCTGGCGGACCCCGGCACGGCCGGTCTCGGCACGCTCCGTCGCAGTGCCGCCCACGTGCGGGCGCGGGCGCTGGAGGCGGTGGGCGACCTGCAGCGCGCGATCCTCGCGCTCGAGGACCTCGCCGCGGACGCGCCCGACCTGACGTGGATCGAGGGCATGACGGCCCTGAGCCGGTGCTACCGGGAGTCCGGGGAGCTCGGCCGTGCCATCGAGGTCGGCATCGAGGCCACCCGCCGGATCGAGGAGCTGGGTCTCGACGGCCTCGACGAGGCCGTCCGGCTCACGCTCGGCGTGGCGGCGGCCTACTACGAGCAGGGCGACGCCGACTACGCCGCCCGGCTGTGCCAGCGCGCGATCGACCGTGCGGAGGCCATGGACTCCCCCGTCGCGAAGGCCATGGCGTACTGGAACAGCTCGGCCATCGAGTCCATGCGCGGCAACGCCGCGGCCGCCCTGCCGCTGACCCGCCGTGCCCTCGCCGTGATCGAGGCGAGCCACGACGCCCGCAGCACCGCGCGCCTGCGCACCCAGCTGGGCATCCTCCAGCTGCTGCTGGACCCGCCGCAGCCCCGGGAGGCGCTGGAGGTCCTGACCGTCGCCTGCCGGGAGCTGGCGACGACGGGGGCGGGCCCGGCCGACATGGCCGACAACCGCCTCGCCCAGGCGCGTGCCCGGCTCCTGCTCGGCGACACCGACGACGCCCGGAGGCAGGCGACCGAGATCGTGGACGAGGTGCGCTCGAGCATGCCGCTGCTCGCGGCGGACGCCCATGCCCTCCTCGGCCAGGTCGCCGTGCACGACGACGAGCTGGACCTCGCGCGCAGCCACTTCCAGGAGGCGGTGCTCCTGCTCAGCGGCGCCGGTGCGGACCGCGCCGCCGCGCAGCTGTGGTTCGAGCTGGCCGGGATGCTCGAGAGCGTCGGCGAACCGGCAGCGGCCCTCGACGCCTACCGGCGAGCGGCGGCGGCGACCGGACTGGTGGCTCCGCCGGCGCGCCGGACGATGCCGGCCAGGACGGCCTGATCAGGCGCGGGGTCAGCAGCACCAACGCGTGGCGGAGACGACGCTCTCGGCATCGGGCGTGGCAGCCTGGACGGCGCCCCCCAGGCCCAGCAGCGACAGCGTGGCAACGACTCCGACAACGACCCTGCGCGAACGGCTCATGATGGTGTCCCTCTCTCGTCCCGCCCGAAGCGGGGGTTCCCCATGTGACAAATTTGTGTCACATCCCGGCAAATCGTATGGCACACTATCGGTACATGCACTGCAAGGCGCGATGGCGTAGCTAGATCCCCCCAATCGGGCTCGCCGGTCTCGCAGCGCGACACCGAAGATGCATCGACCCCGCTGGCGTACTTCCCCCCCGGATGCCCCAGCGGGGTCGAGCGCTGTCCGGACCCGGTTCCGCGTGGGAGCGCCCGCGCCTGCGCCGGACCCCCTCGCGACCCGCGCGCCGGGCTCCCGGGCGGCCACCACCGGGCCGTGGACGTTGCCGACATCGTCGGGTCCAGCGGTGGTCTGATCCCCACCTCACACCTACGTTCCCGCAGGTGAGAGCGGTGGTGGGC
>NZ_CADCUP010000012.1 GCF_902805925.1 uncultured Nocardioides sp.
GCGAGCTGACCATCGATCCACGCCGCGACTACCAGCCCACCGGCAGACCACCCGGACCCACCAGAAACAAGTAGCCCGGACCTACGAATGTAGGTCCGGGCTATTCCGATGTCCTGAGACATCACATTGTAGCGGGGGCAGGATTTGAACCTGCGACCTCTGGGTTATGAGCCCAGCGAGCTACCGAGCTGCTCCACCCCGCGTCGGTGAACAGAACCTTACGGGATGGCGCGATCCGTTCTCAACTCGGGTCGGGGTGACGCCGGACACGCCTAGGGCTGAGCGTTGCGGCCCGCGATCTCGACGGCCTCGGCCACCAGGTCGCGAGCCTCGTCCAGCGCCGCGGCCCAGCCCACGGTGTCGCCCTGCTGCTGGAGCTGGTCGGCCTCGGCGAACTTCTGCTCCGCCCGGTCGAGCAGCTGGCCGACCCGCTGGTTGAGCGTGCCCGTCGGCGGCTCGGTGGGCTCGTCCGTCGGCTCGGCCGTCGGCTCCTCGGTGGGCTCCTCGGTCGGCTCCCCCGCGGGCGGGGTCGTCGGCGTCTCGGTGCCCGGCTCGCCGGTGAGCGCGCTCTCGATCGCCCCGGTCAGGGTGGCGGAGATGCCCACCTGGCCGCCGTACGACACCAGGACGTACTGGAGGATCGGGTACGACGCGGTGGAGCCCGACGCGGCGGCGGCGTAGAGCGGCTGGACGTACATCAGCCCGTCACCGACCGGGAGCGTCAGCATGTTGCCGTAGATCGGCCGTCGCCCGCCCTGCTCGAACTTGAGCAGCTCGGCCCGCACGCCCTCGTCGGCCGCGAACTCGTTGGCGATCTGCCCGGGACCCTGGGTCGCCTCGTTCGGCAGCTCCAGGGAGTTGATCGTGCCGTAGTCCTCGCTCGTCGCGTCGCTGTTGACCGAGACGAAGGCCGCCAGGTTGTTCTTGCCGCGCGGCACGTAGACCGACGTCAGCGAGTAGATCTGGTCGGCCGGGCTGTCGGTCTCCGGCGGGTTGACGAAGAGGCGGTACGGCGGCTGGTACTGGCGGTTGCTGTCGTCGTTGGGGTCGAAGGGCACCTGCCAGCGGTTGTTGCCCTCGTACCAGTCCTTCGCGTCCGTCACGTGGTAGCGGGCGTACTGGTAGCGCTGCACCTTGAAGAGGTCCTCGGGGTAGCGCAGGTGCGCCATCAGGCCGTCGGAGATCTCCGACCTGTCCTGCACCACGTCGGGGAAGACCGAGCGCCAGGCGCGGAGCATCGGGTCGTCCTCCTCCCAGGCGTAGAGCCGGACCGTGCCGTCGTAGGCGTCGACCGTCGCCTTGACCGCGTTGCGCATGTAGTTGATCTCGTCGGTCGGCAGCGTCTGGAAGCCCGTCTGCTGGGCGAGCGAGTCGTTGGTCATCGTCGTGAAGGACGCGCGCTGCGAGAGGGGGTACTGGTCGGTGGTCGTGTAGCCGTCGAGGATCCACTGGATCCGGCCGTCGATCACCGCGGGGTACGGGTCGGCGTCCACCGTCAGCCACGGCGCGACCTTCTCGACCATCCGGCGCGGGTTGCGGTCGTAGAGGATCTTGCTGTCCTCGTGGACGCGCGAGCTCAGCACCAGGTTGGGCTCGCCGAACTTCGTGGCGTAGAGCAGCTTGTTGAACAGGCTGCCGACCGGGACGCCGCCCTCGCCGTCGTAGGACGTCGTGGTGTTCTCGTCGTCGCGCTCGCCACGGGGCAGGTCGAGCTCGACCGCGTTGACGTCGGGGTCGGGGTTGCGGCCCACGACGGAGTAGCTGGGGCTGAGCTCGCCGAAGTAGACCCGGCTCTCGTAGGGCTCCTCCCCGATGTCGGTCAGCGCGGTCTGGCCCGCCTCGCCGCCCTCGGCCCACTCCACCTCGGTGCGCTGGGTCTCGTCGTCCGAGCCACGCTGGTTGGCGTAGGCGGCGATGACGCCGTTGCCGTGGGTGTAGACGGTGTGCAGGTTGGACCAGTTGCGGTCGGCGTCGTCGAGACCGCTCTGGTCGAGCTCGCGCACGCCGAGGACCAGGGCGCGCTGGTCGGCGCCGATGCCGTAGCGGTCGACGTCGAGCACGTCGGCCACCGAGTAGTAGGCACGCACCTGCTGGAGCTGCTCGAAGGTGTCGCGCACCTGCTGGGGGTCGACCAGCGGCACGGAGGCGGTGGCGGCGTCGAGCGTCGCGAGGTCGGCTCCGGCACCCGTGCCGGCGGTGAAGGGCTGCTCCTGCACGTCCTCCACGTCGTAGGCCGCCCGCGTCGCGTCGATGTTCTTCTCGATGTACGGCGCCTCCTTGTCGGCCTCGCTCGGCGAGACCTGGAAGCGCTGCACGACACCGGGCCAGATGAGGCCCAGGAGGATCGCGGAGAGGGCGAGCAGCCCCACGCCGAGCGTGGGCAGCATCCAGGTGCGGCGCCAGACGTTGAGGAAGAAGAGGATCGCGCAGATGACCGCGATGCCCATGAGGATGTTCTTCGCGGGCAGCACCGCGCGGTCGTCGGTGTAGGTCATGCCCGTGATGAGCCCGCCGGAGCCGTTGAGCAGGTCGAACCGGTCCAGCCAGTAGTCGGCCGCCTTGGCGAGGACGAAGACGCCCACGAGCGCGGAGAACTGTGCCTGCGCGGCGGGGCTCAGCCGGTCGCTCGAGGACTGCAGGCGGATCCCGCCGTACAGGTAGTGGACGACGGCAGCCGCCATCAGGCCGATGACGGCGAGCGCCATCGTGAAGTCGACCAGGTAGTGCCACCAGGGCAGGTCGAAGACGTAGAAGCCGACGTCACGGTTGAAGTAGGGGTCCGTCTCGCCGAAGGGCACACCGTTGCGCCACAGCGAGAACTGCCGCCACTGCCCGGCCGCGGAGGTGCCGGCGAAGAGGCCCATGAGGCTGGCGACGCCCAGCAGCAGCCAGCGCTTGATCGGCGCGACGGCGCCGCGGTAGCGCTCGAGGTTGTCCTGCTCCATCGAGGTGGGGCGGAAGAACGGGCGGAAGCGGTAGGCGAGGTACATGTTGAGCCCGACCACGGCGCCCATCAGGGCGCCGAAGACCAGGAACAGCCCGATCCGGGTCACGAGCAGGGTGGTGAACACCCCGGAGTAGTCCACGGACCTGAACCACAGGCGCTCGGTCCAGAACGACGCGAAGCCGGTGAACAGCAGGAACGCCGCCAGCAGCACCCCTGCGGTGATCACCAGGCTGCGCGAGCGCCGAGGCGCGGTGGCGACGGCAGGCTGCGGCCGACCGGGCTGCGGGTCGGTGCCGAACATGTCGCTCACGAAGTCTCCTCGTCGAGGGTGGTGTCATCGAAGGTGCTCAGAAGAAGCTGGAGAAGGCCGGGCACCAGGTGGGTACCGTCGACCACCGACTGCTCGTCGTCGTGCGCGCGCAGTCGTAGCGCAGAGTACGTCGCCCCTGCACGCGTCGCACCGGCCACGATCCGGACCTCTTGGCGCAGCGGGTGCTCGCCGGCGAAGGCGGCCGCGGCCGCGGGGTCGTCGGGGATCTCCTCGTCGACCTCGGGCGGCAGCACCAGCCGCTCCACCACGGCGGCACAGCCGGTGACGGTGTCGGGCCACACGACCTGCTCGAGCACCCGCTCGAGCTGCTCGCCGGGCGGCAGGTCGTCCTGCTCGATCGGGGTGAAGGAGCCGTCCTGGGCGCTGTCGTCGAGCCCCATCGAGGCCGCGAGCGCCGGCTCGGAGGCCACCAGGCGGGCGGTGTCGACCAGGGCGTAGAGCCGCGCCTGCTGGTCCCAGCCGGCGGTGGCGGCGTGGGCCTCGATCTCGAGCACGGCGGTCGCGAGCGCGGGGTCGCTGGGCAGGGTGGTGTCGATGCCCTCGGGCAGGTCGGTCACGGGGTCTCCTCCGGGCACGCGGGAAGGGGGGCGTCGTGGTCGGCGGTCCACGCCTCGATGGCCTGCACAGCCTCGTGCATCGTGGAGACCACGGCCAGCCGCATGTCGCCGCGCGGTGCCCTCTCGGCCTCCCGGCAGTTGCCGACCGGCACCAGGAAGAGCTCGGCGCCGTCCTCGCGCGACGCCGCGATCTTCTGCGGGATGCCGCCGATCGGGCCCACCTCGCCCTCCTGGTCGACGGTCCCGGTGCCGGCGACGACCGCGTCGCCGGTGAGCGAGCCCGGCGTGAGCGTGTCGAAGATGGCGAGCGAGAACAGCAGGCCCGCGCTCGGGCCGCCGATGGTGGGGTCGATGTTGACGCTCACCCGGAAGGGGAAGTCGAAGCCGGGGCCCGGCGTGATGCCCACCCTGGCCTGGCCGTCGACCTCCTTCGGCGTCACCTCGACGGTCCGCTCCTCCTCGCCACGGCGGATCCGGAAGTCGACCGGCTCTCCGGCCGGGACCGCTCGGACCGCCTGGACCACGTCGTCGGGACCGGTGATCTCGGTGCCACCGACCGCCAGCAGCACGTCGCGGACCTCCAGCTTGCCGGCCGCCGGCAGGTCCTCGGACACGTTGAGGACCTCGGTGACCGGCGCGACGTCGATGCCGAGCTCGGTCAGGGCGGCGGCGACCGCGGAGTCCTGGGAGGAGACCATGGCGACCGCCGACTCGGTGCGCGAGTCCTCCTGGGTCTCCTCGGGCGAGTAGACCGCGTCGTACGGCACGATCGCGTCGTCGCGGCTGATCCACGCGCTGGTGGCCTCGAAGAGGTTCACCGTCGACTGCGGCCGGGTGACGTAGACGGTGGTCATCCGCAGCTCACCGCCGTCACGGTAGGTCTTGCGCCCGGAGACCTGCACGATCTCCTCGCCGTCGTCGGAGCCGAGCACGTCGACCGTCACGCCGGGCTCGTAGGTGACGTAGGGCAGGCCGGAGACGAGCGCCACGGCCCAGAGCGCGACGAGGAGCGGGATCGCCAGGATCCCGGCCACGGTGCGCTGGGTCATGCGCACACTGTCTCAAACACCGGCAACTAGGAGGCGTCGCGGGTGGGGCGCACCGCGATGCCGGTGCTGCGCTCGCGGGCCCGCGTCACGGGCTCGGCGCGCGGCAGGTCCTTCTCGAGGGCCCGGGCGAGGCGTCGTACGGCGACGTCCCGGTCCACCTCGCCGCGACCGTCGCGGCCCAGCCAGCCCACCCATGCCATGGCGCCGAGGGTGACGGCCAGGGTGGGTACGAGCCACAGGAGGATGTCCACGGGCCCAGGATAGGAGCGCAGGACGGCCGTGGCCGGCACCCACGCCGGTGAGCGCGACCCCCGTCAGGGTGTGCCCACCCACTCCTCGGAGCCGTCGGCGAACCGCTGGTGCTTCCACACCGGGACCTCCGCCTTGAGGGTGTCGATCAGGGCGCGGGAGGCGGCGAAGGCGTCGCCGCGGTGGCTGGCGGTGGTGGCGACGACCACGGCGATGTCGCCGATGGCGAGGCTGCCCACCCGGTGCACGGCCGCGACACCCTGCACGTCGTGCTCGGCGGCCACCTTCTCGGCCACCTCGCGGAGCTTGTCGAGGGCGGTCGGGTGGGCCGAGTAGTCGAGGCCGCTGACCCCCTTGCCCCGGTCGTGGTCGCGCACCCGGCCGACGAAGAGGGTGAGCCCGCCGGACTCCGCGTCGTCCAGCGCCGCGAGCACCTCCGCGACGTCGAGGGGGGTCTCACGCAGGTCGACGAGTCGTACGGCGTCAGTCACGCGCCGAGTCTATGAGGCGGTGAGTACCGTGGGGCCATGGGTTTCACCAATGATCCGACCAGCGGGCCTCCCGAGGAGCCCGAGCAGAACCCCTTCAAGGGCACGCCGTTCGAGGCGTTGTTCTCCGGCGGCGGGGGCGCCGGCTTGGGTCCGGCGGGCTTCGGCGGCATGGACCTCTCGGCCCTCATGGGCCAGGTGCAGGCGATGATGCAGCCCTACGACGGCCCCATCAACTGGGACGTCGCCATCGACATGGCCCGTCGCGCCGCCGCGCAGCAGCCCGACCCCTCGCCCACCGCCCGCGACAAGGACGCCGTCGCGGACGCCGTCCGGCTCGCCGACCACTGGCTCGACTCGGCCACGGACCTTCCCTCCGGCGTGACGACCACCGCCGCCTGGAGCCGTGCCGAGTGGATCGTCAACACCACCGACGCCTGGAAGGTGCTCGTCGAGCCGATCGCCGCCCAGGCCGTCGACTCGCTCGGCAAGGCGCTGCCCGAGGAGGCCCGCGCCATGGCCGGCCCGCTCATCGGCATGCTGTCCAAGGCCACCGGGGCGATGGTCGCCAGCCAGGTCGGCTCCGGCCTCGGCGCGCTCGCCGGGGAGGTTCTCGGCGCCACCGACATCGGGCTGCCTCTCGCGGCCCCGGGCGTCGCCGCGCTGGTGCCCGAGAACGTCAAGGCGTTCGCCGGCGGCCTCGACGTGGACGACGCCGACGTCACCCTCTACCTCGCCCTGCGCGAGGCCGCCCACCAGCGGCTCTTCGCCAACGTGCCGTGGCTGCGCGAGCACCTCATCGGTGCCGTGACCGACTACGCCCGAGGCATCGAGATCAACACCTCCGCCATGGAGGAGCAGGTGCGCGGGCTGGACCTCACCAACCCCGCGGCCCTGCAGGACGCCTTCGAGGGCGGCATGTTCGACCTCGCCCAGTCCCCCGCCCAGCGGGCGGCGCTGCAGCGTCTCGAGATCACCCTCGCCCTCGTGGAGGGCTGGGTCGACGAGGTCGTCGGCCAGGCCACCGCCGAGCGGATGCCCGCGGCCGCCAAGCTTCAGGAGGCCGTGCGCCGCCGCCGCGCGGCCGGCGGCCCTGCCGAGCAGACCTTCGCCTCGCTGGTGGGGCTCGAGCTGCGGCCGCGTCGGCTGCGTGACGCCTCCACGCTGTGGGGCTCCCTGCGCACCCGACAGGGCACCGAGGCACGCGACGGCGTGTGGATGCACGCGGACCTGCTGCCGACCGCCTCCGACCTCGACGACCCGCTGGGGTTCCGCGAGGACGCCACGGCGCCGGAGTCGCTGTCGCTGACCGACGAGGACTTCGAGGCCGGGCTGCGCGGCCTGCTCGACGGTCCCGGCGACGACCGCCCCCAGGAGTGACGCTCCACGCCGACGCACTGGGGCGCCTCGAGCGCTGGACGCCGCCCTCTCCCGACCAGCTGGCCCTCAAGGACCGGTTCCTCGGTCACCTGCGCGCCTCCACCGACGCGATGACCCGGGCGGCGTACCCGGACCACGTCACCGCCGGCACGCTCGTGCTCTCCGCCGACCTCGACCACGTGCTGCTCAACCTGCACCGCAAGGCGCGGCGGTGGTTCGCGTTCGGCGGACACTGCGAGCCCGGCGACCGCACGCTGGTCGCCGCGGCCGCACGCGAGGCGGCCGAGGAGTCCGGCATCGCCGGCCTCGACGTCGACCCGGTGCCGGTGCACCTCGACGCGCACGTCGTGGAGTTCTGCGACCCCCGCGGGCCCGTGACGCACCTCGACGTCCGGTTCACCGGCAGGGCCGCGCCCGACGCCGTGCACGAGGTCAGCGAGGAGTCGCTCGACGTGCGCTGGTGGCCGGTGGTCGCGCTGCCCGAGCTGGAGGCCGAGATGCACACGCTCATCCGGCTCGCGCGGGGCCGCTGGTCCCAGCGTTCGGGCTAGGCGTCAGTCGACCGGGTCGCCGTCGTCGGGCGGCTCCATGTCGGCAGCGGCCGACCAGCCGATGAGGTAGCCCTTGGCCCGCTCGGCCCGTGGGTAGCGGTCGACCCACGCCCAGAACCTGGCGTCGTGCGCCGGCTCGAGCAGGTGCGCGAGCTCGTGGACGAGCACGTAGTCGATCACCCACCGCGGCATCCCCTGCAGCCGCGCCGAGAGCCGGATCGACCGGTCGCCGGGCGTGCACGATCCCCATCGCGACCTCTGGTTGGCCACCCAGCGGACGGTGTCGGGCGTGGCGAGGCCGCCGAAGAACTCGTCGTCGAGCTGCCTGGCCCGAGCCATCAGCTGGTCGTCGCTGGGCCGCTTGCGGGCCTCGGCCCGGTCGAGGCGGTCGACCATGCGGGCGACCCAGGACGCCTCGTCCCTCTTGCTCATCGTGGCGGGGATCATCACGACCACGCGGTCGCCGTCGCGGTAGGCCGAGACCGTACGGCGCCGCCGCGCCGAGCGGCGTACCTCGACCCGTGCCTCGGGAGCCGTCACGGCGCGTCCTTGGCGGCCCAGGCGAGCAGCCGGTCGCGCGGCCAGGTGTTGACGATGCGCTCGGCCTCGATGCCCGCGGCCTCGGCCCGCTCGCACCCGTAGACGAGGAAGTCGAGCTGGCCGGGCGCGTGGGCGTCGCTGTCGATGCTGAACAGGCAGCCGATGTCGCGGCCGAGCTCCAGCAGGGCGCTGGGCGGGTCGCGGCGCTCGGGACGGGAGTTGATCTCGACGGCCACGTCGTGCTCCGCGCACGCCTCGAAGACGGCCCGGGCGTCGAACCGGCTCTGCCCCCGCACCCCGCGGTTGCCCGTCACCAGCCGGCCGGTGCAGTGGCCCAGGACGTTCATCCGCGGATTGCGGATCGCCCCGAGCATCCGGCGCGTCATGGCGTCGGGGTCCATCTTGAGCTTGGAGTGCACGCTGGCGACGCGCAGGTCCAGCCGTGCGAGCATGTCGTCGGTCTGGTCGAGCCCGCCGTCGTCGAGGATGTCCACCTCGATGCCCTTGAGCAGGGTGAAGGCGCCGCCCAGGTGGTCGTTGACGGCGTCGATGACGGTCAGCTGGCGAGCGAGCCGCTCGGCGCTGAGCCCGTGGGCGATCGTGAGCCGCGGCGAGTGGTCGGTGAGCACCAGGTAGTCGTGACCGAGCTCGATCGCGGTGAACGCCATCTCCTCGATCGGCGACCCGCCGTCGGACCAGTCGGAGTGGCAGTGCAGGTCTCCCCGCAGCGCGGCGCGCAGCGTGGTGCCCCCGTCGGTCAGCGGGCCGCTGTGCTCGCGCTCGAGGGTCGCCAGCCGGGCAGGCACCTGGCCACGAGCCGCCTCGGAGATGACCGTCGCGGTGCTCCTGCCGACGCCCGGGAGCTCGGTCAGCGTGCCGGCGGCCACGCGGGCTGCCAGGTCGTCGTCGCCGAGCGGCAGCACGGCGGCCGCGGCGGCGCGGTAGGCCTTGACCTTGTAGGTGTCCTCGCGGGCGCGCTCGAGGAGGAAGGCGATCCGGCGCAGGGCGGCCACCGCCCCACCGTCGTACGGCTCGCCGGCCGTCGGGACCCTCGTTGCCTCGACCACTGTGTCCTCCACATCCTTCCCCCGCCATTGTGGCTGGTCAGCGGGGTGGACCACGAGCGCGCCGCGCGTGTCCTGCACAGCGTCATCCCGTGCGGTCCGCGGGTTGTCCACGGTCGCAACCGCTCACGCACAGGCCTGTCCACAGGGTTGTGCACAGGAGTGGACAACCTGTTGACCGGGTGACCGATTGCCGTGCAAGGACCGCCGTGCTAGGACCGCCTCCGGGTCAGCGGCCGCGGAAGACCGCGGCCCGCTTGTCCCGCGCCGCGGCGATGCCCTCCTGCAGGTCGGCGGTCGCCAGCGTCACCGGCTGGGCCAGCGCCTCCCACTGCAGGCAGGCCTCCAGGTCGCGGTGACCGCCGGCGAGCGCCAGCTTGGTCAGCCGGCTGGCGATCGGCGCGGTGCCGGCGATCTCGGCGGCGGTGGCGAGGACCTGGTGCCGGAGGTCCCCGGGCGGCGTGACGCGCGACACCAGGCCCATCGACAGTGCCTCGTCGGCGGCCACCACCCTCCCGGTGAGCAGCAGGTCCCGGGCGTGCGCAGGCCCGACCACGTCAGGCAGCAGGTAGGTGGCGCCCATGCCGGCGTGCATGCCGAGCCGCACGAACGGTACGCCGAGGCGCGCGCCCGCCGCGGCGTACCGGAGGTCGCAGGCCAGGGCCAGGCAGAGCCCGGCACCGATGGCGTGGCCGTTGACGGCAGCGATCGTCGGCACCTCGAGCCTCCTGATGGAGAGCCAGGCCCGGTAGAAGGGCATCATCCGCGCCCGCAGCTCATCGACGGTGGCGTCGGGCTCGCCGGAGATCCACCCGGTGTCGCCGCCGGAGCAGAAGGCGCTGCCCTCCCCCGTCACGACGACGACCCGCACCGACGGGTCGGCGGCGACCTCGTCGATCGCCTCGACCCACGAGCGCGTCATCTCCTCCGACATCGCGTTGCGCTGCTGGGGGTTGTCGAGGGTCAGCAGGACGACGCCCTCCGAGGGACGTTCGAGGCGCAGGTGGGCGCGGTCGCGGTCAGCCATGGCTGGAGGATACGAGGGGGCCCGGCGGCCCCTCCCGCCACGCTGGGAGGGGTGCGTGCCACGCCTGCGCTCAGGCGTGAAGTAGGGTCGTTCACGGCTCAGGGACACCCGTCCCCGAGCACCGGCGGGCAGGCCCCGAGTCCCCGCCGCGACGACCAAGCAATACCAGAGGCAAGGAGGCCGTCATGGCGGAGACCTGGAGCGGCGAGTTCTACTGCGTGAAGTGCAAGGAGAAGCGCGAGGCGGAGGGTGAGGTCAAGGTCAACGACAAGGGCACCCGGATGGCCAAGGCCGTCTGCCCCGTCTGCAGCACCAACCTCAACCGGATCCTCGGCAAGGCGTAGTTCCACGCCCCACAGCTGACACGGCGGCGCCACCCTCGCGGTGGCGCCGCCGTGCTGCGTCCCGGGCCTGTGGACGAGCCCGGCGCCGGCACCGCTGCGGCTGCCAGGCTGGTCCCGTGCACGACATCGAGAGCCTTCGCTGGGTGCGGCTACGGGCGGGGGTCCCCGTCGTGCGTCGCGACGACCGGCACCTGCAGGTCGGGTCGCACCCCCAGTGGCGCGTGGTGGTCCCGGCCACTCCCGCGTTCGGCGCCCTCCTGCGTCGGCTCGCCCGGGGCCTCGACCCCTCCCTGCTCCCCGGCGACGAGGCGAGCCTGGTCGCCGACCTGGCCGACGCCCGGCTGCTCGTGGCACCGGGCGAGCGCGACCGCCGGCTGCTGCGCCGGTCCCGCACCCTGGTCGGGCTCGCCGGGCCCGAGGTGTGGCTGGGCGAGCTGGCCGGCAGGCTGTCCGACGCCGGTGTCCGCAGCGTCGAGGGTGCCGACGAGGAGGCCGACGTGGCCGTGGTCATCTCGGCCGGGGAGCCCGACCGCGAGGCGGGCGACCGGTGCCTGCGCGCCGACCAGCCCACGCTCTTCGTGGCAGCGGTCGACGGGCGGGTGCTCGTCGGACCGTTCGTGGTGCCGGGCAGCACCGCCTGCCTGCAGTGCCTCGACGCGCACGCCCGCGACCGAGACGCGCGCCACCCCGTGCTCGTCGAGCAGTGGTCGGGCGGCGCGCAGCCGGTGGAGGTCGAGGCGTCGTTGATGTCGCTGGCCCTGGCCTGGGCGTGCGACGACGTGGTCCGGTGGTGCCACGCCGCGCGTCCGACCACGTGGTCGGCCACGGTCCGGCTCGACGAGGAGGCCGCGCCCCAGGTCCTCACCTGGGCGCCCCACCCCTGGTGCGGCTGCGGCTGGTCGGGCCTCGACGTCCCGGGGTGATCCCGGTCGTCACCACCACTCGTTGTCGAGCTTGCCCTCGATGCTGCGCAGGTGCGTGCGAGAGCACGACTCGCAGTAGCTGCGCCGCCGGCCGTTCTCGACCGACGTCGTCCAGGTCAGGGTCTCGGCCTCGCTCTCGGCCTGCCGGCCGCAGAAGTCGCACGTGGACACAGCACCGAGGCTACGCCGGCCGCCGTACGACCACTGCGTGGCGCGGCATCTGCGCTGGACCTCGGCGCGGGACGACGTCGACAGCACGAGAGCCGGGTACGACGACTGCGTCGTACCCGGCTCCCGGCCATGGTGCGGTGGTCACCCGGCGATCAGGTGCGGGTGACCGGCCTGGTCAGAGGCGAGCGAGGGCGAGACGTGCCTGCTGCGCTGCCTTCTCGGCCTTGCGGCTCATCCGGCGGGCGAGTGCCAGCTGGTGACCGCGGCGAAGCTGCTGCGCCTCTCCCAGGCGCGCGGACATTTGTGCCCGCGCCAGATCTTCGTGCATGAGATTCATGTCGGTTCCTTCGGAGCTCGTGGTGGTGTTCGGGTCGGTGTTCATGGAGGTGATGTGTCCTTCGGGTCAGACGGCGCGGAGCAGGGCCAGACGTGCCTGCAGCGCGGCCTTCTCGGCCTTGCGGCTGGCGCGGCGGGCTACGGCCAGGTGGTGGCCGCGGCGAAGCTGCTGCGCCTCTCCCAGACGCGCGCTCATCTGTACGCGTGCCAGGTTCTCGTGCATGAGTTCCATGTCAGTGCCTTCGTTCTAGGTGGTGGTCATCGGGTCGTGTGGATCGGTGCTGCGGATGGATGGTGCAGGTCGTCGGTGCAGGTGCTCGCTCGGAGGAGCCGGTCAGGCAGCCACCTCGGCCCCGGCGTCCTTGCGGGGCCGGCCGCGGGGGCGCTTGCGTGGGATCACCACGCCTTGCAGGAAGAGCTCACCGCCCCAGACGCCCCACGGCTCACGCCGCTCGAGGGCGCTGTCGAGGCACAGGGCCACGACCGGGCAGTCCTGGCAGAGGGCCTTGGCGTTTTCGACGTCGCTGGGCGATTCGGCGAACCACAGGTCCGGGTCGTTGATCCGGCACGGAGCCTGCTGCTGGAGCTCTTCCGAGACGCGGTCGAGAACACTGATGGTCATATGTGTCACCTCCTCTTGTGACCTGATCGCTGACGGTGGTCGGGGAAACAGAAAGGCCGCGGATCCCTGATTCGGGTTCCGCGGCCTGGAGGCGCCGGTGCTGTTGGGTGTCA
>NZ_CADCUP010000013.1 GCF_902805925.1 uncultured Nocardioides sp.
CGACGCCGCCATCGCCCAGGTCGGCACCGACGTCGGCGGTCGGATGGAGGAGGAGTTCCGCCACGCCAAGGGTGTCGTCGACCGGATGACGCCCGAGGAGATCGGCCGCTGCTACGTCCGCCTCAAGCACGCCATCGACGGCGGCTTCCGCGTCTTGGAAGCCACACCCGAGCGCATCGTCCTGGTCAACGACCGTTGTCCGTTCGGAGAGGCCGTACGACGGGCGCCGTCCCTGTGTCGGATGACGTCCAGCGTCTTCGGCGGGATCGCCGCCCGCAACAGCGAGCACGGTGCGTCGGTGCTCCTGGAGGAGCGGATCGCGGTGGGCGACCCGGGCTGCCGCGTTGTCGTCGACCTCGACATGCCCAAGGACGACGCCTCCCCTGCCGCCCATCACTACGCGACCCCGCTCCAGTGACCGACGGTCTCGAGCAGGTCACCACCGGCTCGCACTGCCGGTAGCCGTAGGTGAGGGCGAACGCGCCGAGACCGCCGCCACCGATCACGCCAGCGACGGCGGACATGTCGACGATGGTGACCAGGGCGAACGTGTAGCCCAGGACCAACGGGCCGAGCGCCTCGGGCAGCAGCACAGCGGTGATCGTGCGCAGTCGTCCTGCCCCCATGGCACGCGACGCCTCGAGCACGCCGGGGTCGACCGAGACCAGGTTCTGCTCGACGATGCGACTGATCCCGAACGCCGCGGCCGGCGAGAGCGCGAAGATGATCGCCCGGTTGCCGATGCCGATCCCCACGACGAGCCGCGCCAGCGGTTGCGCCGCCGCGATGTAGATGACGAAGGGGATCGGCCGGAAGAAGTTGACGACCACGTTGACCGCCACGGTGACGACCCGGTTCGGCGCGATGCCGCCCGTCCGGGTCGTGTAGAGCAGGACGCCCCGGAGCAGACCGCCCAGCCCACCGACGTTCGCTTGACTCGTTCGAACACTTGTTCGATCATGGGTGCATGTCGTCCAGCCGCTCCGTCGCCGCGCTCGACCCGGGGCGTCCGGTCGTCGAGCAGCTGCGGGAGCGGATGGCCGCCATGGAGCGCAAGGCTGCCACGCAGCCGGTACCGACGTTGCCCGGGGTCGCCGACCTGGTGCCCCTGCACGCCGGGGCGACCTACGCCGTCGACTCCGCCTCGCTCGCGCTCGCGCTGGCCGCAGGGGCCTCGCAGGCCGGGGAGTGGGTCGGGTTCGCAGGATGCGCCGACTTCGGGGTGGAAGCCGCGGCAGAGCTGGGGATCGAGCTGTCGCGCACGGTGCTGGTGCCTGATCCTGGCGAGCACTGGCTGGAGGTGACGGCGGCGCTGGTCGACGTGCTCCGGGTGGTGGTCCTGCGGCCACCTGCCTCGGTCGACGAGCGGACGGCGGGGATCCTCGACTCGCGACTGCGCACGCGCTCCTCCGTCCTGGTCGTCCACGGCCACTGGCCGCGGGTCGAGGCCAGCATGAGCGTCGAGGAGTCCAGCTGGAGCGGTCCGACGTGTGGCACCGGGCAGCTGCTCGAGCGGCGCGCCCGTGTCGTCGTGCGCCGGGGAGCGCGGCCGCCCCAGCGCGCGGACCTGACCTGGCCGGGAGTGCACCGCGTCGACCGGCAGGTGCACGAGATCCGCCGGGCGTCCGGGTGAGGGTCATGGTGGTGTGGTGCCCCGACTGGTCGGTGGTCGCCGCCCTCGACGAGGCCGAGAGGTCGCCGCGCTCCCCCGCCGCCGTTCTCTCCGCCAATGTCGTCGAGGTGTGCAACGGCCCCGCCCGGTCCGAGGGCGTACGGCGCGGGCAGCGCCGCCGCGACGCCCAGGCCCGCTGTCCCGACCTGGTGCTGCTGCCCGCGAGTCCCGACCGCGACGCCCGTGCCTTCGAGCCGGTCCTGGCGCTCGTCGAGGACCTGCGTCCCGGGGTGGCGGCGCTGCGCCCCGGCCTGCTCGCCGTCCGGGCACCCGGCAGCTGGTACGGCAGCGAGACCGCCGCCGCCGCGACGGCGTGCCAGGCGCTGGTCGAGAGTGGGGTGTGGGACGTGCGGGTCGGCATCGCCGACGACCTCTTCACCGCCGAGCAGGCCGCTCGCACCGCTGACGTGCAGTCGTGGGCCGTGGTCCCAGCCGGCGGGTCTGCGTCGTTCCTGCGCGGCCTGCCCGTCGACGTGCTGCAGGACGACGGGCCGCGCGGTCGGGAGCTGGTCGGCCTGCTCCAGCGGCTCGGCCTCCGGACGCTGGCCGACCTGGCCGACCTGCCGGGTGAGGCCGTCGAGCACCGCTTGGGCACCTACGGCGCCGCGGTCCGGCGCCGGGCCCGCGGCGAGGACGCCGCGCTCTTCGCAGCGCGCACCCCGCCACCCGAGCTCGACGCGGAGGTGTCCTTCGAGCCGCCCCTGGACTCCGTCGAGGCCATCACCTTCAGCGTGCGCACCACCGCCGAGCGGTTCGTCTCCCAGCTGGGGCGCCACCAGCTCGTGGCCACCGGAGTGCGGGTCGAGGCCGAGTCCGACGGCGTCGTCTGCTCCTCGCGCACGTGGCTGCACCCGCGCCACTTCGGCGCCCGGGACCTCGTCGACCGGGTGCACTGGCAGCTGCAGTCCTCGACCGTCGGTGGGTCGCTGCGGGCCCGCAAGGACGCCGGCGAGGTGCGTGCCCCGATCGACCGGGTCAGGTTCCTGCCGGAGGTGGTCGAGCCCGCCGCCGCGCACGGCGAGGCGCTGTGGGGCGGAGCGTCCGACGACCTCGTCGAACGGGGCGTGGCCCGGGTGCAGGGGATGATCGGCTTCGACGCCGTACGCCGCCCCGTGCTGCAGGGCGGTCGCAGCCCCTCCGCCCGGCAGGCGCTGGTGCCGTGGGGCGAGCGCGCCGTCGACCTGCGCCCGGTCGACCGGCCGTGGCCCGGCCGGGTGCCGGGGCCCGCGCCGGTGCGGGTCTTCGCGACGCCGCCGGCGGCGGAGGTGCTCGACGACGCGGGCCGGCAGGTGTCGCTCACCGACCGCGGCCTCGTCACCGGCGAGCCCCGCCGCTTCCGGGTCGGCGGCGGGGTGCTGCCGTGGCAGCCGGTGACCGCGTGGGCCGGCCCCTGGCCCACCGACGAGCACTGGTGGTCGGGCGGGACCGGTCTGACCGCCCGGTTCCAGGTCGTCAGCGCCGACGGACGCGCCTGGCTGCTCGTGTGCGCCCCCGACGGCTGGTCCCTCGAGGCCGGCTATGACTGAGCCCGACCCGACGACTGAGCCCGACCCGACGCGGGGGGCGGGCCGATGAGCTGGAACAACCCCACGATGCGGTGGGCCGAGCTCGAGCGCCGCCTGAGCGGCCTGCCCGGGGCCGACGACGCGCCGGTGTCGCGGCGCAAGCGCGCCTCCACCGAGGCCAGGCCGATCGAGCGTCCCACCTCGGCCACGCCGTACGCAGAGCTGCACTGCCACAGCCACTTCAGCTTCCTCGACGGGGCGAGCTCTCCGGCCGAGCTGGTCGCGGAGGCGGTGCGCCTGGGCCTGCACGCCCTCGCCGTCACCGACCACGACGGGTTCTACGGCGCGCCGATGCTGGCCGAGGCCGCGGCGGCGTACGACCTGCCCACGGTCTTCGGCGCCGAGCTGTCGCTGGGTCTCACCGGCCCGCAGAACGGCGTGCCCGACCCCGAGGGCAGCCACCTGCTGGTGCTGGCTCGGGGCGTCGAGGGCTACCACCGGCTCGCCGCGGCGATGACCGACGCCCACCTGCGCGGCGACGAGAAGGGTCGCCCGGTCTACGACCTCGACGAGCTGGGCGAGCGCGGGCGCGGCCACTGGGTGGTGCTGACGGGCTGCCGCAAGGGCGGTGTCCAGCAGGCGCTGGCGCGAGGGGGCGAGACCGCGGCGGCCGACGCCCTCGACCGGCTGACGGCGCTGTTCGGGCTGGAGCACGTGCTGGTCGAGCTGTCCCCGCGGCCCGGGGCAGGCACGACCAACGCCTCGCTCGCCCGGCTGGCCGCCGTCCACGGTCTCGACGTCGTCGCGGCCGGCAACGTCCACCACGCCACCCCGCAGCAGCACCGGCTGGCCTCGGCGATGGCGGCGGTGCGGTCCCGCCGGAGCCTGGCCGAGCTCGACGGCTGGCTCGACCTGTCGGGCTCGGCCCACCTGCGCAGCGGCGCCGAGACGGCCGACGCGCTGGCGGCGCACCCGACCGCCGTCGCCCGCAGCGTCTCGCTCGCCGACGAGCTCGCCTTCGACCTCCGCAAGGCGTCGCCCGCACTCCCCAAGCGCCAGATCCCGGAGGGCCACACCGCCGACTCGTGGTTGCGGGTGCTCGCCGAGCGCGGCTTCGCCGAGCGCTACGCCGGCGTGCCCCACGAGGCGGAGGCACGCGAACGCCTCGAGCACGAGCTGCGGATCGTCGCGGAGAAGGACTTCGCCGGCTACTTCGTCATCGTCCACGACATCGTGGCCTTCGCCCGGAAGCGCGGGATTCTCTGTCAGGGCCGCGGCTCCGCGGCCAGCTCGGCGGTCTGCTACGCGCTGGGCATCACCGCTGTGGACGCCGTGTTCTACCGGCTGCCCTTCGAGCGGTTCATCTCCGCCCACCGCGACGAGGAGCCCGACATCGACGTCGACTTCGACTCCGACCGGCGCGAGGAGGTCATTCAGTGGGTCTACGACACCTACGGACGGCGCAACGCCGCCCAGGTGGCCAACGTCATCGCCTACCGGCCGCGGATGGCGGTGCGCGACGCCGCCAAGGCGCTCGGCCACTCCCCGGGGCAGCAGGACGCCTGGTCCAAGCAGATCGACGGCTGGAAGTCCGTGGTGGCCGGCGACATGGGCGACCCGACCGCCCACGACGTCCCCGCCCCGGTGGTGGCGCTGGCCGAGGAGCTGCTGGGCGCCCCCCGTCACCTCGGCATCCACTCCGGCGGGATGGTCCTCACCGAACGGCCGATCGGCGAGGTCTGTCCCATCGAGCGGGCGCGGATGGAGCGGCGCACGGTGCTGCAGTGGGACAAGGACGCCTGCGAGTCGATGGGGCTGGTCAAGTTCGACCTGCTCGGTCTGGGCATGCTCGGCGCGCTGGACCACATGATGCGGCTGGTCGCCGACCACCTGGGAGAGCGGTGGGACCTCGCGACGCTGCCCAAGGAGGAGCCCGCTGTCTACGACATGCTGTGCCGCGCCGACTCGATCGGGGTGTTCCAGGTCGAGAGCCGGGCCCAGATCGGCACGCTGCCGCGGCTGCGGCCGCGTGAGTTCTACGACCTCGCCATCGAGATCGCCCTGATCCGTCCCGGACCGATCCAGGGCGGGGCCGTGCACCCCTTCGTGCGCCGGGCCACCGGCCAGGAGCCCGTCACCTACGACCACCCCGAGCTGGTGCCGGTGCTCGAGCGCACCAAGGGCGTCCCGCTGTTCCAGGAGCAGCTGATGGCGATGGCGGTCACCCTCGGCGACTGCAGCCGGGACGACGCCGACCTGCTGCGTCGTGCCATGGGGTCGAAGCGGGGCGTCGAGCGCATCGAGTCGGTCAAGCAGAAGCTCTACGCCGGAATGCGACGCCGCGGCATCACCGGCGACCTGGCCGACTCCATCTACGTCAAGATCCTCTCCTTCGCCAACTTCGGCTTCGCGGAGTCGCACGCCCTCTCCTTCGCGCTGCTGGTCTACGCCTCCTCCTGGTTCAAGCTGCACTATCCGGCGGCGTTCCTGGCGGGCCTGCTGCGCAACCAGCCGATGGGGTTCTACTCCCCCCAGTCACTGGTCGGCGACGCGCGGCGTCACGGCGTCGACATCCGCCGCCCGGACGTCACCCGGTCAGCGGCGCAGGCCGATCTGGAGGCGGTGGTCCGCGGCCCGGTCACCGCCACGGGTCTCGCGGGATGCCGCCAGGCCCGGTTCGCCCGCGCCGAGTGGGTGCCGGGCACCCCCGACCCGGTTCCCGACCACCGGCGCGACGGCGCGCTCGCCGTCCGGCTCGGGCTCGACTCGGTGCGCGGCATCGGCCCGGACGTCGCGCGCCGGATCGTCTCGGCCCGCGACGAGGCACCGTTCACCGGCATCACCGACCTGTCCCGCCGCGCGGACCTGACCTCCGGGCAGCTCGAGGCGCTGGCCACCGCCGGCGCGTTCGACGCGTGGGGGCTGGACCGCCGGCAGGCCCTCTGGGCGGCCGGTTTCGCCGAGGGAGCCGAGCACCTGCCCGGCACCACGCCCGCCCCGGCTGCACCCACCCTTCCCGGCATGAGCGAGCCGGAGACCACCCTGGCCGACCTCTGGGCCACCGGCGTCTCGCCCGAGCGGCACCCGGTCGAGCACCTGCGCGACGACCTGCGTCGCGCCGGCGTCCGCTCGGTCGCCGAGCTCGACACCATCGAGCACGGCCGCCGCGTCCACGTGGGTGGGCTCATCACCCACCGGCAGCGACCGGGGACCGCGATGGGCGTCACCTTCCTCAACCTCGAGGACGAGACGGGCATGCTCAACGTCGTGTGCTCGATCGGGGTGATGCGCGCCCATCGGCAGGCCGCCCGCAACCGCATCGCCGTGGTGGTCCGAGGGCGCCTCGAGCGCAACGAGGGCGTCACGAACCTCGTCGCCGACCGGGTGGAGGGCATCGACGTCGTCGTGCCGGGCGCCGGCGCGGTGCTGCAGGCGCGTGCCTCGTCGCGCGACTTCCGGTGACGGGGGCGCGTGACGGGGGCGCGTGACGGGGGCCGGTGCCCACATCTCGCAGGCACGCCGACCGACCGGGCTTCAGACACCCGCGCCCGCCGAGTCCGACGAGGATTCCTCCACGTCGCTCGACCGACGTCGTACGACGAGGAGGCTGGTCGTGGTGGTCACGACCAGGATGGTCACGATGACCGCGAGGGAGGCCAGGGTCGGCACCGACGGGACACCGGGCCACACCTCGTGGGCCCAGTGCAGCACGAGCTTGACCCCGATGAAGCCGAGGATCGCAGCGAGGCCGTAGGAGAGGTGGACCAGCTTGGCCAGCGCGCCCTGGAGCACGAAGTAGAGGGCGCGCAGCCCCAGCAGCGCGAAGGCGTTCGTGGCGAAGACGAGGTAGGGATCACCCGTGATGCCGTAGACGGCCGGGACGGAGTCGACGGCGAACACCACGTCGGTGGCGAAGACGGCGATGACGACGAGCGCGAGCGGGGTGAGCCACCGGCGACCGTCGCGACGGACGACCAGGCGGGTGCCCTCGTAGTCGCCGGTGACCGGCATGAAGCGTCGCGCGAGGCGGACGACGCGCAGCTTGTCGATGTCCACCTCGTGGTCGTGACCGGCGAGGGCGTCGCGCAGCAGCTTGAGCCCGGTGAGCAGCAGGACACCGCCGAACACCAGGAAGACCCAGTCGAAGCGGTCCAGCGCAGCCGCGCCGAGGGCGATGAAGATGCCGCGCAGCACCAGGGCACCGACGATGCCGTAGAGCAGCACCCGCTGCTGCAGCGCCTTGGGCACGGCGAACGCGGCGAGGAGCAGCATGAAGACGAACAGGTTGTCGACGCTCAACGTCTTCTCGACGAGGTAGCCGGTGTAGTACTCCAGGCCGCGGTCGGAGCCGTGGCTGTTCCACACGTACAGACCGAAGAGCAGGGGCAGGGCGACGTAGAACGCCGACCACCCGACGGCCTCACGCATGGAGACCTCGTGCGGGCGACGGGTAGCGACGAAGTCGACCACCAGGAGGGCGACGACGGCTCCGATGGTGATCCACCACAGGGTCGGGGACGCGATGGAATCCAGCAAGGGGTGCTCCTCGAGCTCAGGGACAGAGGTTGTCTGGGCCTGAGGTCTCCCCCGCCGACGGTCCGCTAGGACCGGTGGCGTCCATCCGGGGCACGAATCGTCGCGCCGTAATGGCCGGATGGCCTTGGTGAGGTACTCCCCTCGGAGGTGACCATACAAGAGGGCCACAAGGGCGGTCCAGCCCTGTGGCGCCGTACGCAGGGGGTCGTACGCGGCCCGCTGCCGTCTCGGACGTCTCCGCGGTGCTGACACGGCTCGAGCCCGCCCAACGCGTGGTCCGGCGGGCTCGGGGTCGGCTCAGCTCGACTTGCGGGAAGACGAGGCCTCCGAGCACGGCGAAGCCGACCACCAGGTGCAGTCCGGCGACGGAGTTCGCGACGCTCCCGCCGACGATGCCCATCGTCGGGATCACCACGACGGCCCAGCTCTCGGCCACGAGCGGCCAGAAGCGGGTCACGCCCTTCCAGCGGCCGGCCACGGCGATCCTGATGCCGATGTCCCACGGCGCCTTGTTGCTGTACATCGCCCGGATCGCCAGGGTGCTGCCAGCCGGACGAGAGCTGGTGTCGATCTGGTGGCGACCCGGCCCACCGTCGACGACCTGAGGGGTGGACACCGTGCTGCGCCCGGTTCTCGCCACCACACCTCGACCTGGTCCGAGGCCGACACCGCAACGGTTCGAGCGCGCCCTCCGTCCAGGCGCAGGTACGGGGCCAACCTGCCCGGCTCGCCGCCTCCCGAGCTCACGCTCGGACCATCGTCCCAGCGAGGGCGGCGACCGTTTCGTGATCCTTGAGCGACGGGCGCACCGACGTGGCACCTCGCCCCTTCAGGGCTGCGACGTGCTCGACCCGGGCGGGCCTGCGAGCAACGTGTATGGTTCGCGTCGTTGTGTGCGGGAGCTCGGAAGGACCGGGCTGAGATTGCGGCTGGACGTGCCGCTGACCGCTTGAACCTGACCGGGTAATGCCGGCGTAGGGAGTGCGCATGGACAAGTCTGTCAAGCATGACTCCAGCGGAGTGCTGGACGCTCCGTTGACTCTGGCGGAGCCTCCGCCCCGGTCGCTCGGGCTCGCGTCGAACACGGCGTTCTGGTGGAACCTGGGCATCAGCCTGCTGCTGCCGGTGGCCGCCGTGTACGTGGTGCTGCCGGACCGTCCACTGTGGGCGAGCCTGCTCGCCATCGTGGTCGGCGCCGTCATCGGCGGCGCTCTCCTGGGCTTGGCGGCCGCGCCGGGGGCACGTGAAGGCGTCCCCGCGATGGTGCTGCTGCGTGGCCTGCTCGGCGGCCGCGTGTCGTACGTGCCGACGGTGGCGAACCTGGCCCAGTGCGTGGGGTGGGCGACGTTCGAGATCGTGGTCATCGCCGAAGCGGCCTCCCGCATCGTCGGCGCGCCACGGTGGCCGTTCGTCGTCGTTGCGGGGATCCTGGCCACGCTGATGGCGCTCCGCCCGTTGGGGGTGGTGCGGGTGCTGGCGCGGTACGCGGTCTGGGTCGCCCTCGCTGCGGTGGCGTACCTGTTCATCCAGGTGCTCCGCCAACCCTTGCCGGCCCGGGCTGAGGTGGGGAACGCGACGTCGTTCTGGACCGCGGTCGACGTGGTCATCGCCCTGCCGGCCTCGTGGGCGCCGTTGGCGGCTGACTACACGCGTCACGTTCGTAGCGCCCGGTCGGCAGGGCTCGGCGCGGCCATCGGCTATGGCACCGCGACCATCGTGTTCTTCACCCTGGGGATGCTCGCGCTGGTGGCGTACGGCGCCGGGGGGCTGGACGTCATCGACGCCTTGCTGGCGGTGCCGCTGGGAGGGCTCGCGCTTCTGGTTCTGGTGGTCGTGGAGCTCGATGAGGCTTTCGCCAACGTCTACTCGACTGCCGTGTCGAGTCAGAACATCGTCGCTCGCTGGGACCGCCGGATCCTCGCGGTGGGTGTGGGCTCGGTGGCGACGTTGCTCGCCATGAGCTTCGACATCGTGGCCTACGAGCCGTTCCTGTTCCTGATCGGTTCGGTCTTCGTCCCGCTGGTCGGGGTCCTCATCGTGGCCTACTACCTGCTGCCTCGCGGAGCGTGGGACGTCTCGGAGACGGCACCGGCCAGGCCGCTGCTGGTGGTGCCCTGGCTAGCCGGTTTCGGTGCGTACCAGCTCACGCTGCCGACCTTCTTCGCCGGTCCGGGGGCGGGGTGGACCGCGTGGTGGTCCGCCCGTCAGGGGGATCTGGGCATCGACCCCGCCAACGGCATGTCGGCCTCCCTGGTCAGCCTCGGTGTCGCGATGGTCCTCACCGGGGCGATCGGGTTGCCGGCCATGGTGCGCCGGAGAGAGGAAGGCCTGCGGTGAGCACCGTGCTGGGTCGCCTGCATGTGCTCAGCGATGCGCGCGACGGGCGGGACGCACTCGGGGTGGTCGCCGCGGCGGTCGCCGCCGGTGCGCCCGTTGTGCAGGTCCGCGCCAAGGACTGCACCGACCGGGTTCTGCACGACTTCGCGCGTCGGGTGGTGGAGCTCTGCACACCACTCGGGGTGACGTGCATCGTCAACGACCGCGTCGATGTGGCACTCGCCGTCGGCGCCGCAGGAACCCATCTGGGTGCCGAGGACCTGCCGATCGCAGCGGTACGTCGGGTTGCGGGGCCGAGGCACCTGATCGGGGGCACCGCACGGGATCCCGAGCGGGCGGCTGCTCTGGTCGCTGAGGGCGCCGACTATCTCGGCGTCGGGCCGGGGTACCGCACGGTGACCAAGCCGGGTCTGCCGGCCCCGCTGGGACCCGAAGCCATCGGCGCTGTGGCCAGTGCGGTCCACGTTCCGGTCATCGCGATCGGTGGGATCACCGCCCAGCACGTTCCCGAGCTGGTGGCGGCCGGCGCGCACGGGGTCGCGGTGGTGACCGCGATCTCGGACGCAGCTGATCCGATCGAGGCAACGCGGACGCTCCTGCGGTTGCTGACGGACGACGATGAATAGCGACGTCGACACCACCATGGTGGATGTCGCCATAGCCGGTGGTGGACTGGTCGGACTCGGGATCGCCTGGCGTTGCGCGCAACAAGGACTGTCGGTGGCTGTGGTCGATGAGGCCCCGGGAACCGGCGCCTCGTACGCCGCGGCCGGGATGTTGGCACCGGTTGCCGAAGCTGGTTACGGCGAGGAGCACCTGCTCGAGCTGTGCCGGGCGTCGTTGGCCCGGTTCCCGGCGTTCGTGGCTGAGCTGGAGCGTGAGAGCGGCATCGATGTCGGCCTGCGCACGCTCGGCACGTGCGTCGTCGGGTTCGATGCCGACGACATGGTCGCACTCGATGTGCTGCACTCGTTCCAACGCGAGCTCGGGCTGAGCGCGGAGCGGGTCGTTGCGCGTGAGGCGCGGCGCCGGGAGCCGGCGTTGACGCCGCGGCTGCGTGGGGCGTTGCACATGGCCGGAGACCACTCGGTGGACGCTCGGGCGTTGCATGCCGCACTGCGAGCGGTGGCGGAGGCGGCCGGAGTCCGGATGGTGCAGTCGAGGTCGGCGGCACTGTGGGTCCGGCACGGACACGCAGCCGGCCTGCAGCTGGCACAGGGGGCAAGGGTGGCTGCCCACACAGTGGTGCTGGCGCTCGGCGCGCGCAGCGCGACGCTGCCCGGTGTGCCGCCGTTGCCGGTGCGACCGGTCAAGGGGCAGATCCTGCGGTTGCGCGGCGCCTCGGGACTCCTGGCCGGGACGGTGCGCGCCATGGTCCGTGGCCGTCAGGTCTATCTCGTTCCTTACGCCGGCGACCACCTCATCGTCGGCGCCACGGTGGAGGAGAAGGGGTTCGACGAGACGGTCACCGCCGGCGGGGTGTACGACCTGCTGCGCGACGCGATCGAGGTCGTGCCCGGCGTCACCGAGCTGGAGCTGGTCGAGACCCTCGCGCGCCCGCGACCCGGTACACCGGACAATGCTCCGATCCTCGGAGCCTCGACGATGCCCGGCTTGGTGCTGGCGTGCGGGCACTACCGCAACGGGGTCCTGCTCACTCCGGTGACTGCTGACGCGGTCGCCGAGATGGTGGTCACCGGAGCCCTGCCCGAGCTCGCGGCGCCGTTCACGATCCATCGATTCGGAAGGTGAGAAGAATGCAGATAACCATCAACGGCGTCACCGCCGACGTCGCCGACCGCACCACGGTCGCCGCGCTGATCCGGGACCGCGTCGAGGGGCGGAGCCGGGTCGCGGTGGCCGTCAACACAGGGGTGGTGCCGCGCAGCCAGTGGGAAGCGACACGACTCCGACCCGGCGACAGCATCGAGCTGCTCGCCGCCACAGCAGGAGGGTGAAGGCGATGACCACAGATCAGATGGAAGAAGCGCTCGAGGCGCAGGAGGCAGTCGACCCGTTCGTGGTCGCCGGGAAGACGTTCACCTCGCGGCTGCTGCTCGGCACCGGCGGCGTGCCCAGCCTGGAGGCGCTCGAACGCGCCGTTGCGGCCTCGGGAACGCAGCTGGTCACGATCGCCCTGCGTCGAGTCGAGACCTCCGACAGCAGTGGCCTGCTCGAGGTCCTCGACCGCTGCGGTGTCGAGCTGCTGCCCAACACCGCAGGATGCATGACCGCACGTGAGGCGGTCCGGACAGCCCAGCTCGCCCGCGAGGCGTTCGACACCACGTGGGTCAAGCTCGAGGTCATCGCCGACGAGCAGACGCTGCTGCCGGACCCGATCGAGTTGCTCGATGCCGCCGAGCAGCTGGTCGCCGACGGGTTCACCGTGCTGCCCTACACCAGCGACGATCCGATCCTGGCCCGCCGGCTCGCCGACGCCGGATGTGCCGCAGTGATGCCGCTGGGATCTCCCATCGGCAGCGGGCTCGGGATCGGCAACCCGCACAACATCGCGCTGATCCGCGACCTGGTGTCCGTACCGGTGATCCTCGATGCAGGCATCGGCACCGCCTCGGATGCTGCC
>NZ_CADCUP010000014.1 GCF_902805925.1 uncultured Nocardioides sp.
TACGCCTCCCGCCGCGACCCGGTCGCCGCGCGACTCGTCACCGGTCGCTCCACGCGCGGCATCTCCGACGTGCTCGGCATGGTCACCATCGACGGCCCGACGGCCGTCACGCTGTCCAGCGACCAGGGCCCCCTGGGCGCCACGGTGTCCAACGAGCTCGCCGAGGCGGTCGTCGTGCGCGTCGTCGCGATCACCGACGGAGGCATCGAGCTCGAGGGCCCGCAGTCGATCACCCTCGCCCCGCAGTCGCGGCGGCGGATCCTGCTCGACGCGACCGCCAGCCGGCAGGGCATCCACACCGTCACCCTGCGGGTCACCGACGCCGACGGCGCGCCGCTCGGCTCCGCCTCGACCTTCAGAGTGCGGACCGCCCAGGTGAGCCAGGTCATCTGGCTGATCATGGGCCTGGGGGCGGCCATCCTCTTCGGTGCCATCGGCCTCCGGCTCGTGCGCCGCCTGCGCGGCCGGCCGGCCGGGCACCCCACCGAGGGTGGGGCAGCCACCGCAGCCACCGGGGCCACCGTGGCGACCGGTCACCACGACCAGCCGGCGCCCGGGGCGAGGCAGGAGTCCAGCACCGCATGAGCCGCGCTGCCACACCACCGGGCACCACCGACTCCCGCATCCTCTCCGCCAGCGCGGTGATGGCCGCCGGCACGACCGTCTCGCGGCTCTCGGGCTACGTGCGGTCGGCGCTGCTGGTGGCGGCGCTGGGCACCTCGCTCCACGCCGACGTGTTCACCATCGCCAACACGGTGCCGAACATGCTCTACATCCTGCTGGCGGGCGGCGTCTTCAACGCGGTGCTGGTCCCCCAGCTGGTGCGCTCGATGAAGGAGGACCCCGACGGCGGGGAGGCCTACACCAACCGCGTCATCACCCTGGCCGCGCTGTTCCTCGGCGTGGTGACCGTCGTGCTGGTGCTCGCCGCGCCGTTCGTGATGTCGGTGCTGCTCGACTCCTCCTGGTCCGACCCCGCGCTCGCCGAGCAGCGGGACTCCGCCATCGACTTCGCGCGCTACTGCCTGCCGCAGGTCTTCTTCTACGGCATGTTCGTGCTGGTCGGCCAGGTGCTCAACGCCCGCGGCCGCTTCGGACCGATGATGTGGGCGCCGATCGCCAACAACGTGATCGCCGTCGGCGTGCTGCTGGTCTACCTGCTGGCCTTCGGCCCGGCCGAGGGCGTCGAGAGGTCCGGACCCTTCACCGGGGGCCGGGAGCTCCTGCTCGGCCTGGGCTCCACCGTCGGCATCGTCGCCCAGCTGCTGATCCTGCTGCCCTACCTGCGCCGCGCCGGCTTCACCTACCGGCCGCGTTTCGACTTCCGCGGCACGGGCCTGGGACACACCCTGCGCCTGGGCACCTGGACGGTGCTCTTCGTCATCGTGAACCAGGTGGCCTACACCGTCGTCGTACGGCTGGCCTCCGGCGGCCCGGCCGAGTCGACCGACGGCACCGGCTACACGATCTACTCCAGCTCGTTCCTGCTGGTGATGGTGCCGCACGCCATCCTCACGGTCTCGCTGGCCACCGCGATCCTGCCGCGGCTCTCCGCCCACGCCCGCGACCACGAGTACGCCGACGTGGCCGGCGTCCTGGCCTCCACCCTGCGCACCGCGCTCGCGGTCGTGCTGCCGTTCGCCGCGCTGCTGCCGGTCGTCGCGCCCGAGCTGGCCACGGTCGTCTTCGGCTACGGCGCGGGCGCCGCCGACGTGGAGAGCTTCGTGCCGACGCTGTCGTTGCTCGGCATCGGCCTGGTCGTCTTCACCGTGCACTACCTGATGCTGCGCGGCTTCTACTCCCTGGAGCAGACCCGCACCGTCTTCCTCATCCAGTGCGCGGTCTCCGCGGTCAACGTCCTCGCCGCCGTGGTGCTCGTGCGGGCGACCAGCCCCGCCGACACCGCACCCGCCCTCACGCTGGCCTACGCCGCGGCGTACGTCGTGGGCGCGGCGCTGAGCTACGGCGTGCTGCGCGGGCGTCTCGGCGGCCTGCACACGCCGACGCTCGTGCGGTTCCTGGTGCGGATGGTGCTCGCGGTCACGGCGTCGACCGGCGCCGCGCTCGCCGTCGCCGTGCTCCTGCCCGGCTGGGGCGAGGAACCCTCCCGGCTGCTGGCCCTGGCCCGGGGCGCCGCCATCGGCCTCGTCGACCTCGGTGTGCTGCTCTTGGCCGCCCGCGTGCTTCGCCTGCGTGAGATCACCTCGGTGGTGGACACTGTCCGGGGGCGGCTGTCCAGGACCTGAGGTCGCCTACGATGAGCCACCAGGGTCCGACGGCGAGGGAGGGGCACGATCCATGCCGGGGTCGATCCGCGCGGGAGATGTGCTGGCGCAGCGCTACCGCCTCGACGACCTGTTGAGCGAGAGCGGCGAGGGTCGCTTCTGGCACGCCCACGACACCGTGCTGAGCCGGTCGGTCGCGGTGCACATCATCGCGAACGGCGACGAGCGTGCCCCCGGCCTCCTCGAGGCCGCGCGCAGCTCCGCCGCCCTGGTCGACCGCCGCATCCTGCGGGTGCTGGACGCCCGCGACTCCGGCGAGGTCGTCTACGTCGTCAACGAGTGGGGCTCGGGGGAGTCCCTCGACATCACCGTGGCCAGCACCGGCCCGATGACGCCGCGCGACGCTGCCTGGCTGGTCTCGGAGGTGGCCGACACGATCGCCCGCGCCCACGCGGCCGGGCTGGCGCACGGCCGCCTGACCCCCGAGAACGTGCTCGTCGACCACAACGGCGAGGTCCGCATCATCGGGTTCGGCGTCGACGCGGCCCTGCACGGACTGCCGCCCGGCCGCCTCGACGCCGACGTCCACGACCTCGCCGGGCTCCTGTACGCCGCGATGACCGGCCGCTGGGCCGGCACCGCGGCCTCGGCGGTGCCCGCCGCCCCGCACGAGCACGGCAGCCTGCTCCGCCCACGCCGGGTGCGGGCCGGCATCCCGCGGGTCCTCGACGGGATCTGCGACGGGGTGCTCACCCCGGACTCCCCCGCCCACGCCACCAAGGCGGTCGCCTCGGCCCGCACCGACCACGACCTCTCCACCGCCCGCGGCATCGCCGACGCGCTGGCGGAGTTCGTCGGCGACGTACCCCCGCGCGAGACCGGCCACGGCGCGCTGGA
>NZ_CADCUP010000015.1 GCF_902805925.1 uncultured Nocardioides sp.
ATACGTGACTGACCGAGAGAGAGGCTCGTTCGTGGGTCTGCAACTCCCGCAGCGTCCGGCTGCAGCCCCGAGGCGGGCCGCGTTCGCGACAGTGCTCGGACTAGCCCTGATGACGCTCGCCGGCTGCGGCGACGCGGTCGACGCCGGGCAGTGGAACAACCTCGCGATGCCCGAGCCCGTGACCACCACGGGCACCTACACCCTCCAGCTGTGGCAGTGGGCGTGGGTGGCCGCGATCGCCACCGGCGTCATCGTCTGGGGCCTGATCTTCTACGTCGTGTTGCGCTTCCGCCGCCGTCGTGACGACGAGATCCCCGTGCAGACGCGCTACAACCTTCCGCTCGAGATCTTCTACACCATCGCGCCGATCATGATGGTCGTCGTCTTCTTCTACTGGACCGTCGACGTGCAGAACAAGGTCGTGGCCGTCGACCCGGACCCCGACCTCACCATCGACGTCGTGGGCCAGCAGTGGTCGTGGACCTTCAACTACACCGAGCAGGGGGAGGACGGCCGCACCCCCTTCACCTCCGGCACCGCCTCGGACATCCCGACGCTGTACCTCCCGGTCGACCAGCAGGTGCAGTTCGACCTCCACTCCGCCGACGTCATCCACGACTTCGGTGTCCCGGCGTTCCTCCTGAAGATGGACGTCATCCCCGGCCGCCTGAACCAGTTCCAGGTCACGCCCAACGAGATCGGCACCTACGCCGGCAAGTGCTACGAGCTGTGCGGCACCTACCACTCCCGCATGCTCTTCAACGTCGAGGTCGTCAGCCAGGCCGACTACGACACCTACCTGCAGGGCCTCGTCGCCGACGGCTTCGTCGCCGACGAGCCGGTGCTGGGCGCCGAGCAGACCGGCACCGTGGCAGGTCTCGACGAAGCAGAAGGAGGCAGTGAGTGACCGCGACCCAAGCCCGCGTGGGTGCCGTCGCACCCACACGCAAGCCGCTGGGCCAGCAGGTCGTGCGCCTGCTCACCACGACCGACCACAAGCTGATCGGGAAGCTGTACCTGGGCACGTCGTTCGCGTGGTTCCTGATCGCGGGCCTGATGGCCATGCTGATCCGCTCCGAGCTGGCGTTCCCGGGCAACCAGGTGGTCAACGACGAGCTCTACAACCAGCTGTTCACCATGCACGGCACGATCATGCTGCTGCTCTTCGCGACGCCGTTGTTCTTCGGGTTCGCCAACGTGATCATGCCGTTGCAGATCGGTGCGCCCGACGTGGCGTTCCCGCGGCTGAACATGTTCAGCTACTGGCTGTTCCTCTTCGGCGGCCTGATCGCGGCCTCGGGGTTCCTCACCCCCACCGGCGCCGCCAACTTCGGCTGGACGGCGTACGCCCCGCTCTCCGACGCGGTCCGCTCCCCGGGTGCCGGCGGTGACCTGTGGATCATGGGGCTGTGGCTGGCCGGTCTGGGCACGATCCTGGGCGCGGTCAACTTCATCACCACGATCATCTGCATGCGCGCGCCGGGCATGACGATGTTCCGGATGCCGATCTTCGTGTGGAACACGCTGGTCACCAGCCTGCTGGTGCTCATCGCGTTCCCGATCCTGGCCGGTGCGCTGCTCTCGCTGGAGGCCGACCGGCTCTTCGGGGCCCACGTCTTCGACACCGCGCACGGCGGTCCGATCCTGTGGCAGCACCTGTTCTGGTTCTTCGGCCACCCCGAGGTCTACATCATCGCGCTGCCGTTCTTCGGCATCGTGACCGAGATCCTGCCGGTGTTCAGCCGCAAGCCGATCTTCGGGTACGTCGGCCTGGTCGGCGCCACGGTGGCGATCGCGCTGTACTCGGTGGCGGTCTGGGCCCACCACATGTTCGTCACCGGCGCGATCGACCTGGCGTTCTTCTCCGGCATGACCTTCATCATCGCGGTGCCGACGGGGGTGAAGTTCTTCAACTGGATCGGCACCATGTGGGGCGGCTCCCTGTCCTTTGACACCCCCATGCTCTGGTCCGTGGGCTTCCTGGTCACCTTCCTCTTCGGTGGCCTGACCGGGGTGATCCTGGCCAGCCCGCCGCTGGACTTCCACGTCTCGGACTCCTACTTCGTGGTGGCGCACTTCCACTACGTGGTGTTCGGCACCGTGGTGTTCGCGATGTTCGCCGGGTTCTACTTCTGGTGGCCGAAGATGACCGGCCGGATGCTCGACGAGCGGCTGGGCAAGCTGCACTTCTGGCTGCTCTTCGTCGGCTTCCACACCACGTTCCTGGTGCAGCACTGGCTGGGCGTGGAGGGCATGCCGCGCCGCTACGCCGACTACCTGCCCGAGGACGGCTTCACGCTGCTCAACCAGATCTCCACCGTGGGCTCGTTCCTGCTGGCCGCGTCCACGCTGCCGTTCCTCTACAACGTCTACCAGGCGGCGAAGTCGCCGATGGTCGGCCTCGACGACCCGTGGGGCTGGGGCCGGTCGCTGGAGTGGGCGACCTCGAGCCCGCCGCCGCGGCACAACTTCGTGACGCTGCCCCGCATCCGCTCGGAGTCGCCGGCCTTCGACCTGCACCACCCTGAGGTCGCGGCGATGGAGATGGACGAGAACGACGCCGAGCGCGAGGGCCGCCTGGCCGACGCACCCGACGTCGACGGCCGCCAGGAGATGCTGCGTGACCGCATCAACACCGACACCGACGACGGGGAGGGGCGCGCCTGATGAAGGTGGAAGCCTGGATCTTCATCATCACCGGCATCTTCCTGCTGCTGGTGAGCCCGGCCTACTGGGTCATCACGGGCGACTGGACCGGCACCTCGGCCCTCACCATGGCGACGCTGCTCGCCCTGATGGTGGCCCTCTACCTCGGCTTCCACGCCGCGAAGATGGAGCCGCGTCCCGAGGACCGCAAGGACGCCGAGATCGCCGACGGTGCAGGCGAGCTGGGCTTCTTCCCGCCCTACAGCTGGTGGCCGCTGTGGTGCGGCTCGACGCTCGCCGTCATCGTCTTCGGCACCGCCATGCAGGAGTGGTGGCTGGTCATCCTCGGGTTCACCCTCGGCGCAGTCGCGCTGAGCGGCTGGATCTTCGAGTACTACCGCGGGGAGCACGCGCACTGACCTCCTCACCCCGCGTGGGGTGATCGAGACAGGCCCCGCCGTCGCCGATTCCGGTGATGGCGGGGTCTGCGCGTTACGCTGAGGAGGTCCACGATCACCTTTGGGGGAGTTCCGCATGTCCGCAGTCCGACCGCTCCGTCACCGTGTCCTGGTGGCGGTGCTGGCCCTCACGACGACCGGCCTCGTCGCCTGCGACGCCACCGGGTCGCGCACCGGGTCGAGCACCGGGGAGGCGGGCTCGGAGCCGTCGTCGTCGCCGACGTCGTCCGCTCCGGCGCCCAAGGTCCGGCTGGCGGCGTCCCGGCGGACCGGGCTGGCGATCGACCAGGACCTGGTGTTCCGGGCTGAGCAGGGCACGCTGCGCAAGCTCACGGTCTCCTCGCCCGAGGGCCCGCTGCAGGGTGAGGTGTCCTCCGACGGCGCGTCGTGGACCGCGACCGGCCGCCTCGAGCCCGGCACCACCTACACCGCCACCGGCACCGCCGAGCGCACCGACGGGTCGACGCAGGAGGTGCGCGCCCGCGCGGCGACGACCGACCTCACGCTGGACGAGCAGACCTACCCCTCGGTCGCGCCCCTGCAGGGCGAGACGGTCGGCGTCGGCATGCCCGTCGTCGTCACCTTCGACGTACCCGTCTCCGACAGGGCCGCGTTCGAGAGGCACATGACGGTGACCAGCGCCCCGGCGCAGCCGGGTGCCTGGCACTGGCTCAGCGACAACGAGGCCCACTGGCGCCCCCGCAGCTACTGGAAGGCCGGCACCGACGTCACCGTCGACGTCGACATCAACTCCGTGCCGGCCGGCAACGGCGTCTACGGGCAGGAGAGCCGTCAGGTCGACTTCACGGTGGGCGACGCGGTGATCAGCAAGGTCGACGCCCGGACGCACCGGATGCAGACCTTCATCAACGGTGACCTGGCGAAGACCACGCCGATCACCACCGGGAAGCCCGGCTTCACGACCCGCTCCGGGGTGAAGGTGATCATGGAGAAGTTCCGCAGCCGGCGGATGAACTCCGAGACCGTGGGCATCCCCAACGACAGCGCCGAGGGCTACGACCTCGACGACGTCGAGTACGCCATGCGGGTGACCTACTCGGGTGAGTTCCTGCACGCCGCCCCCTGGTCGGTGGGGTCGCAGGGGAGCGCCAACGTCAGTCACGGCTGCACGGGCATGAGCACCGCCGACGCCAAGTGGATCTACGACCGGACCAAGCGCGGCGACGTCGTCGAGTACACCGGCACCGACCGGCCGATGACCCTCACCAACGGGTACGGCGACTGGAACGCCTCCTTCGCCGACTGGAAGGCCGGCTCGGCCCTCTGACCCGCCGCCACGTGGCCGGGCGGCGCTAGGAGCGTCCTCCTCGGGACAGGAGCCCGGCTCAGCGGAGCAGGTCGAGCAAGTGGCGCGCCTGGGCCTCGGTCGTTCCCGCAGGGTTGCGGTGGAAGCCCCCGTTGCCCGGCAGCAGCATCGCGAGCCAGAAGGCGGCCCAGAGCGGGCGGTAGGCGGCCACCCGCTCCCGCTGCGCCCCCTGGAGCCCGACCGCGCTGACCAGGGCGTCGGCGTCGAGGACACCCGCGAGACGGCCGGCGAGGTGCTCGACATGGTCGGCCAGCTCGTAGGCCGGCTCCGTGAGGCCACCGTCCTCGAAGTCGACCAGCCGGCACGTCTGCCCGTCCCACAGGATGTTCGCCGGGTTGAGGTCGGCGATGCCGAGGGCCGTCAGCCGCGCCTCGGGCAGGCTGTCGGGGGTGGCCAGCCAGGCGCGCGCGGCCTCGACCGCCGAGAGCACGAGCCCCGGGTCCACGCACCGGGCGAGCTCGTGGGTCCCATCGAGCCACCGTGCCAGCATCGGTGCGTGCGACACCGGACCGTACCGGCGCTCGGTCACCCCCGCAGCCCGGACGGCGTCCAGGGGCACCGCGTACAGCCGACGCAGCGTCACGCCCAGCGCCGCGGTCTGCGCGGGGGTCAGCGGCGCGCCGCCGAGGGGCCGGCCCGGCACTCGCTCCATCACGATGACCGGTGCGCCCTCCGACACCTCCCGGCGCCGGGGAGCCGGCGCGACCCCGGGCGCGTGCTCGGCCAGCAGCACGAGGCAGGCCCACTCGCGCTCCGCCTCGCCGCCGTCCCAGTGGACGTAGCGCTTGCGCACCTCGCTCTCGCCGAACGTCAGGTCGTGGGTCTGCGTCTGCACCCACCGACCCTAGGGCCCCCTGGGCCGCGCGACGCGACGAGGCCCGGACCACCACTGGTCCGGGCCCCGGTCTGTCCTGCAGGTCGCGCGTGGCTCAGCGGGAGCGGAGCTCGTGCCCCTCGACGGCGGAGTCGTGCCCGTCGAACTGGTGGCCGTCGGCCGGGTGGTCGAGCCCCGCCTGGAGCTGGTGCTCGTGCTCGGCGTGGTGGTGCGCCTCCGTGAGCTCCTCGGTCGTCGGCTTCTGCACGTTGTCGGCGAACATCGACTTGGACAGCTTCGCGCGCAGCGCGTTGACACGGGTGCCCGGCGCGGCCACGCCGTTCCCGTCGACGTCGGACTCGAGCTCGTAGATCTCGTCCCGGTCACGGGCGGTGATCTCGTAGGCCCGGGCGCCGTCGATCGGGAGGTGACGCTCGGAGTAGCCACCGTCGGCGGACCGCATGATGACGCCGGTCTCGTAGCCGTGCAGCAGCGTCTCGTTGTCGTGGCGCTGGAGCGAGATGCACCAGCGGCGGGTGATCCAGAACGCGATCAGCGGCCCGATGAAGATGGCAGCGCGCAGGAAGTACGTGATCTGGTTGATGCTCAGATCGAAGCGGATGGCGATGATGTCGTTGCCGCCCGCGGCCCAGGCGAGGCCGTAGAAGGTCATCAGCGCGACCATGACCGCGGTGCGCGTCGGGGCGTTGCGCGGGCGCTGGAGCAGGTGGTGCTCGCGCTTGTCGCCGGTCACCCACGACTCGATGAACGGGAGCACCATCAGGATCACCAGCATCAGCGGCGGCACGATCAGGATCGGGACCATGACGTTCCACGAGATCGTGTAGCCGAAGATCACCGACTCGACGCCCGGCATGAGCCGGAGCAGACCGTCGGGCCAGCCCATGTACCAGTCGGGCTGCGAGCCGGCCGTCACCTTGGTCGGGTCGTACGGCCCGAACTTCCACACCGGGTTGATGGTCAGCAGGGCACCCATCAGGGCGATCACGCCGAAGACGATGAAGAAGAATCCGCCGGCCTTGGCGGCGTACACGGGCAGCATCGGGAAGCCCACGACGTTCTGCTCGGTTCGGCCGGGGCCGGGCCACTGGGTGTGCTTGTGGTAGACGAGCAGCAGCATGTGCGCGGCGATCAGGGCCAGCAGGATGCCGGGGATGAGCAGCACGTGGATGGTGTAGAGCCGCGGGATGATCGCCTCACCCGGGAACTCGCCACCGAAGAGGAAGAACGACATGTAGGTGCCGACCACCGGGGTCGCCTTCAAGAAGCCGTCGGCGGCCCGGATGCCGGTGCCGGAGAGCAGGTCGTCGGGGAGCGAGTAGCCCGTGAAGCCCTCCAGGGTGCCCAGGAGGAGCAGCAGGCAGCCGATGACCCAGTTGAGCTCACGCGGCTTGCGGTGGGCGCCGGTGAAGGCGACGCGCAGCAGGTGCACCATCATCGAGGCGACGAACACCGTCGCCGCCCAGTGGTGCATCTGGCGCATGAGCAGTCCGCCGCGGACGTCGAAGGAGATGTTGAGCGTGGAGGCCATCGCCTCGGACATGTGGATGCCGCGCAGCTGGTCGTAGGAGCCGTTGTACTGGATCTCGCCCATGCTCGGCGTGTACCAGAGCGTGAGGAAGACGCCGGTGAGCAGCAGGACCACGAAGCTCCACAGGGCGATCTCGCCGAGCATGAACGACCAGTGGTCGGGGAAGACCTTGCGGAGGTTCTTCTTCATCACCGTGGCCAGGCCCAGGCGCTCGTCGGCCCAGTTGGCGATGCTGCCCGCGGGGCCGCCGTTCTTCGGCGTTGCCGCCTTGTTCGCGTTCGAGGTGGCGACCTTGCTGGTGTCGACGCTCATGACTCCTTCTCTCGCTCCCAGTAGCTGGCCCCGATGGGTTCCGTGAAGTCGCTCTGCGCTATTAGGTACCCATCCTCGTTGACCGCCAACGGCAGCTGCGGGAGGGGCCGGGCGGCCGGACCGAAGACGACCTTGGCGCTGTCGGCCAGGTCGAAGGTGGACTGGTGGCACGGGCACAGGACGTGGTGGGTGGTGCGTTCGTACAGCGAGATGGGACAGCCGACGTGGGTGCAGATCTTGGAGAAGGAGACGATCCCGTCGACGCTCCAGTTGTCACCCTGCGTGGAGACGATGTCGCCGGGCTCCATGCGGACGATGATGATCGCGCCCTTCGCCTTCTCGACGTTCAGCTCGACGCCCTCGATCTCCTCGTAGCCGTTCTCCTCGGTGGGGAACAGCGCCTCGGGGGCGGCGTTGATGAGGTCGCCCACCTCCATGTCGGACGGCTTGACGGGAGTGCCCAACACGTCGCGGACGAGCCGCATGCCGGGTTGCCAGATCGTGCGGGCGAGCCGGTCGCCGGGCAGTGGGCCGAGGTCGCGCAGGACCACGAGGGCCGGGAGACCGAGCAGGCCGACCGCACCGAGCATGGTGTTGCGGATCAGCGGACGGCGGCCGATGCCGGAGTCCTTCGCGCCGAGGTCGAGCGACTGGAGCGTCGCGGCACGATCGGCGTCGGAGGACTTGGCGGGGTGCCGCGGCTCGCTGATCTCGACGTCGCTCATCAGCTTGCGGGCCCACTGGATCACGCCGACGCCGATGAAGAGCAGCGCGCCGGCCAGGGACAGGCCGAGAGCCACCGTGGAGGCACCGAGGTAGCCGACGGTGTCAAAGGAGTCGCCGATCTCGAGGGTGAAGTAGGCGACGACGAAGAGGACCGCGCAGAGCATGGAGAGGACGAACATCGCGGCGATCTGGCGCTCGGCGCGCTTGGCGAGGCGGTCGTCGACGTCGGTGGGACGCCAGGTGTGCTTGTGCAGCCCCGGGTCGGGGATGGGCTCCTGCGTCGCGGGGACCGAGCCGCCGTGGTCGGACACCGCAGGCACGGAGTCGTGGGGGGAACTCATGCTTCCGCCTTCTCCTTGGTGCTGCGCGTGGTGTGTGCGGCGATCCAGACCGCGAAGCCGACGAGACCGCCGATGCCGACGATCCAGCCGGCGAGGCCCTCGGACACCGGGCCGAGCCCACCGAGGCCGAACCCGCCGTACTCGGGCGTCTCGTTCAGGCTACCCAGGTAGGCGATGACGTCGCGCTTCTCCTCCGGCGAGAGGTTGCCGTTGCTGAAGTTCGGCATGTTCTGCGGGCCGGTCAGCATGGCCTCGAAGATGTAGCGCGGCGGGACGTCGCGCAGGGTCGGCGCGTAGCCGCCCCGCGGCATGGCGCCGCCGGAGCCGTTGAAGTTGTGGCAGGCGGTGCAGTTGGTCAGGAAGATCTGCCCGCCGCGGACGATCGCCTCCTCGCGCTCGCCCGCCGAGAGGCCCTCGATGCTGTAGTCCTCGGCGTCGGGGATCGCGGGCCCGGGCGCCAGCGAGGCGACGTACGCCGCGAGGGCGGCGATCTCCTCCTCGTTGTAGACGACCTTCTTCTTCGGCGCCTGGGCGGCCGGCTGGGCCAGGGGCATGCGGCCGGTGCCGACCTGGAAGTCGACGGCGGCAGCGCCGACGCCCACCAGCGACGGGCCGACCTGGTAGCCCTCACGGGCGTCGGAGATGCCCTCGCCGTTCTGGCCGTGGCAGAAGGAGCACCCGACCAGGAACAGCTCGCGTCCCTGGGCGGCCAGCTCCGCCTCGCTCTCCTGCTCCTGCGCCTGGGCGGGGGAGAAGGCGGTGTAGAGGCCACCGGTGAGGAGCAGGCCGAGGAGCAGGAGCACCATGCCGGCGAGGGGACCTCGGCGGTGCCGCGAGACGCGACCTGCGGTTCGGTTCAGGAGACGCACATCTTGTCCTTGTCAGGTCCGGAGCCGGGGCTTACTGGATGAGGTAGATCGTGGCGAACAGCCCGATCCACACCACGTCGACGAAGTGCCAGTAGTAGGACACCACGATGGCGCTGACCGCCTGCTCGTGGGTGAACTTGCGGGCGACGTAGGTGCGGCCGAGGACGAAGAGGAAGGCGAGCAGGCCGCCGGTCACGTGCAGGCCGTGGAACCCGGTGGTGAGGTAGAACATCGTCCCGTAGGCCGAGTCGGGGATCGTCATGCCCTCGTGCATCAGCTCGGCGTACTCGAGCGCCTGGCCGCCGATGAACACCGCGCCCATGATGTAGGTGAGGATGAACCACTCGCGCAGGCCCCACGCGCCGAAGTTGAACAGGGAGCCCCGGCGACCGGCCTGGCCGCGCTCGGCGGCGAAGACGCCGAGCTGGCAGGTCAGCGAGGACAGCACGAGGATGATCGTGTTGGCCGTGGCGAACGGGACGTTGAGCTTCTCGGTCTCCTGGGCCCACAGCTCGGGGCTCACGGCGCGGATGGTGAAGTACGAGGCGAAGAGGGCCGCGAAGAACATCAGCTCGCTGGACAGCCAGATGATCGTGCCCACGCTGACCATGCTCGGTCGGTCGTGCTGCCCGTGCAGTCGGGATGCCGGAATCGTCGTCGCGGTGGCCACGTGCTCATTATGTCGGTAGGAACCTACGAGGGCACGCCGGGTCCCTCTGGTGGGGGGTCATATTGTTCACAGTGTGTCCGCCGCCGCCGAGAACCTCCCCGAGCTGACCCTCGGGAGGGTGTTCACAGACTGGGGGATCGACCCCGTTCCCTTCGTCATCACGGTGTGGGTCGCCGGGCTCTACCTGCTCGGCGTCCGCGCGATGAGGCGTCGCGGCGACCGGTGGCCGGTGGGCCGGACCGTCGCGTTCGTGGCCGTCGGCATGGGGGCGTTCCTCTTCGCCACCGCCTCCGGGCTGGCGCGCTACGACACCACGCTGCTGTCGGCCCACATGGTCCAGCACATGATCCTCTCGATGGTCGTCCCGCTGGCCTTGGCGCTGGGTGCCCCGGTCACCCTGGCGCTGCGCACGCTGCCCCGGCGCCCGCGGCGCTGGCTGCTGGCGGTGCTGCACTCGCGCTTCGCCACGGTGCTCTCCTTCGCCCCGCTCGCGTTCACGCTGTACGTCGTCTCGCCGTGGGCCCTCTACTTCTCCCCGTGGTACGAGGCGAGCCTGCGGTCGGCGTACGTCCACGAGGTGATGCACGTGCACCTGGTGCTCGTCGGGTCGCTGTTCTTCTGGCCCCTGATGGGCCTGGACCCGGTGCCCGGGCGGGTGAGCTGGCCGTTCCGCCTGCTCCTGGTGATGCTGACCCTGCCCTTCCACGCCTTCCTCGGCGTGACGATCATGGGGCAGTCGACCCTGATCGCGGGGGACTGGTACCGCGGGCTGCGCGAGGGGCCGATGGCCTCGTGGCTGCCCGACGCCATGGCCGACCAGCACCTGGCCGGCGGCATCCTGTGGGCGGCCGGAGACCTGATCGGGGTGCTCTTCTTCGGCGTGCTCTTCACCCAGTGGGTGCGCTCCTCGATGGCCGAGGCGAGGCGTGAGGACCGGCGCCTGGACCTGCTCGACGCGCGAGCGGGCGCCGACAGCGCCCGGTCGCGGGACGGGTAGCATCGGCGCCGTGACCGACACCGCCGCCGCCACCCGGACCGCGCCCCTGAGGGTGCTGGTCTACTCCGACGACATCGACACCCGGCAGCAGGTCATCCTCGCGCTGGGCCGTCGTCCGCACCCCGACCTGCCCGAGCTGCAGTACGTCGAGGTCGCCACCGAGCCGGTCGTCATCGCGAACATGGACGCCGGCGGCATCGCCCTGGTGATCCTCGACGGCGAGGCCGTGCCCGCCGGTGGCCTGGGGATCGCCAAGCAGCTCAAGGACGAGATCTACCAGTGCCCGCCGGTGGTGGTGCTCACCGGTCGACCCCAGGACGCCTGGCTGGCCACCTGGTCCCGCGCCGAGGCCGCGGTCTCCCACCCCATCGACCCGGTGGCGCTGGCCGAGGCAGTCGTCTCGCTGCTGAGGTCGCGGGTGCCGGCCACCGGCTGACGTGGCCACGACCACCACCTGGGCCGGGATCCTCTCCGCCCTCGTCGAGGGCACCGACCTCTCCTCCGAGCAGACGGCCTGGGCGATGGGCCGGGTGCTGGCCGGCGAGGCGACACCGGCGCAGATCGCCGGCTTCGCGGTGGCCCTGCGCGCCAAGGGCGAGACGGTCGAGGAGGTCGCCGGACTCTCTGACGCCATGCTGGCCGCGGGCAACCCCATCTCGGTGCCCGGCCGCGTCCTCGACGTCGTCGGCACGGGCATGGACCGCTCGATGTCGGTGAACATCTCCACCATGTCGGCCATCGTCGCGGCCGGTGCCGGAGCACGCGTCGTCAAGCACGGCTCCCGGTCGGCGTCCTCGCTCACCGGCTCCGCCGACGTGCTCGAGGCGCTCGGCATCCGGCTCGACCTGCCCACGTCGCGGGTGGCCGAGGTCGCGCAGGAGGCGGGCATCACCTTCTGCTTCGCCGCGGCGTTCCACCCCGCGATGCGCCACGCGGCCGCCCCGCGGCGCGAGCTCGGCATCGGCACGACCTTCAACTTCCTCGGACCGCTGTCCAACCCCGTGCGGCCGGCGGCCCAGGCCATCGGCTGCGCCGACCTGCGGATGGCGCCGATCATGGCCGAGGTGTTCGCGCGGCGCGGCGTCGACGCCTGGGTGTTCCGCGGCGACGACGGCCTCGACGAGCTCACGGTCACGACCACCTCCAGCGTGTGGTCGGTCCACGACGGCGCGGTCGCCCGGTCGGTGGTCGACCCCGCGCGGCACGGCATCGTCCTGAGCCCGATCGAGTCGCTGCGCGGTGGTGACGTGGCGACCAACGCCCACGTCGTACGCCGCCTGCTGGCCGGGGAGGAGTGGCCGGTCCGCGACGCGGTGCTCCTCAACGCCGGGGCGGCACTGGCCGTGCACGCCGCCGAGGACGGCTCGATCGAGGACCGCCTGCAGGCGGGGATCGACCGGGCTGCCGCCGCGATCGACTCCGGCGAGGCGGCCGCGGTGCTGGAGCGCTGGGTCGCCGCGTCAGGCCGTTGACAGGTCCAGGACGAACGACTCGCCGTCGCGGCGGAAGCCCAGCCGGTCGTAGTAGGCGCCCACCATGCCCGGAGGCGTGACGATGCGGCGGAACCCCTCGTCGGTGAGGAGCCCGCTCTTGCGCCACACGAACTCACCGGGGGAGAAGTCGCGGTAGCGCGGCGTCACGTAGTCGAGCTGGACGCGCGCGATGTCGCCGTCGGAGCGGAGCAGGACGACGCCGACGGTCTCGTCGCCGCGCTGCACCAGGTAGGCGCGGTTGCCCTCCAGCCCGGGGTCCCAGATGAAGTCGGGCTGGAAGGCCAGGATGTCGGCGCCGTGCACGCGCAGGGTGTGGCGGAGGTACTCGTCGTCGGGGCGCACCTGCAGCACCTCGAACGCCGCCTCGTCGTGCCGCTC
>NZ_CADCUP010000016.1 GCF_902805925.1 uncultured Nocardioides sp.
CGTATGACCAGGACCTGCACGAGGCCGGCTCCCGCGCTGCCCAGGGGCTCTGCACGCACCACGCCGAGGGCGACGAGGCGTGCGGCGGAGAGGCCGTGGTGTCCTACGAGGACGCCGACGGCCGGTGGCAGGCCGGCTGCACCGCGGCCCTCCAGGAGCTGGTGGACAACGGCGACATCGAGCCGCTGGGGCAGGGCGCCTGAGCGGTCGCCTCAGGCGCCGTTCGAGGCCTCGTGCCAGTCCCAGTGGGCCCGGGGGTACTCGCCGAGCTCGTTGACCAGGGATCCGCACACGCGGCAGGTGCGCGTGCCGTCGGGGCCTGTGTCGAACATGTCGCCGACGTCGGGCTCGGGCGCTTGCGGGGTCTCGGCCATGGCTCCACGATAGGCCGACGCCGGGCAGCGGTCAGCCCCCGGTGAGCACCATGTGCGAGATGAGGTGGTCGAGGCGGCGGATGTCGATGCCCTCCCAGGGCTCGGGGTGTGGGTGATGATGGGCCGAGCGGGCCGTCGGGATCAGGCCCCGCCGGCCACCGCCGGGATGACCGAGACCTGCGCGCCGTCGGGGGTGACCGTCTCGAGGTTGTCGAGGAAGCGCACGTCGTCGTTGCCGACGTACACGTTGACGAACCGGCGCAGCTGGCCGGCCTCGTCGAGGATGCGGCCCTTGATGCCGGCGTACGACGCGTCGAGGTGGTCGAGCACCTCCGCGAGCGTGGCGCCCTCGGCCGAGACCTCGGACTCGCCACCGGTGTAGGTGCGCAGGATGGTGGGGATGCGGACGCTCACGCTCATGGTGTCCCTCTCGGGTCGTGGGTGGCTGGGCTCAGGCGATGCCGGTCGCGACGAACGCGGCGTACGACGGCTCGATGGTCACCGCGGCGCCGACCCGGTCGGAGACGGCGTCCAGGGTCTTCAGGCCGTGGCCGGTGTTGATGACGACGGTCTCGAGGCTGGTGTCGAGCTGTCCGCTCTCGACCAGCTTCTTGAGGCAGCCGACGGTGGTGCCGCCCGCGGTCTCGGTGAAGATGCCCTCCGTGCGGGCCAGCAGCACGATCGCCTCGCGGACCTCGTCGTCGGAGATGTCCTCGACCGCACCGCCGCTCTCGCGGCAGATGTCGAGGACGTAGATGCCGTCGGCCGGGTTGCCGATGGCCAGGCTCTTGGCGATGGTGTCGGGCTTGACCGGGCGGATCGCGTCGACGCCCGCCTTGTAGGCCACCGAGACCGGCGAGCAGCCGGTCGCCTGCGCGCCGTACACCTTGTAGGGCTTGTCCTCGACGAGGCCGAGCCGGATCAGCTCCTGGAACGCCTTGTGCACCTTGGTCAGCTGGGAGCCCGACGCCACCGGGATGACGATCTGGTCGGGCAGCCGCCAGCCGAGCTGCTCGGCGATCTCGTAGCCGAGCGTCTTGGAGCCCTCGGCGTAGTACGGGCGGACGTTGACGTTGACGAACGCCCAGCCCTCCTCCTCGCCGGCGATCTCGGAGGCGAGCTTGTTGACGTCGTCGTAGTTGCCGTTCACGGCGACCAGCGAGTCGGTGTAGACGGCCGAGTTGACCTGCTTGGGCTGCTCGAGGTTGCTGGGGATGAAGACCACGGTCTTGATGCCGGCGCGCGCGCCGGCAGCGGCCACGGCGTTGGCGAGGTTGCCCGTGCTCGGACACGCGAACACCTTCGCACCGAGCTCGCGCGCGGCGCTGAGCGCGCACGCGACGACACGGTCCTTGAACGAGTTGGTGGGGTTCGTGCTGTCGTCCTTGACCCAGAGGTTGTCGATGCCGAGCTCGCGGCCGAGGTTGTGGGCCTTCAGCAGACGGGTGAAGCCGGGCTCCATGTTGGGGCTCTGCTCGATGTCCTCGGGCACCGGCAGCAGCGCCTTGTAGCGCCAGATGTTGGCCGGGCCGGCCTCGATCTGCTCGCGGGTGATCGCCGGGAACGCGTAGGCGATCTCCAGGGGTCCGAAGCACTCGGGGCACGCGTAGTGCGGCCCGAGCCCGACGCGGTGGCCGCACTCGCGGCAGGACAGGCCCGTGGCGTTGCCGAACGCGCCTTCGCGGGGGCCGGTGGACGTCTTCTCGACGGTGGGGGCGCTCAAGGATTCCTCCTTCTCATCTGCCCCACGACGGACCTCGCCGCGGGCCGGAATTAGCACCACTTCCGCGAATTGGAGGTACGCGGCGGTTGCCGGGACGTCGACGGGCCGTTCCCTCAGTCCCTCTCGATGAGCTGGCACCAGACTAGGTGGGCGTCTCACGATGTGCACACCGGGTCCGCATGCTGGTCGTGCCGGGCACGCCCGGCCGGCGCGGATCAGCGGGCGTCGGCGTGCAGCTGCCGCAGCAGGGCGAGCACCCCGTCGGGGCCGGGTACGACGATGTCGGCGAGCTCGAGCAGCTCCTCGGGGCCCTCGGCACCGGGGTCCTCCGCGCACACCAGCAACGTGGCCAGGCCGGCCGCGCGCAGCTCGGCCACGGCCGCGAACGCCTCGAGGTCGCCGCGGTCGTCGCCGCCGAAGACGAAGCCGGTCGCGCCGAGCTCCTCGACCAGGGTGTGCACCGCGATGCCCTTGTGCATGCCGGGGGCGCGCACCTCGGCGACCAGCCGCCCCGGCTCGATCATCAGGTCGTTGCGCGAGGCGGCGTCGCGCAGCATCGGCAGGAGCCGCTCGAAGGCGGCCTCCGGGTCGGCCAGCCGGCGCGTGTGCACGGCGACCGCCAGGCCCTTCTCCTCGACGTAGGCCTCCGGGGTGCCGGCGCGGCGCAGGATCCCCGGCAGCTCGCGCAGGAAGGAGCTGAGGCCGTGCGGCGGGCGGGGCGAGATCACGCGGCGGTTGGTCGAGGACCAGCGCTCGTTGCCGTACTGCCCGAACAGGTAGAGCTCACGACCGCTCCCGCTCATCCGGTCACCGACCTCGTCGAGCCCGCCGAGGGCGAGCGCCTGGCGGGCGGGGCGCCCGGTGACCACCGCGATCGCGCGGACGACCTCGGCGAGGTCGACGAGCACGTCCGCCGCCTCGTCGTGGATGTGCGCCTCGGCCGGGTCGACCACGATGGGCGACAGGGTGCCGTCGAAGTCGAGCGCGACCACAGTGTCCTTGGCCACCGCCACGACCGCGTCGTAGCGCCGGCGGGCCTCGGGGGAGGTGAGCTCCATGCCCTCAGCCTGTCACGGCCGCGGCAGGCGCGCTCAGCCGGTGAGGACGACGGTCAGGGCATCGAGGCGCATCGCCTCGGTGGCGGGCTGCACCCGGTCGATGCCGAGGTCGAGGGCGAGCAGCCGGGCCGCGGCCTTGAGGCGTCCGGACGCGTAGTAGACCGTGGAGGCCGGGACGGTGCCGTACCAGTTGTCGGTGCCGACGACCTGCCAGCCGGCGGCGACGGCCTTCTCGCCGGTGGCGCTGGCCAGGCCCAGGATCCCGGAGTTGTTGAAGACCTCGACCATGACCTCGGCGCGCTCGACCGGCGGCTTCGGCTCCTTGGTCGGCTCCACCACGGGCGGCTCCACCACGGGCGGGGCCGACGGCGTCGCGGCGACGGTCTCGCTCGAGCCGGCCGGCTCGATGCGCACCTCGTGGGAGGGCTGGTCCCGGGTGGCGACGAAGGCGATGGCCGCCATCGCGACCGCGATGATGCTGAGCATCACCAGCGGGGAGGGCACGGCGAGGCCGCGCTCGTCTCGGGTGCGCACCTCAGACCTCGAAGCCGAGGCGACGGGCGGAGCGCTGGCGCTGCCGCTGGGAGCGCAGCCGACGCAGGCGCCGGACCAGCAGCGGGTCGGCCGCCAGCGCCTCGTCGCGGTCGATCAGGGCGTTGAGGACCTGGTAGTAGCGGGTCGAGGACATGTCGAACTTCTCGCGCACCGCCTGCTCCTTGGCGCCGGCGTACTTCCACCAGTGGCGCTCGAACTCCAGGATCTCCCGATCGCGGGCGCTCAGGCCGCCGGACTCGTCGGCCGCCTCGCCGTGGAGTGCGCCCCCGAGGGCGTTGGCAGCGTCCATGTCGGTCTCTCTCCCCGGTTGCCGAGCGTGTGTGCTTGCCCCATCGTAGGCGACGAACGACACGGATGTCATTCGCCTCCGGCGAGTCGGGCACACGTCCTAGGCTGATGGGCCATGACGCCCCCCGAGCCCGTCCGCTTCGGCATCCTCGCCACCGGAGGCATCGCCCGGGCCTTCGCCCGCGACCTCCTGCTCACGCCCGGGGCGGTGATCTCTGCGGTCGGCTCGCGCAGCCAGGAGTCCGCCGACGCCTTCGCGCACGAGCACACCGGCCACAGCGGGTGCCGCGCGCACCCGTCGTACGCCGCCCTGGCGGCCGACCCCGACGTGGACGTCGTCTACGTGGCCACGCCGCACTCGATGCACCTCGCGGGCGCGCGGCTCGCCCTCGAGGCCGGCAAGCACGTGCTCTGCGAGAAGCCGCTGACCCTCAACGCCGCCCAGGCGCAGGAGATGGTCGACCTCTCGCGACGCCACGACCGCTTCCTCATGGAGGCGATGTGGATGGCCTGCCACCCGCTCGTGCGGGCCGTGCGCGACGGCGTGGCGGCCGGCCGGTTCGGGACCCCGCGCTCGGTGCACGCCGACATCGGGTTCAAGGTCGAGCGGCCTCCCACCGACCGGCTGCTCGACCCGGACCTCGGCGGCGGCGTCCTGCTCGACATGGGGGTCTACCCCCTCACCTTCGCCCACCTGGTGCTGGGCGAGGCGCAGGAGGTCCGCGCCGTCGCCGACCTCGACGGGCGTGGCGTCGACCGTGACGTCGCCATCGTGGGCCGGTACGCCGGTGGAGCGGTCGCCGCGCTGACCGCGACCATGACCTCGGACTCCAGGCGCAGCGCGTGGGTCGCCACCGACCTCGGCCGCATCGAGCTCGACGGCACGTTCCACCACCCGACCGGGGCCAGGTGGCTGCCCACCGACGGCGACCCCGAGCAGATCGAGCCGGTGGGTGAGCTGATCGGCTCCGGGCTCGGCAACGAGGCGGCCGAGGTGGTGCGCTGCGTGCGGGAGGGACTGCGCGAGAGCCCGCTCGTCCCGCACCGGCAGACGCTCGCGCTGATGCGGCAGATGGACGAGCTGCGGGCCCAGATCGGCGTGCGGTACCCCGTCGAAGGATGACCGGTGGGGGTGGGGTCGGAGAGCGTGCGCGCCCACTAGGGTGACGGCGTGAGCGCATCCGGGCAGGCCGACCTCGTCATCGTGGCCAACCGCCTGCCCGTCGACCGGGTGACCGACGACGACGGCAACGCGAGCTGGCGCCGCTCCCCCGGGGGCCTCGTCAGCGCGCTGGAGCCCGTGCTCCGCCAGAACGACGGCGCCTGGATCGGCTGGCCCGGTGGCACCGACGACGAGCTCGAGCCGTTCGTCGAGGACGGCATGTCGCTGGTGCCCGTGCACCTGAGCGCCTCGGAGGTCGAGGAGTTCTACGAGGGCTTCTCCAACGGCACCCTGTGGCCGCTCTACCACGACGTCGTCGCCAAGCCGGAGTTCCACCGGGAGTGGTGGGACGCCTACGTCGTGGTCAACGAGCGGTTCGCCACCAAGGCCGCCTCGGTGGCGGCCGAGGGCGCGATGGTCTGGGTGCACGACTACCAGCTCCAGCTCGTCCCGCAGATGCTGCGCGAGCTGCGCCCCGACCTCCGCATCGGCTTCTACCTGCACATCCCCTTCCCGCCCGGCGAGCTCTTCCAGCAGCTGCCGTGGCGCCGCCAGATCCTCCAGGGCCTGCTCGGGGCCGACGTCGTGGGCTTCCAGCTCGCCGGCGGAGCGGGGAACTTCATCCGCCTCGTCCGCCAGCGCGTCGGCCACAAGACGCACCGCGACCTCGTCTACCTCCCCGACGAGCGCACCGTGCGCGCCGCGGCGTACCCCATCTCGATCGACACCGAGGGCTTCGAGGAGCTCGCCCGCTCCGAGAGCGTCGCCGCCCGGGCCGCCGAGATCCGCGAGGCGCTCGGCAACCCCGCGACGCTGTTCCTCGGCATCGACCGGCTCGACTACACCAAGGGCATCTACGCCCGGCTGCGCGCCTACAGCGAGCTGGTGCGCGACGGCGACCTCGACGTCGAGGACTCGGTGTTCGTGCAGGTGGCGACCCCCTCGCGGGAGCGCGTCGAGCAGTACATCCTCATCCGCGAGGAGATCGAGCAGCTGGTCGGCCAGGTCAACGGCGACCTCGGCGAGATCGGCAAGCCGGTCATCTCCTACCTGCACTCCTCCTATCCCAAGGAGGAGATGGCGGCGCTCTACCGGGCTGCCGACGTGATGGTGGTGACGCCGTTCCGCGACGGCATGAACCTCGTCGCCAAGGAGTACGTCGCCTGCCGCTTCGACGGCGACGGGGCGCTCGTGCTCTCGGAGTTCGCCGGCGCGGCCAACGAGCTGCGCCAGGCGTGGCTGGTGAACCCCTACGACATCAACGGCATGAAGCAGGCCCTGGTCGACGCGCACCGCTCGACCGACAGGGAGCGCCGCAAGCGGATGAAGGCGATGCGCAGGACCGTCGTCGAGCACGACGTCAAGGCGTGGGCCGACGAGTTCCTCCGCGAGCTCTCCCAGGTGCGGGAGTCGCACGGCAAGACCGTGCGCCCGGCGCGGAGGTCCTGATCAGGCGGGCTCCTCGCGAGGCTCGAGGTCTCCGCACATGATCGCGGAGATGTCCTTCTCGACCTGCTCGGAGACCCGTCCCCAGCCCGGCTGGTAGCCGTACAGCTCACCCAGGCCCACCCGGCGCGACTGGCCGTCGAGGATGTCGATGTCCGCAGGGGTGATCAGGGAGGGGTGCACGACGCCCACGGCCTCGGAGACCTTGAGCAGGTCGCGGCGCAGCGAGATGAGGTAGTTGCCGGCCCGCACGCTCTTGAGGTCGGGGTCGAGACCGCGGGTGTAGCGCGGGTTCTGGGTGGCGACCCCGACCGGGCAGTGGTCGGTGTGGCACTTCTGCGCCTGGATGCAGCCGATCGCCATCATCGCCTCGCGGCCGACGTTGACCATGTCGGCGCCGAGGGCGAAGGCGACCACGGCGTTCTCGGGGATCCCGAGCTTGCCGGCCCCGATGAAGGTGACGTCGTCGATGAGGCCGGCCGCGGCGAAGCGCGCGTAGACCTGGCTGAAGGCGAGCCGGAACGGGTAGGCGACCGAGTCGGCGAAGATCATCGGCGCCGCACCGGTGCCGCCCTCCCCGCCGTCGATGCTGACGTAGTCGACGCCGCGCTCGCGCGGCGCCATCGCCGTGACCAGCTGGTCCCAGAACTCCAGGTTGCCGACCGCCGACTTGATGCCCACGGGCAGCCCGGTCTCGGTCGCCACCAGCTCCACGAAGTCCAGCATCGAGTCGACGTCGTTAAACACCTCGTGGCGGCTGGGCGAGGCACAGTCGACCCCTTCGGGGATGCCGCGGATCTGCGCGATCTCGGCCGACACCTTCTCCCCGGGCAGCATGCCGCCGAGTCCCGGCTTGGCGCCCTGGCTGAGCTTGATCTCGACGGCGCGCACGGGTGCGGACGCGACGAGGTCCTTGAGCCGGCCGAGGTCGAACCGCCCTTGGTCGTCGCGGCACCCGAAGTAGGACGTACCGATCTGGAAGATGAGGTCGCCGCCGTTGCGGTGGTACGGCGACAGCGCACCCTCCCCGGTGTTCTGCAGCGACCCCGCGAGCGCGGCGCCCCGGTTGAGCGCCTCGATGGCGGCCCCCGACAGCGAGCCGAAGCTCATGCCGGAGACGTTGACGACCGAGCCGGGACGGAAGGCGTGGCGGCGACCGCGGGCGCTGCCCATGACCTTGGCCGCGGGCACGGGCACCCGCTCGTCGCCGTGCGGAGCCGTCGTCGCGCCGGGTCCCATGAAGGTCCGGTGCTTGATGATCGGGTAGCCGGCGACATGCTCCATGTCGTTGTCGGTGCCGAAGCCGAAGTAGTTGTTCTCCAGCTTGGAGCTGGCGTAGATCCAGCTCCGCTGGTCGCGGGTGAACGGCCGCTCCTCGTCGTTGCTGGCCACGATGTACTGCCGCAGCTCGGGGCCGAAGCGCTCGATGAAGAACCGCGCGTGTCCCACGACGGGGAAGTTGCGCAGGATCGCGTGCCTCTTCTGGACCAGGTCGTGGGCGGCCACGCCACCCAGTGCCGTGGCCGCCAGCCCGGCGGCGCTCCTCCACCTCATCCCCCGTGTCTAGTCGCCCGCGCCGCGGTTGTCACCATCCCTTGCGCCATTGCTGACCGGGAATGGGAGGCCGCACTAGATTCGGGGCATGGATCTGATCCCCACGCCCGGTCAGGTCGTCTCCGCAGCGGGCAACGCCGCACACCTCGCGGCCTACGGCGGGGTGGCGGACCTGCGCCCCATGCCGCGGACGATGATCGACGACGGCGACCTGCGCGAGGTCTACCACTACCGGCCGGCGGCGCACGCCGTGGAGACCGGCGACCCGGTCCTGCTGGTCACTCCGCTGGCCGCGCCGGCGCTGGCCTTCGACCTGCGCCGGGGGTGCTCGCTGGTGCAGCACCTGGTCGCGCGGGGGCGCCCGACGTACCTGGTGGAGTACGGACAGGTCTCCTTCGACCGCGACCTCGGGATCGAGCCCTGGGTCGAGGAGGTGGTGCCGACCGCGGTGCGCGAGGTCTCGGTCCACGCGGGAGGAAGGCCCGTGCACGTGGTGGCCTGGAGCCTCGGCGGCATCTTCGCCCTGCTGGCCGCCGCCGACCGGCCGGACCTGCCGATCGCCTCCATCAGTGTGCTGGGGACGCCCCTGGACACCACCACGGTGCCGATCATCGCGCCGGCGCGTCCGTTGCTCGGGCCGCGTGGTCCGGAGAGCCGGGGCCTCGTCTCCCGCGCCTACCGGGCCATCGGCGGTGCGCCGCAGCCGCTGGTGCAGTGGGCGTTCGAGCGCACGTCGTTCCAGAGGCTCGTCACCAGACCGCTCACCGTGGCCGGCCACCTCGACGACCGCGACTTCCTGGCGCAGATCGAGGCCGTCGACCGCTTCACCTCCCGGATGACCGCCTACCCGGGACGCACGTTCGGGCAGCTCTACCACCGCTTCCTCAAGGCCAACAGCCTCGCGGGCGGCAGCATCGAGCTCGACGGCCGCACCGTCGCGCTCTCCGCGATCACCGCGCCGGTCATCGTCTTCGGTGGCGCCAACGACACCATCGCCCCGATCGAGTCGGTGCGAGCCGTGCTGCCGCTGCTGACCGGTGCCCGCGAGGTGCGGTTCGAGGTCGTCCCCGGCGGACACCTCGGCATGCTGACCGGGCGCGCGGCGCGCGGCACGACGTGGCAGGTGCTGGACGACTGGCTCGACGAGTGGTCGTCGCGGCCGGAGGTGCAGCCGCCGACCGGGCCCGCGCGGAAGGCCGCCGCCAAGAAGGCAGCTGCGAGGAAGGCGCCGACGAAGAAGGCGCCCACGAAGCGGGCCGGGGGCCCGCGCGACCCCGAGCGCTGACACCTGGTGAGCGGTGGTCGCCGCGGCCCGTGCCGGGGTAGTCAGGCGCGATCTGGTCGTCGTACGCGCCTCCCGGCAGCCGTTCCGCGCCTGACTATCCCGGCAGCCCGCGCTCGGCCAGCCAGTTCCGCGCGGCCGTCCGCGAGGCCCGCGACAGCCACGCGTCCTGCACCATCTCGGTCACCTCGTCGACGTCCAGCTCGGCTATCCGGGAGGCGCGCAGCAGCACCGACGGGTGGCCGTCGAAGTGCGGCGTGGTGAAGTACGGCGTCGAGTCGTCGTCCACGAGGGCCCGCTTCGCCTCCTCGGACTCCACCCACAGGCAGATGACGTCGTCGTACCGCTCACCGGTCTCGGGGTCGACGGCGTCTGGTCGCGGTGTGCGGAAGAAGACGAAGCTGCGCCCGGAGACCTGGTAGACCGCGCGGCCTCCCTCGGCCAGCTTCACGCTGGGCAGGGCACGGGCGACCTCGTGCACGTCCTCCACCGTCGCCCTGCGCGCCATGCCCCGACGGTAGTGCGTCAGACTCCCGGCATGGGAGCGCTGGCCGGACTCGTCGATCGTGGACTCGTGGCACCCGACTGGGCCGAGGCCCTCGCGCCCGTCGACGACCGCATCGAGGCGATGGGGCGGTTCCTGCGCGAGGAGCTCGCGGCGGGCCGGCGCTACCTGCCGGCGGGCGAGGCGGTCTTCCGTGCGTTCCAGCGCCCGCTGGCCGACGTACGCGTCCTCGTGGTCGGGCAGGACCCGTACCCGACGCCCGGGCACCCGATCGGGCTGAGCTTCGCCGTGGCCCCGGACGTGCGCCCGGTGCCGCGGTCGCTCGCCAACATCTACGCCGAGCTGCGCACCGACCTCGGCATCGAGCCGCCCGCGCACGGCGACCTCACCGGCTGGGCCGACCAGGGCGTCATGCTGCTCAACCGGGTCCTGACCGTGCGACCGGGCGAGGCGGCGTCGCACCGCGGTCGCGGCTGGGAGCAGGTGACCGAGTGCGCGATCACGGCGCTCGCCCGGCGCGGCGGCCCCTGCGCGGCGATCCTGTGGGGCCGCGACGCCCAGTCGCTCAAGCCGGTGCTGGGCCCGGTCCCCTGGGTGGACTCCGTGCATCCCTCACCGCTCTCGGCGAGCCGCGGCTTCTTCGGCTCCCGGCCCTTCAGCCGGGTCGACCGGCTGCTCGCCGACCAGGGCGCCGGACCCGTGGACTGGCGGCTCCCCCACTGAGCAGCCGACGGTCCACCGGGCGCGGCGGTGAGCGGTCGCGGCAGGTGCGAGAATGCGGAGGTGAAGATCCTGTCGATCCAGTCCTCGGTCGCCTACGGCCACGTCGGCAACTCCGCGGCCGTCTTCCCCCTCCAGCGCCTGGGTCACGAGGTGTGGCCGGTCTTCACCGTGCACTTCTCCAACCACACCGGGTACGGCGCCTGGAGGGGCCCGCTGCTCTCCCCCGACGACGTGCGCGAGGTGATCACGGGCATCGAGGAGCGCGGCGTGCTGGGCCAGGTCGACGCCGTGCTGTCGGGCTACCAGGGCGGCGCGGGCATCGCCGACGTCATCCTCGACGCGGTGGCCCGGGTGAAGGCCGCCAACCCGGCCGCGACCTACACCTGCGACCCGGTGATGGGCAACGCCAAGTCCGGCTGCTTCGTCGACCTCGCCATCCCGCCGGTGATCCGCGAGCGCGTCGTGCCGAAGGCCGACGTGATCACGCCCAACCAGTTCGAGCTCGGCTTCCTCACCGGCACCGAGCCGGACGACCTGGGGTCGACCCTGGACGCGGCCGACGCCGCGATGGCGATGGGGCCCTCGACCGTGCTCGTCACCTCGGTCGAGCGTCCGGACCGTCCGGCCGACACGCTCGAGATGATGGCGGTCACCGCCGAGGGTGCCTGGCTGGCGCAGACGCCGTACCTGCCGTTCAAGGCCAACGGCTCCGGCGACGTCACCGCGGCGCTCTTCACCGCCCACCTGCACGAGACCGGCTCCCCCGCCGACGCCCTGGCCCGCACCACCTCCAGCGTCTTCGACCTCCTCCAGAACACCCTCGACTCCGGCGAGCGCGAGCTGCGCCTGATCGAGTCGCAGCACACGTTCGCGGAGCCGCGCATGCAGTTCGAGGTCACGCAGGTGCGGTGAGGTGCCACACCGTGAGGGCCACCCGGTCGTCCCGCACGGCGTGCGCAGCGGCCGGCACCCACCGGTGCAGCTGCCAGATGGTCATCGGCAGCCCCGGCTCGGGCAGCTCCGGCTCGCCGGCGTTCTCGTCGGGCGGCACCTCGCCGACGAGCTCCTCGCAGGCCCGGACCGTGAACCCGGCCGCCAGCGCGGCACGGAGCTGCTCGCCCGTCGTGTGGTTCCACTCCGGCAGGTAGCCGATCCGGCCGTGCTCGTCGAGGGCCAGCAGGGGGCTCAGCCGCGAGCCGGCGAAGTAGCCGGCCATCGACGACACCAGCAGGTGCCCGCCCGGACGCAGCACCCGGGACGCCTCGGCGAACACCGGCCCGAGGTGCTCGACGTGGTTGATCGCCAGTGCGATCACCATGACGTCCGCACTCGCGTCCGGCACCGGGAGCGCCGTCACGTCGGCGACGCCGAGCTCGGCCTCCGGCAGCTTGGTCCGCGCGATCTCGAGCATGCCCGGCGAGACGTCGTACCCCCGCACGCGGTGGCCACGCGCGGCCAGGTGAGCGGCGTACCGCCCGGTGCCGCACATCGCGTCCACCGCGTCGCCTGCGGGGATCGTGTCGAGGACCGGCAGCACGACCGCCTCGTCCATCGCGAAGAACGGGTTGTCCGGAGTGTCGTACGACGGCGCCCAGGCGTCGTAGCCGGCGTCCATCGCGACCAGCGGCACCTCGACCCCCTCGCCGAGGTCGCCGGCACGGTCGAGGAGGCGGCGGACCTCCGCGATCCGGGCCTGCGTGAACGAGCGGTCGTGCTCGCCGGCAAAGGCCCGCAGCAGCGCCACGCCCTCGAGGCCGAGGAGGTAGGCGAGCGGGTGCTGGTGGATCGATGACTGGTGGCTCGGTGACTGGCGGCTCG
>NZ_CADCUP010000017.1 GCF_902805925.1 uncultured Nocardioides sp.
CGTGGGCCCGTCGACGTCACGGTCGACCTGCCCGGGTCGAAGTCGCTCACCAACCGCGCGCTCGTGCTGGCCGCGATCGCCGAGGGTCCCAGCGTCGTGCACCGGGCCCTGCGCTCGCGCGACACCACGCTGATGGCGCGGGCCCTGACGTCCCTGGGTGCGGAGGTGGACGCGGCCGGCGACGACTGGCACGTCACGCCGGCGACCCTCGACGCCGACGGCGAGGTCGACTGCGGCCTGGCGGGCACCGTGATGCGGTTCGTGCCGCCGGTCGCCGCCCTCTCGTCCGGCTCGACCACCTTCGACGGCGACGCCCACATGCGCACCCGCCCGATCGGAGGCGTGCTCACCGCCCTGCGCGACCTCGGCGTCAGGATCGACGACGGCGACCGGGGCGCGCTGCCGTTCACCGTGCACGGCAGCGGGTCGGTGCGTGGCGGCCGGGTGGTCATCGACGCCTCGTCGTCGTCCCAGTTCGTCTCGGCGCTGCTGCTGGCCGGGGCGCGCTACGAGCAGGGTGTCGAGGTCGTGCACGACGGCAAGCCGGTGCCCTCGCTGCCCCACATCGAGATGACGGTCGCGATGCTGCGGGCGCACGGGGTCGACGTCGACCAGACCGAGGCCGACCGCTGGGCCGTCGCCCCCGGCACCGTGAGGGCCGTCGACCACGTGATCGAGCCCGACCTCTCCAACGCGGCACCGTTCCTGGCGCTCGCAGCCGTCTCCGGCGGCTCCGTCGTCGTGCGCCGATGGCCCGGGTCCACCACGCAGGCCGGTGACGCGCTGCGCGAGATCCTCGCCTCCATGGGGTGCGAGGTCTCGCACACGCCCGAGGGCCTCCGCGTCCGCGGCGCCGGCACCCTCTCCGGGGTCGACGTCGACCTGCACGACGTGGGCGAGCTGACACCGGCCGTCGCGGCCCTGTGCGCCCTGGCCGACTCCCCCTCGCACCTGCGCGGGGTCGCCCACATCCGCCACCACGAGACCGACCGCATCAGGGCCCTGGCCACCGAGCTCGGCGGCCTGGGCGCCGACGTCGTCGAGCGCGACGACGGGCTCTCCCTGCGTCCGGCCGGCCTGCACGGCGGGGTATTCCGCACCTACGGCGACCACCGGATGGCGCACGCCGGCGTCATCCTGGGTGCCGCCGTCGACGGCGTGCTGGTCGAGGACGTCGCGACGACCGGCAAGACCTTCCCCGACTTCGCGGCGTTCTGGTCCGGCCTGCTGTGACGCCGCGCAACCAGCAGCGCTACGACGAGACCGACCAGGAGCACTACGAGCGTCCGCGCCGGCGGACCAAACCCCGCACCAAGGACCGGCCCACCTACGACGACGCCGTGGACGGGGTCGTGGTCACCGTCGACCGCGGCCGCTTCACCCTGCTGATGGAGGGCCGGGTCGTGACCGCCATGAAGTCGCGCCCGCTGGGCCGCAAGGGCGTGGTGGTCGGCGACCGCGTGCGGGTGGTCGGCGACGTCACCGGCGGGGAGGGCACGCTCGCCCGCATCGTCGAGGTCAGGGAGCGCACCACCACGCTGCGGCGCACCGCCGACGACGACGACCCCGTCGAGCGCGTCATCGTCTCCAACGCCGACCAGCTGGTCGTGGTCGCCGCCCTGGCGGACCCCGAACCGAGACCGCGGCTGATCGACCGCGCGCTCGTGGCGGCGTACGACGCGGGCATGGCGCCGCTGCTCTGCCTCACCAAGGCAGACCTGCGCGACCCGGAGACGCTGCTGTCGACGTACCGGTCGCTGGGCGTGCCGTGGGTCGTCACGCAGCGGGGCGGCGGCCTCGAGGAGGTGCGCGACCGGCTGCGCGGGCGCACCAGCGTGCTGGTCGGTCACAGCGGCGTCGGGAAGTCGACGCTGGTCAACGCGCTGGTGCCCGACGCCCACCGCGAGGTCGGCATCGTCAACGCGGTCACGGGCCGCGGCCGGCACACCTCGACCTCGGCGTACCTCCTGGAGCTGCCCGGTGGCGACGGCTGGATCATCGACACCCCCGGCATCCGCTCGTTCGGGCTCGCCCACGTGCGGCCGGAGCGGCTCATCGAGGCGTTCCCCGACCTCGAGGAGATGACCGAGGACTGCCCGCGCGGCTGCAGCCACGGCGAGGACGAGCCCGAGTGCGGGCTCGACGACGCGGTCGCCGCCGGCGAGGCCGACCCCGAGCGCGTCGAGTCGTTCCGGCGGCTGCTGGCCGCCCGGGAGAGCGCGGCCGACTGACCGCGGCCTCAGGCGCCCCAGACCGCGCGGGCGCCTGCCTCACCGGCGAGGACAGTCCAGACGCCGAGCGCGACCGCCGAGGCCGCCAGCAGGACCCCCAGCCCGACCCGCAGGGCGCCGGCGCGCCGGTGCAGGAGCCCGGCGACCACCGCGACGACCGTGAAGCCGCTGGCCACCAGCCGCAGGGTCTCGGCGAGCTCCTCGTGCTCCTCGAGCTGCTCCGCGAGCTGGCCGGCGAGGCCGTCGAAGCGCCCGGAAGCCAAGAGGTCCTCACCGCTGAGGTGGGCGACCCAGATGGCCCCGCACGCCACGACCGCCAGCACGACCATGGGCCACCGCAGCCGGTCACGCCACGCCGGCACCAGGTAGAGCAGCGCCGCCAGCGCCGCGACGGGGCCCGCGACGACCGCGGCGTGCACCGCGAGAGGGTGCAGCGGGATGCCGTTGATCTCCATGTCGGCACAGTAGTACCGCATTCAACGAAAGCGCGGGCACTAGCCTGTGGCCATGCCCCTCACCGGTCCTGGTCAGCCCGACTACACCGACGACCTCCGGCTGGCGCACGTCCTGGCCGACGACGCCGACTCGACCACCATGTCGCGCTTCAAGGCGCTCGACCTGCACGTGATGAGCAAGCCCGATCTCACGCCGGTCACCGACGCCGACCAGGCGGTCGAGGAGGGCATCCGCCGCACGCTGTCAAGGGTGCGCTCGCGGGACGCCGTGCTGGGTGAGGAGCAGGGCTCGTCCGGCCACAGCCAGCGTCAGTGGATCGTCGACCCGATCGACGGGACCAAGAACTTCGTCCGCGGCGTACCCGTGTGGGCGACGCTGATCGCCCTCGCGGTCGAGGACGAGGTCGTCCTCGGCGTCGTCTCGGCACCCCAGCTGCAGCGGCGCTGGTGGGCATCGAAGGGCCACGGTGCCTGGACCGGCCGCTCGCTGCTCAAGGCGACCCGCTGCGAGGTCTCCGACGTACGCCGCCTCGAGGACGCCTCGCTGTCCTACGCCAGCATCGGCGGCTGGGACGAGCGCGGCCGCCTCGACGACTTCCTCTCGCTCTCCCGCCGCTGCTGGCGCACCCGCGCGTACGGCGACTTCTGGTCCTACATGCTGCTCGCCGAGGGCGCCGTCGACCTCGCCGCCGAACCCGAGCTGGAGGTCTACGACATGGCCGCGCTCGACATCGTGGTGCGGGAGGCGGGCGGCCGGTTCACCTCCCTCGCCGGCACCGACGGACCGTACGGCGGCAACGCCCTCGCCTCCAACGGACACCTCCACGAGGCGGCCCTGGCCTTCCTCGGGACGATGCCCGACGACGACCTCGATCCCGACGCCCGGCGCCCCGGTCCCGGGTCGGTCCACGACCTGCGCCAGCGCCGTCCGTCCCTCGACTGACCCTGTCGCCGTTCCACTCGCGGCGCTAGCCTTTCGATCACCTCGACCCAGATCGAGCCATCGGAGGTAGACATGCGGATCCAGGACGTGCTCAACGCCAAGCCCAGCCACGAGGTCGTGACCGTCACTCCCGACGCCACCGTGCGGGACCTGGTCGGGCTCCTCGCCCAGCACAACGTGGGAGCCCTCATCGTCAGCACCGACGGCGCGGCGGTGGAGGGCATCGTCAGCGAGCGCGACATCGTACGCCGCCTGCACGGGGAGGCCGGCGTGCTCGACCGCCCCGTCGGGGAGATCATGACCACGTCGGTGTACACCTGCGAGGGCGAGCAGTCCGTCACCGACCTCATGCAGCTGATGACCGAGCACCGCATCCGCCACGTGCCGGTCGTCAGCGACGGGGCGCTGACCGGGGTCATCAGCATCGGCGACCTCGTCAAGCACCGCATCGGCGAGCTGGAGTTCGAGCGCGACCAGCTCGACAGCTACGTCCACCAGACCTGAGCCGGCGGGCGCGCCGGGCGACCCCCTAGGGTGGTCGCCATGGACAAGCCTGAAGTCGACCCGCACATGGGCGCCGCGCCCTCCGACCTCGAGGTCACCGACCTGATCGAGGGCGACGGCCCGGAGGCCGGCTCCGGCCAGACCGTCTCGGTGCACTACGTCGGCGTCGCGCACTCCTCGGGCGAGGAGTTCGACGCCTCCTACAACCGCGGCGCGCCGCTGCAGTTCCGCCTCGGCATCGGCCAGGTCATCTCCGGCTGGGACCAGGGCGTGCAGGGCATGAAGGTGGGCGGTCGCCGCCGGCTCGTCATCCCGCCGCACCTGGGGTACGGCGACCGCGGCGCCGGCGGTGCGATCGCGCCGGGCGAGACGCTCATCTTCGTGGTCGACCTGCTCGACGTCAGCTGAGGCGGCTCACCAGGGCAGGTCGTCCTCGACCGGCCCCTGGGCCACCCGTGCGGAGACCCCGCCGAGCGTCACGACGTCGCCCGGCACCAGTTGGCGCCCGCGGCGGGTCTCGACCTCGTCGTTGACCAGCACCGACCCCTGGACCATCAGCTCCTTGGCCTCGGACCCGTGGTCGATCAGGTTGGCGAGCTTGAGGAACTGGCCGAGCCGGATCGACTCGTCGCGGATCGGGACGTCCTGGGGGGCGGGCATGGGGTGATTCTCGCGCGCCCACCCGGGCCACGACGCGCCGGGCGCCTGCGAGGCCCCCTGCTTGCGCGTGGTGGCCCTCGCCCACCGTGCTGCGGGGGCGGTGCGGGCACCCTCGGTGCGGCGCTGGGCCGAGCTTGGCATCCCTTGCTCGCGGTTCGTGGGGGTTGCTACGGCCACCAACCGAGGGGATCCCCGGATATCCGGGGATCCCAACCTCGACGGCCCCCTAGCCGAGCGCCACGCTCGCAGCGTGGATCAGCACGCCGACGAGGCCGCCGACCAGGGTGCCGTTGATCCGGATGAACTGCAGGTCGCGGCCGACGTGGAGCTCGATCCGGCGAGCGGCCTCCTTGCCGTCCCACCGCTCGATGGTGTGGGTGATGACGGCGGTCAGCTCCGCGCCGTACCGGGAGATCACGAAGACCGCGGCGTCGGCGGCGGTCCGGTCGAGGCGATCGCGCAGCGCCTCCTCGGTGGTGAGGCGCCCGGCGAACGACGAGAGCTCGGCGAGCGCTCGCCGGCGCACGGCGCCCTGCGGGTCGTCGAGCGAGGCGAGCAGGGCGCGACGCAGGGCGTTCCACAGCGAGATGCCGGTGGCGAGCACCTGCGGGTGGGCCAGCACCCGCTCCTTGAGCCGCTCGGCACGCTCCTGGGTCGCCGGGTCGGTCAGCAGGTCGTCGGCGAGCTGGGCCAGCACCTGGTCCAGGGCGCCGCGCGCGTGGTGGTGGGGGTCGTCGCGGATGTCGCTGACCCAGCGCACCACCTCGACGTGGATGCGCGTGGTCACCACGTCGTTGAGGCGGGGCGGGGTCCACCAGGGTGCCCGCTCGCCGATGACCTCGATGAAGGTCTCGGGGTTGCCCACCAGCCACCGGTGCAGCTCCTCGAGCGCGAGGTCGACCAGGCCGTGGTGCAGGTCGTCGGCGACCACCTCGGCGAGCAGACCGCCGGCGAGCGGGGCGATCGGCTCCTCGCGGAACCGCGGCAGCAGCGCCTCGGTGAAGAAGTCGGAGACCTGGTCGTCGCGCACCTTGCCCAGGACCGTCGCCGTCACGACGGAGACCTCGTCGACGACCCTGCGGGCGTGGTTCTCGTCGGCGAGCCACCGCCCGACCCGGCCGGAGACACCGGCTGTCGCGACCCGCTCGCGGATGACGTCCTCCTGGAGGAAGTTGTCCCCCACGAACTCCTCCAGCCCGCGCCCCAGCTCGTCCTTGCGCCGCGGGATGATGGCGGTGTGCGGCACGGGCACACCGAGCGGGTGACGGAAGAGGGCCGTGACCGCGAACCAGTCGGCGATCGCGCCGACCATCGAGGCCTCGGCGCCGGCGTTCACGTAGCCCCAGAAGCCGTCCCGGCCGAGCGTGGCGACGTACACCACGGCGGCGAGCACGAGCAGCGAGACGGCGACGGTGCGCATCCGGCGCAGCCCGCGGCGCCGTGCCTCGTCGGCGGCCGGCTCGGAGGAGAGGATCGGGGCGGTGCTCGTCGTGGTGCTCATCGCGGCCATCCTCCCCTGCCGTGCCAGAATGCCGCCCATGCCTCGCACGGTCATCACCTTCGGCACGTTCGACGTCTTCCACGTCGGGCACCTGCGCGTCCTGCAGCGGGCGGCCGCCCTGGGTGACCGGCTGGTCGTCGGCGTGTCCGCCGACGCCCTCAACGAGCGCAAGAAGGGCCGCGTGCCGGTGTTCAGCGAGGCCGAGCGGCTGGCCATCGTCGAGGCGCTCAAGGTCGTCGACGGCGTCTTCGTCGAGGAGAGCCTGGAGCAGAAGCGCGACTACATCCTCGAGCACGCCGCCGACGTCCTGGTGATGGGCGACGACTGGGCCGGCAAGTTCGACGAGTTCTCCGACGTGTGCGAGGTGGTCTACCTGCAGCGCACCCCCGCCATCTCGACCACGGCGATCATCGAGCACATCGCCGATCTCTGAGGCGACTCCCCCCGGCCACGCCGGGTGGCTTCCCGCGCGCCGGCCACCTCGGGCACGTAGCCTGTGCCTGACCCAGGCCTCTCGGACCAGACCGACGGGCCCGATGGAGGGATTCTCGTGCGTCGTCTCGTCACGCTGGTGCTCGCCGCGGCTGTGCCGCTCACCCTCGCCCTCCCGGGCGCGGTGGCCGCCGACCCCCGGCCGGCCGCGGCCCCGGCGCCGGTGGTCCAGCAGGCGCGTGCCGCCCTCGACGGCTCGCCCCGCGAGGCCGACCGCGACGTGAGCATGGCGATGCGGGACCTGTACCTCGCACGACCCGACCTCGGCCCCGCCGACCAGCGCCGGGCCGACGCCCTCCTGGGTCGCCCGACCGACCCGGAGAACCCTGACAACCCCAACACCACGACGTACCCCCCCGGGGCGCCGCGGGCCCGGGTCTGCGGCCCGCACGTGTGCGTGACCTACCTGAGCGCCGGCGAGGGCTCGGCCACCGCCGCCTGGGCCGCCCAGACGCTGCAGGTCATGGAGACCTCCTGGACCCGCGAGGTCGACCAGCTCGGCTACCGTGCGCCCGCGTCCGACGGCACGGCCGGCGGCGACGGCCGCTTCGACGTCTACCTCGCCGACGTGTCGTCGCAGGGCTACTACGGCTTCTGCGTGCCCGAGGCGCCGGTCGCCGGCCAGAGGTACCTCGCGCAGGCCTACTGCATCCTCGACAACGACATGCTGGGCTTCCCGATGGACCCCGTCTCGAGCCTGCGCGTCACCGCTGCCCACGAGTTCTTCCACGCCATCCAGTTCAACCTCGACGCCGCCGAGGACAAGTGGTGGATGGAGGCGACCGCCACGTGGATGGAGGAGCAGGTCGCGGGCGACGTCAACGACAACCGCCAGTACCTCCCCGTCGGCCAGCTCGGCAGGCCCGGCACCCCCCTGGACACCTACAACGGGTCGCTGGCGATGTACGGCAACTGGATCTTCGTCCAGCGGCTCTCCCAGTCGTTCGGCGTCGACGCGGTCCGGCAGGTCTGGGCGCGGCTCGACGCGGCGGCGGGGGCGCCCGACCAGTCCTCGATCAGCGGCATCTCGGCCTACCTGAGGTCGAGGAAGACGAAGTTCGCCGACTTCTACGCCTCCTTCGTGGAGTCCAACCAGCTCCCGCAGAAGAAGTACGCCGAGGGCGCGGCGTACAAGGCGTCGCCGGTCACCTCGAGGGTCACGCTGACGGGCAAGAAGCGCAGGACGGGCGTCCGCAAGCTCGCCGTGGCGCACCTGTCGAGCGGCTCGCTGCGGATCAAGCCGGGCAAGGGCGTGAACGGCAAGCGCAAGCTGCTCGTCTCGGTCGACGCCACCCGGGGCAAGAAGGCCGACCCGGTCGCCCGGGCGCTGGTGTTCACCAAGAAGGGCGCGGTCTCCAAGACCACCATCAAGCTGAACAAGAAGGGCAAGGGCAGCAAGCTGGTGAAGTTCAACCGCAAGAAGGTCCGCTACGTCGTGCTGCTGCTCAGCAACGCCTCGACCCGCTACGCCGACTGCGTGACGGCCGGCACGACGTGGGCCTGCGGCGGGCGGCCGAAGGACGACAAGCAGAGGTTCGCGGTCAGCGCCTCCGTGCGCTGACCGGCGCTGCCGGTCCGAGGTCGATCAGCGGAAGGCCGAGTGGCCGGTGAGGGCCCGGCCGATCACCAGCTGGTGCACCTCGCTGGTGCCCTCGTAGGTCAGCACCGACTCCAGGTTGTTGGCGTGCCGCATGACGGGGTGCTCCAAGGTGATGCCGGCGGCACCGAGGATGGTGCGGCACTCCCTTGCGATGGCGATCGCCTCGCGCACGTTGTTGAGCTTGCCCAGGCTGACCTGCTCGGGACGCAGCGTGCCGGCGTCCTTGAGGCGGCCCAGGTGGAGGGCCAGCAGCATCCCCTTGCCGAGCTCGAGGGTCATGTCGGCGAGCTTGGCCTGCGTGAGCTGGTAGCCGGCGAGGGGGCGGTCGAAGATCTCCCGCTCGCCGGCGTAGTCCAGCGCCGTCTCGAGGCAGTCGCGGGCGGCCCCCAGGACACCGAAGACGATGCCGAAGCGGGCCTCGGTGAGGCACGACAGCGGTCCCGACAGGCCTGATGCACCCGGCAGCACGGCCGACCCCGGCAGCCGTACGCCGTCGAGCACGAGCTCGGAGGTCACCGACGCCCGCAGCGACATCTTGCGGGTGATGGCGGGTGCGGAGAAGCCCGGGGCGTCGGTGGGCACGACGAAGCCGCGGACGCGGTCCTCGACGCGGGCCCAGACCACCGCGACGTCGGCCACGGAGCCGTTGGTGATCCACATCTTGGTGCCGTCGAGCACCCAGTCGTCGCCGTCCCGGACGGCGCGGGTGCGCATCCCGGCGGGGTTGGACCCGAAGTCGGCCTCGGTGAGCCCGAAGCAGCCGATCGCCTCGCCCGCGGCCAGCCGCGGCAGCCACTCCTGCCGCTGCTCCTCCGACCCGTGCTGCCAGATCGCGTACATCGCCAGCGAGCCCTGGACGCTCACCAGCGAGCGCAGGCCCGAGTCACCGGCCTCCAGCTCCAGGCACGCCAGGCCGTACGCCGTCGCGCTGGTGCCCGCGCACCCGTACCCCTCCAGGTGCATGCCGAGCACGCCCAGCCCGCCCAGCTCGCGGGCCAGCTCGCGGGCCGGGAGCGTGCCCGCGTCGTACCACTCCGCGAGGTGCGGGCGGACCCTCTCCTCGACGTGCCTGCGCACGGTGTCGCGGATGGCGAGGTCGTCGGCGTCGACGAGGTCGTCGGTGCCGAACAGCTCGAGCGGGGTCTGCGGGGCTGCCATGGGGAGCCTCTCGGAGGGGGCGCGGTCACCCGCAGGTCTACCAGGCGCCGGAGGCCACCACCTGCAGGTTAGGGTTGCCTTACCTCGACTGGACGGACCGCCCATGCACGCTCGCGTCATCACGACCTCCCGCATCACCCCGACGCTGGTCAGGGTGGTGCTCGGCGGCGGCGACCTCGCCGCGCTCACCATGCCGGAGGCCACCGACGCCTACGTCAACGTGGCCATCGCGCCGCCGGGCGCGCCGTACGGCGAGGTGTTCGACTGCGCGCAGGTGCGCGAGGTGTGTCCCCGGGACCTCTGGCCGGCCCGTCGCCGCTACACCGTGCGCTCGTGGGACCCCGCCCGGCCGGCCCTCACCCTCGACGTCGTGGTGCACGGCGACACCGGCGTGGCGGGACGCTGGGCGGCCGCGGCGCGGCCGGGCGACTGCCTGGTCTTCGAGGGTCCGGCGGGCGGCTACCGGCCCGACCCGGACGCCGACTGGCACCTGCTGGTGGGCGACGAGTCCGCGCTGCCCGCCATCGCGGCCTCCCTCGAGGTGCTGCCCGCCGGCGCCCGGGCGGTCGTCCGGCTCGTCTGCGACGGCCCCGACCACGAGGTCCGGCTGGTCAGCGAGGCCGACGTCGACCTGCGGTGGCTGCACCGCACGGGTGCGCCCGGCGATGAGGACCTGCTGGCCTCCGCCGTCCGCGCCATGACGTTCCCCCGGGGCCGCGTGCACGCGTTCGTGCACGGTGAGGCCGTCGAGATCCGGGGGATCCGCCGCCACCTGCTCCTCGACCGCGGGGTGGCACGCGCCGACATGTCGTGCTCGCCGTACTGGCGGCGGGAGATGACCGACGAGGCCTGGCGCGAGGTCAAGCGCGACTTCGTGGCGGCGATGGACGCCGAGCTCGTCGGACGCGCGCCGTGAGTGAGCACGGGCGAGGGGGGTACCGATCCCGGTGACCGTGTCCAGCATGACCTTCGGCCCCCTCGAGATCGCCTTCGACGACCGGGTGCTCCGGCCACGGGAGTGGACCACCGAGCAGTCGCTGTGGGCAGCCGAGCTGCTCCGGGCGGCGCCGCAGGGACCGGTGCTCGAGCTCTGCGCGGGAGCGGGTCAGATCGGCCTGCTCGCCGTCGCCGGCTCCGGCCGCCGGCTCGTGTGCGTCGACGCCAACCCGGTGGCCTGTCGGTACGCCCGTGTCAACGCCGAGGCGGCCGGCCTCGCGGCCCTGGTGGAGGTGCGCGAGGGCCGCCTCGAGGAGGCCCTCGGCGAGGACGAGCGGTTCGCCCTGGTGCTCGCCGACCCGCCCTGGGTGCGCCGCGAGGAGACGGGGCGCTTCCCCGACGACCCGCTGCTGGCGATCGACGGGGGCGACGACGGGCTGGACGTCGCCCGCAGCTGCCTGAAGGTCATCGAGCGGCACCTGCTCCCCACCGCGCACGGGCTGCTCCAGCTCGGCTCCCCGGAGCAGGTCGAGGCACTGCGGGGCGACCCGTGGCTGGCCGCCACCGGGCTGACGCTCGCGGAGGTGCGGCCCCACGAGCGGGGTGTGCTGGTGCTCGTGCGGCGCTAGTCACCGGGGTAGATGCTCCGGGTCTGCAAGCGGCGTCCGCGGTCCCCGACCCAGTCGCTGAGGTGGATCTTCGGCAGGATCTCGGCGACGGCGAGGACGACGTACGTCACGGTGTCGAGCACCGACTCCGGCAGCAGAGCCCTGTACGACGACGGCTACATCGCGAAGACGAGCTCCGGGACTAGGGCGAGGGCGAGGAGCCGCGCGGCGAAAGCCCCGGGGAGGCGGCGGCTCAGGGCCGGGCGCCCTCGGGCAGCAGCTTGTGCGTGCCGTCGCAGAAGGGCAGCCGGGCCGACTTCGCGCAGCGGCACAGCGCGACGACGGGTCGCCGCACCTCGTGCACCTGCCCGTCGGCGTCCTGAACCGTGTGCGCGCCGCGCACCAGCACGGGTCCACCGGGGCACAGCACGACGTCAGGATGGTCGTGCTGCGGAGGTCCGCTCACGCCTGGCTCCCCCACCGCTCGAACATCGACCGCGCGAAGCGCGCCTCGAGGTCCAGGCAGGTGAAGGCGCCGAACCAGATGCCGTCCGCCTGGGCCGGCTCGTCCTCGGCCAGCGTGCCGCAGATGCCACGGGCGGCGAGCTGCTCGTGCACGGCGTCGGCCTCGATGTGCTCGGTGTAGTAGCCGACGAGCTGGTCGTTGAACCCGAGCCGCTCCAGGCCCTGAGCCATCTTGCGCGACGGCAGCGAGCTCGACGCCTCGAACGCCGCCAGGTGACCCATGGCCGCACCACGCAGCCGTCGGTGGAGCCCGAACAGCGACATGGCGTTGTTCATCTCCAGCGTCTCGGGAGTCGCCTCGTCGATGTAGGCGCCGCGCTCCGAGCGCAGACCCTCCGCGTCCAGGCCCCGGGCGAAGAGGTGGGAGTGCAGCCGGTTGGGGTCGCCGTCGCCGTACTCGTCGAACTGGAGCTCGACCAGGGCGGCCTGAGCGCGCACGGGCAGGCGCGGCACCGTCCACGCGGACGGGTCGGCCTCCTTGAGGTGGTAGACCGAGCGCTGCCGCAGCAGCTCGAGGGTCTCCTCCCGTGTCGCCTTCTTCTGGATGTACGACGACAGCGACGGGCCGTCGTCGGCCTCCACGAACGCCAGCAGGTCGTCGGGGTCGTAGCCGCCCGCCGGGTTGCCCGGCCAGCGGTCGCGCAGGCGCTGCTCGAGCTCGCGCTCCAGGGTGCGCCGCACGCCGAGGGCGACGAGGTCCCACTCGGCCTCGTCGTCGACGTCCTCGAAGCCGCGGTAGGACAGCTCGTGCAGGACCCACAGCGAGAGGGCTGCGTCGGCGGCGTCGTCGGCGAACTGCGGCAGCGGTGGCGTGCGCTCGGGCACCGACCGC
>NZ_CADCUP010000018.1 GCF_902805925.1 uncultured Nocardioides sp.
TGGTCGACCCGACGCTGGACCCCGAGGTCAAGAAGGACTCGGTGATGGGCGTCGTCCGGGCGCACTTCAAGCCGGAGTTCCTCAACCGCCTCGACGAGGTCGTGCTGTTCGACGCGCTCGGCCGCGACGAGCTGACCCACATCGTGGACCTGCAGCTGGTGCTGCTGGAGAAGCGGCTGGCGGTCCGCCGGATCGCCATCTCGGTGTCCGAGGAGGCGCGGGCCTGGCTCGCCGAGACCGGCTACGACCCGGCGTACGGCGCCCGCCCGCTGCGCCGGCTGGTCCAGAGCGCGATCGGCGACCCGCTGGCCCGGATGCTCATCGGGGGCGAGGTCACCGACGGTGGCTCGGTGAGCGTCGACGTCGGCGCCGACGGGCTCGTGCTGAAGGCGGAGGGGTGAGCGGCGCGGCGAGGGTCCGCGGCCCGGTGCAGACGCGGACCGCGATGGCGCACCCGGTGCTCGACGACGTCGCGGCGCTCCTCCGCGACTGCTCGCTGGTCACGCGGGTCGACTGACGCCGGCCCGGGGGTGCAGCGCCGGTGCGGCGGACCTTGTCGGTGAATGGTGGAATGGTGGCGTGAGCGACTCCGGCAAGACCCTCCCGCGACCCCGTCAGGTGACGTGGGCAGCGTGGATGATCATGCTCGGATCGGCCTTCGTCGTCGTCACCGGCTACGAGGCGGTCGCCGGCCTGCGCACGCTGGACTCCCGCACCGCCGTCGAGGACTTCCTCGCCGAGCCGCCCGGCAGCGGCCTGGGCCTCTCGGTCGAGGACGTGCTGACGGTCATGCACGTCAGTGCCTTGGTCGCCGCCGTCTGTGCCACCGCGGCCGCCGTGCTCGGGTTCTACGTCCTGCAGCGCCACCGTGGTGCCCGGGTGGTGCTCGCGGTGCTCGCGGTGCCGCTGTTCCTCACCGGGATCGTCGCGGGCGGGTTCATGTCCTCCCTGGTGGCGGTGGCCGCCCTGGTGCTGTGGCTGCAGCCGGCCCGCGACTGGTTCGACGGCAAGGCCGCGCCGCCCCAGCCCGAGCGTGACGACGCCCGGCGCTCCGCGGTGTGGCCCCCGCCGGTGGCCGAGCAGCCCCCGGTGCCGCCCACCGGCGGGCCCAGGCCGTTCCAGGCCTTCGGCCAGGGGGCGACCACGATGGCCGTCCCGGCCGGAGCGCCGGCCCCGGTGCGGGCCCCGGCACGGCGGCCCGGCACCGTGGTGGTGGCGGCGATCGTCACGTGGGTGGTCGCGGGCTTCGCGCTCGTGTCGTCGCTCGCGGCCATCGCCGTGGTGGCGTCCTCGCCCGACCTGGTGCTCGACGAGGTGGCCCGGCAGAACCCCGAGCTCGCCGACCAGGGGGTCACCGAGTCCGCGCTGGTCGCCGCCACGTACGTCATGGGAGGGCTGGTCGCCCTGTGGGCCGGGCTCGCCTGCGTGTGCGCAGCGGTGATGCTGCATCGCAACACCCCGGCCGCGCGGGCCCTCACGGTCTCGTCGGTGGCCACGGCGGTCTTCTGCCTCGTCGGCAGCCTGGCCTCCGGGGCGCTCGCGGTGCCTGCTCTGGCGGCCGTCGTCGTGGTGGCCCTGATGCGCCGGCCCGAGGTGCGCGCGTGGTTCGCCTCGCGCTGACCCGCTGCCGGCTCAGGCGGTGAGGTCGGCGCCCGCGAGGCGCCGGAGCCCCTCGGCGATGACGTCCTCCTCCTTGCAGAACGCCCAGCGCACCAGCTGCCGACCCGCCTCGGCGTCGTCGTGGAAGCCCTGGGTCGGGACCGCCACGACCCCGGCCCGCTCGGGCAGCGACCGGCAGAAGGCGAGGCCGTCGGTCCAGCCGAGGTGCGAGATGTCGGTAGTGGCGAAGTAGGTGCCCTCCGGCACCCGGGGCGTGAGGCCGGCCCCGGCGAGGCCGGCGCAGAGCAGGTCGCGCCGGCGCTCGAGCGAGCGGGCGAGCCGGGCGGGGAAGTCGGGCTCCTCCTCGAGCGCCACCGCGACCGCCGGCTGCAGCGGCGAGCCGGAGGTGAAGGTGAGCCACTGCTTGGCGGCCAGGACCGCGCCCACGAGATCGGCGGGGCCGGTGGCCCAGCCCACCTTCCAGCCCGTGAACGAGTAGCTCTTGCCGGCACTCGACAGGGTGAGCGTGCGCTCCCACATCCCCGGCAGCGTGGCGATCGGCACGTGGGAGCGGCCCTCGAAGACCAGGTGCTCGTAGACCTCGTCGGTGATGACGACCAGGTCGTGCTCGATCGCCACGTCGGCCACGGCCCGCAGCTCCTCGGGGGTCAGCACGGTGCCGGTCGGGTTGTGCGGGCTGTTGAGCAGCACGAACCGGGTGCGCGGACCCACGGCCGCGCGCAGGGCGTCGGCGTCGAGGCGGAAGTCGGGGGCGCGCAGCGTCACGGGCCGGCGTACCCCTCCGGCCATCTCGATGGTCGCCACGTAGGAGTCGTAGTAGGGCTCGAGCACGACGACCTCGTCGCCCGGCTCGACCAGCCCCAGCATGGCCGCGGCGACGGCCTCGGTGCAGCCGGTCGTGACCACCACCTCGGTGTCGGGGTCGACCTCCAGGCCGTAGTGCCGGCGCTGGTGCGCGGCGACCGCCCGACGCAGCGCGGGCACGCCGGGCCCGGGGGCGTACTGGTTGCTGCCGCCCTGCAGCGCCTCCACGGCGGCGGCGATGACCGCGGGCGGACCGTCGACGTCGGGGAAGCCCTGGCCGAGGTTGACCGCGCCGGTGCGCAGGGCCAGCGCCGACATCTCGGAGAAGATCGTGGGCGGCACGTCGCGGAGCCGGCGGGCGACGGGCGTTCTTCTCGACATGCGGCGACCCTAACGACCCGCTGCCTACACTGCGCCGCATGACTTCCCAGCCGGCGGTGGCCTCGCGGCGCCGTGGTCGGGTCGTCACCGTCGTCGGCCTGCTCATGTCGTCGCGGGCGCCGGCATGCTCCCCTGGGTCGGCTGGCAGATGTACGGCACCACCTGGGTGTCGGCGCGCAAGCACACCGAGCTCGTCGAGCGGGTCGAGAGGACCTGGCGGGACGGCGAGGACTCCGTGGCGGCCCCGGAGGCCGGGTCGA
>NZ_CADCUP010000019.1 GCF_902805925.1 uncultured Nocardioides sp.
GCTCCCACCAGCAGGCAGGTGAGGAGGATGAGCCAGGGCACGACCGCCTCGAAGACCGACGACGGCAGCGCGAGCAGCAGGAACGCGCCCGCCACGGCGCCGACCCCACAGGCGACGAGCACGGCGGCGGTCAGCCCGGCGTGCTCGCGCAGCTCCTCGCGATAGCCGAAGGAGCCGCTCATCGCGGCGGGTGCCATGCCGATCGTGTTGGACGCGTTCGCGACCACCGGCGGCAGGCCGACGGCGAGCAGCACGGGGAAGCTCAGCAGGGACGCCACCCCGACGGTGGAGGACAGGACGCCTGCAGCGAGTCCGGTGACCAGCACGGCCAGCTGCTCGAGCGGGCTCACCGCTCGTCGCGCAGGACGGCGACGTCGCCGACCGTCTCGACGTGGGCGTGCACGGCACTGGCGGCGGCCCGGCCCGTCTCCGAGCGCTCCGTCCGGTCCGACATGGGGCCACCCTATTGACGAGAGGTCGATTGACCTATCGGCTAGTCCACTGAGCCAACCGTCATGGCGGTCACCCAGACCCCGGGCTCGTCGGGAGGCAGAGATGGGACCGGAATGGGTCGCGATCATCGCCCTGGTCGCGCTGTTCGTCGTCGGCACGGTGCTGCCGATCAACATGGGAGCGCTGGCGTACGTCGCGGCGTGGCTGGTCGGGATGTACGCCCTCGACCTGGACGAGAAGGAGATCCTCGCCGGGGTCAGCGGTGACCTCGTCCTGACGCTGATCGGCGTCACCTACCTCTTCGCGATCGCGCGCAACAACGGCACCGTCGACGTGATCGTGCGCACCGCCGTGCGGGCGGTCGGGGGCCGGGTGGCGCTCATCCCCTGGGTGATGTTCGCGGTCACCGCGGTGCTCACGGGCATCGGTGCGGTCAGCCCGGCCGCGTGCGCCATCATCGGCCCCATCGCCCTCGGCTTCGCCGGTCGCCACGGCATCAGCCCGCTGATGATGGGCATGTTCGTCGTCCACGGCGCGCAGGCCGGTGGCTTCTCGCCGATCAGCATCTACGGCACGATCACCAACTCGGTGATGGAGGACGCCGGCCTGCCGTCCAGCGAGATCACGGTCTTCCTCGCCAGCCTGGTCGTCAACACGATCATGGCCGCCATCCTCTTCGTGGTCCTCGGCGGCCGGGAGCTGATGAGCCGGCGCGTCGACCCCGACGACCCGGACACCCTCGACGACGACCTGCACCACGGCGGGGCCTCGGTCCCCGCCCGCGGCACGGGCACCACGACGGAGTCGCGGACCTCGGCGGTCGGCGTGCGACGCGACCAGGCCCTCACGCTCATCGCCTTCGTGGCCGTGGCCCTCATCGCGCTGGTCTTCGACAAGAACATCGGCTTCGTCGCCATCACCGCCGCCGTCATCCTGGCGATGCTCTCGCCGAACGAGCACAAGGACGCCGTCAAGCAGATCGCCTGGCCGACGGTGCTGCTGGTCGCCGGGGTGAGCACCTACGCCACGATCCTCACCACGGCCGGCTCGCCGGAGTTCGTGGGCGGCTGGGCCGCGGGCCTGGGCGCGGTGGCCATCGGCGCGCTCATCCTCTGCTACGTCGGCGGCGTGGTCTCCGCCTTCGCCTCCTCGACCGCGCTGCTGCCGGTCATCATCCCGATCGGCGTGCCCCTGGTCGCCGACGGCGGCATCAGCGCTGGGATGTTCGTCGCGGCGCTCGCGGTGTCGTCGACGATCGTCGACGTCAGCCCCTTCTCGACCAACGGCGCGCTGATGCTGGCGAACCGGCCCGACACCATCAGCGAGCCGGTCTACTACAAGCAGATCCTCACCTACGGCGTGATCGTCACGCTCGCCGGTCCGCTCCTCGTGTGGGCGGCCCTCGTGCTGCCGGGATGGTGACGGCCATGGACCAGCAGAGCACCGGTCCGCTCGCCGACGTCCTCGTCGTCGACCTCTCCCGCGCGCTCGCCGGCCCGCACGCCACGATGATGCTGGGCGACCTCGGCGCCCGCGTCCTGAAGGTGGAGAGCCCCGGCACGGGCGACGACACCCGCGGCTGGGGACCGCCGTTCGTCGGCGAGGCCGACGAGCGCCAGTCGACGTACTTCCTCTCCGCCAACCGCAACAAGGAGTCGATCGCCCTCGACCTCAAGGACGAGGCCGACCGCGAGGTGCTGCTGCGGCTCGTCGACCGGGCCGACGTCCTGGTGGAGAACTTCCGCACCGGCGTGCTCGAGCGGCTGGGCCTGGGCATCGAGAGCCTGCAGGAGCGCAACCCGCGCCTGGTCGTGCTCTCCATCACCGGCTTCGGCCACGACGGCCCCGAGGGCGGCCGCGCCGGCTACGACCAGATCGCCCAGGGCGAGGCCGGCCTGATGTCGCTCACCGGCTCCGGGCCCGAGGACCCGCAGCGCGTCGGCACCCCGATCGCCGACCTGCTCTCCGGCATGTACGGCGCGTACGGCGTCCTCGCAGCGCTCAACGAGCGCCACCGGACGGGCCGGGGGACCGTCGTGCGCACGTCCCTGCTCGCCTCGGTCGTCGGCGTGCACGCCTTCCAGGGCACGCGGTGGACCGTGGCCGGCGAGGTCGGCCGGGCGCAGGGCAACCACCACCCCTCGATCGCGCCGTACGGCCTCTTCCGCTGCCGCGACGGCTCGGTGCAGATCGCGCTGGGCAGCGAGGGGCTGTGGCGCCGGTTCTGCGAGGGGTTCGGGCTCGACCCCGAGGGCGAGGGCCTGGCCACGAACGCCGAGCGCGTCGGCGCCCGGGAGCGGTTGATCGAGGTGGTCGAGGCGGCGTTCGCCGACTGGGACAGCGAGGCGCTGCTCGCCCGGCTGGCGGAGGTCGGCGTGCCCGCGGGCAAGGTGCGCACCCTCGACGAGGTCTACGCCTGGGACCAGACGCGCAGCCAGGGCCTGCTCGTCGACGTCGAGCACAGCACGCTGGGCACGGTGACCCTCCCGGGGCCGCCGCTGCGCTTCTTCGCCGCCGGCGGCGAGGAGGTCACCCGCCGCGACCACGGCGCCCCGCCGGTCCTCGACGAGCACGGCGGCGCCATCCGCGCCTGGCTCCAGGACGACCACGGATGACCCACCGCTGGACCGTCGAGGAGCTGCTCGGGCTGGTGCTCGACGACGGCTCCTTCGAGTCGTGGGACGAGCCCATCGACATCTCCGGCCACCCCGCGGCGTACCGCGAGACCCTCGAGCGGGCGGCCGAGAAGGCCGGCACCGACGAGTCGGTCGTCACCGGCCGCGGGCTGATGCGCGGTCGCCCGGTGGCGGTCGTGGCGAACGAGTTCGGCTTCCTCGCCGGGTCCATCGGCCGGGCGGCAGCCGACCGCATCGCCGCCGCCGTACGCCGCGCGACGGCCGCGGGGCTGCCGGTGCTCGCCACCACGGCCTCCGGCGGCACCCGCATGCAGGAGGGGACGCCGGCGTTCGTGCGGATGATCGAGATCTCGCGGGCGCTGATGGCCCACCGGGCCGCGGGGCTGCCCTACCTGGTCTACCTGCGCAACCCGACCATGGGCGGGGTCTTCGCCTCGTGGGGCTCGCTCGCGCACGTCACCGTGGCGGAGCCCGGCGCCCTGGTGGGGTTCCTGGGTCCCAAGGTCTACGAGGCGCTCAACGGGGAGCCGTTCCCCGCCGGGGTGCAGAGCGCCGAGAACCTCGCGGCGCGCGGGGTCATCGACGCCGTCGTCCCCGCCGAGGACCTGCCCGAGCTCGTGGACCGGGCGCTGGCGGTGCTCGTCGACCCGCCCGACCGGCCGGCCCTGGGCCGCCGCACCGGCCCCCTGCGGTCGGACCGCTCCGCGTGGGAGTCCATCCGGCTGACGAGGACCGTGGACCGGGTCAGCGTGCGCGACCTCCTCCGGCACGCCGGCTCGCGCACGCTCCGCCTCGCCGGCACCGACGAGGGCGAGCGCGACGAGACGCTGATCGTCGCCCTGACCCGGCTCGACGGCCAGCCGTGCGTGGTCGTCGGCCAGGACCGGACCCGGCAGAGCGTCGAGACGCCGATGGGCCCGGGCGCCCTGCGCGAGGCCCGCCGCGGGATGCGGCTGGCGCAGGAGCTCCGGCTGCCGCTGGTCACCGTGATCGACACCCCCGGCGCCGCGCTGTCGCAGCACGCCGAGGAGCGAGCGATCGCCGGCGAGATCGCGCGGTGCATCGCGGAGCTGGTGACGATGACGGTGCCGACGCTGTCGGTGGTCCTCGGACAGGGCTGCGGGGGAGGGGCGCTCGCGCTGCTGCCCGGCCAGACGGTGATCGCCGCCGAGAACGCCTGGCTCGCCCCGCTGCCGCCCGAGGGGGCAAGCGCGATCGTGCACCGCGGCGACACCAGCCACGCGGCCGAGATGTCGGAGCAGCAGGAGGTCCGGGCCGTCGACCTCCAGCGGTCGGGCACGGTGCACCACGTCGTGCCCGAGGTGGAGGGCGAGTCGGCCGCCGAGCTCGCGGTGGCCGTGGCCGCCGAGTGCGCCGTGCGGCTGCACGAGATGGCGACCCGGACCGCACAGCAGGCGGGGGCCTGACATTTGTTGGCGCGACGCGGGCGCCCCTATGCTGACCCGCAGTCGCACAGCGCTCGCGAGGGCGCAGGCCCCCATCGTCTAGCGGCCTAGGACGTCGCCCTTTCACGGCGGTAGCACGGGTTCGAATCCCGTTGGGGGTGCACCTGAGGTCCGGGTCGATCCCGATTGGGAGTCACCGCCGGGCATGGGTTAGAGTTCCACCGCTCCACCACAGCAGCACCACCACGAGGCCCCGTAGCGCAGTTGGTTAGCGCGCCGCCCTGTCACGGCGGAGGCCGCGGGTTCGAGTCCCGTCGGGGTCGCCACCAGGACGCTCCGGATCATCGATCCGGAGCGTCCTCGCATTTCCCGCGTCTCCTAGGCTCGGCCCATGCCCGTCGACGTGTCCCCCGAGGAGTTCGAGGCGCTCGTCGACCGGGCGCTCGACCAGATCCCCGACGAGCTCGCAGCGCTCATCAGCAACGTCGTGGTGCTGGTCGAGGACGAGCCGCCGGCCGACGACCCCGACCTGCTGGGCTACTACGACGGCGTCGCGCTGACCGAGCGGGCCAGCAACCACGCGTTCGAGCTGCCCGACCGGATCCTGGTCTTCCGCGGGCCGCTGAGCCGGATGTGCGAGAGCGAGGACGAGCTCGTCGACGAGGTGCGGATCACGGTGGTGCACGAGGTGGCCCACCACTTCGGCATCGACGACGACCGGCTCCACGACCTCGGCTACGCCTAGCTCCCCGCGAGGAATCCCAGGGTGCAGCCGGCCATCGACAGCCCCACGGTGAGGGCGAGGTAGCCGCCCCCGACCGACCAGCCGCGCTCCTCGGTCTGGACGGCCAGCGACGACCACGTCGTGAAGCCGCCGCAGAAGCCGGCACCGAGCAGTGCCAGCAGGTGCTCGCCCGGGCCCGCGGCGGTGAGGAACCCGAGGAGCGTGGACCCGAGCACGTTGGCCGCCAGCGTGCCGCGGGGCAGCTCGCCGTCGAGGAGGTGCGCGAGCGTGTAGCGCAGCGGCGCGCCGACGGCGGCGCCCAGCGCGACCAGCAGCACGGTCACGGGTCGACCTCGTCGTCGGCCGCCGCGCCGGCGACCACCCGGCGCACCAGGTGCACCGCGACCAGGCACGCCACGACGGTGCCGAGCAGGTGGCCCAGTGCCAGCACCGGCCGGCCGTCGTCGAGGAGGCCGCGGCCCTGCTCGGCATAGGCGGAGAAGGTGGTGAAGCCGCCGAGCAGGCCGGGGCCGAGGGCGAGCACGACCAGCGGCCGGTCGCGAAGGGCGGCCACGGCGGGGAGCAGGGCCAGGGCCAGCGACCCGCTGACGTTGATCCCGGAGGTGGTCCACGCGAGCCCGGAGCCGTCGGGCACGGCGTACGTCGCCGCCCACCGCAGCACGGCGCCGAGAGCGCCCCCTGCGGCCACCGCCGCGAGGGCCGCGGGGCGCACGCGGCCGCGGTTCACGACACGCGGTGGCCGGCGCTGCTGGAGCGGGCGGACCACGCGACGGGCTCCTCGCCGCGGATCTGCCGGATGAACTCGCCGAGGAACCACGACTGGAAGTCGCGCTGCGCGGGAGTGCGTGCGGTCGACAGGAGCCGCTCGGCACGGCAGAAGGCGTCGGCGAGGTCGAACATCTCGAGCATGGTGGAGAAGATCGTCGCCGCGCCCGGGGTCGACTCGACGGTGAGGTCCATGCGGGTGGCGCCCCGCCGGAGCTGCTGGTCGACGTGCAGCTCGGCGCCCTGAGGAAGCTGGCGCTCGTAGGTCACGAACATCGTCGACAGGTCGCGGGCCAGCGGGTAGTCCGACTCGTGGGCCAGCGACAGCAGCCGCAGCTCGCGACGCAGGTCGTGGTACTGGTTCTGGGTGCCCAGGTAGAGCTTGAGGTCGACGCCCAGCAGGTGGACCGGGACGGCGTCGGCGGGCGGGGCCCAGCCCGGCTCGTCGGAGGGCACGTCGATCACGCCCTCCCGGAAGGCGTCCTCGTGCATCCCGGGCGCGGGCTCGAACCAGACGACCTTGCCGTGGGAGTCCATGGAGGCGCCCCAGGTGACGGAGGACATCGCCACGATCGAGAGCCCGCGTCCGAACGTGGCGAGGAAGCCCTCCTCGGAGTCCTCCTCGAACAGGGCCGGCTGCGGCGGCTCGGGCTGCTGGCGCGAGGCGTCGGCGACCTCGATGCGCGGGTGCTCGCGGGTGCCGCGCACGCGCACGGACAGCGGTGGCTCACCGTGCAGGACGGCGTTCGTCACCAGCTCGGAGACACCCAGCTCCGCGCACTCGATGAGGTCGTCACGCTCGAGCTGGCGGCACGCCTCGACCACCCAGCGCCGCGCGTTCGCGACCGCGCCGGGCTCCGCGTCGAGCGGGAGTGCTTGCTTCGCGAGCGGCACGAGCCTTCCTCTGTCCGGCAGTGCGGGAGTGCGGGGTCCAAGCCAACCACGTCCCGCCTACCCGCGGGACGTGAAATGTAAACCCGGGCGACGCCGAATTGAAGATTCAACAGCGCCGTGGACCGCCTGTGACCAACGGAACTGCCTCCCCGTTTGGGGGGTGGTGGGTGCCGCGCGCCACAATGGAGACTCGAGAGAGCGCAACAGAAGGGCACCACATGTCCCAGCAGCAGGCTCCTTCTCGCCATCACGTGGTGGTGATCGGCTCCGGCTTCGGCGGCCTGTTCGGCACCAAGGCGCTCCGGGGGTCCGAGGTGGACATCACCATGATCGCCCAGACGACCCACCACCTCTTCCAGCCCCTGCTCTACCAGGTGGCGACCGGCATCCTGTCCGAGGGCGAGATCGCGCCGCCCACGCGCGAGGTGCTGCGGAGCCAGGACAACGCCCAGGTCCTGCTGGGCACGGTGACCGGCGTCGACCTGGAGGGCCGCACGGTCACCTCGCACGTCCTGGGCCGCGAGACCAAGACGTCGTACGACTCGCTGCTCGTGGCGGCCGGCTCGGCGCAGTCCTACTTCGGCAACGACCACTTCTCCGAGCACGCGCCCGGCATGAAGAGCATCGACGACGCGCTCGAGCTGCGCGGCCGCATCTTCGGCGCCTTCGAGATGGCCGAGCTCGCCGCCAACCGCGGCGACGAGATCGAGCACCTGCTGACCTTCGTGGTCGTCGGCGCGGGTCCGACCGGCGTCGAGATGGCCGGCCAGATCGCCGAGCTGGCGAACCGCACGCTGCGCGAGGACTTCCGCCTCATCCAGTCGCACCAGGCGCGCGTCATCCTCATCGACGCCGCGGCGCAGGTGCTGCCGCCGTTCGGCGCGCGACTCGGCGGGGTGGCCCGCAGGGAGCTGGAGAAGCTCGGTGTCGAGGTGATCCTCGGCGCGATGGTCACCGACGTCGACGAGCGCGGCATCGAGGTGAAGTACAAGGACGGCCGCACCGACAGCATCAAGTCCGTCACCAAGATCTGGGCCGCCGGCGTGCAGGCCTCGCCGCTGGGCAGGACCCTCGCCGAGCAGTCGGGGGCCCCGCTCGACCGGGCGGGACGCATCGGGGTGAACCCCGACCTGACGCTCCCCGGCTACCCCGAGGTCTTCGTGGTCGGCGACATGATCTCCCTCGACAACCTCCCGGGGGTCGCGCAGGTGGCGATCCAGGGCGCCAAGTACGCCGCCAAGACGATCGACGGCCGGCTGAAGGGCAGCGCGCCGCGGGAGCCCTTCAAGTACTTCGACAAGGGCTCGATGGCGATCATCAGCCGCTTCAACGCGGTCGCGATGATCGGCAAGCTCCGGATCACCGGCGTGCTCGCCTGGCTGATGTGGCTGGTGCTGCACCTGGTCTACATCACCGGCTTCAAGAGCCGCGTCACCGCGATCCTGCACTGGGCCGTCTCCTTCTTGGGGCGCGGGCGCTCCGAGCGCACCTCCACCGAGCAGCAGATCTTCGGCCGCGCCGCCCTCAACCGGCTCAAGCGGGGCGCCACCGACCTCGTCTCCGAGCCCGGGGCGTACGACGCGGCCAGGGAGATGCTCGAGACCACGCGTCGTGAGGAGCTCGAGGCCCAGGCGATCGAGCAGGCGCGGCTCACCGACGCCGGTGAGCGCGGCGCGGCCGTCCGCTGACCCGCGCCCGGTGGTCGTCGAGCTGGTCCTGCCGGACCTCCGCTACGCCGACTCCTGGATCGAGGCGGTCCGCGAGTTCGGCGGCACCACCATGCACGGCAGCGGGCTCTGGGACCTGACCGCCGACCACGCCAGCGTCGAGACGCTCGCGGCCCGGGTGCCGGTGCTGCTCGAGCAGTCCGACCACGCGACCGCGCTGCCCGAGGGCCGGGTCCACAGCGACTACTGGTGGATGGTCGAGGACGAGGAGTTCGTCGGCTACCTCGCGATCCGCCACCAGCTCACCGACCTCCTGCTGCAGGAGGGCGGCCACATCGGCTACGCCGTACGGCCGTCGCGTCGTGGTCGGGGGCACGCCACCCGGGCGCTGACCCTGGCGCTGGGGCGCGCCCGGGAGCTCGGGCTGGAGCGGGTGCTGCTGACGTGCGAGGAGGGCAACACGGCCTCGGCCCGGACCATCGAGCGCAACGGCGGGGTGTGGGAGGACTCGCGCCGCGGCCGGCGCCGGTACTGGATCGACCTGGCCAGCGACGAGTAGACGCCGCATTGGCGGGTACCTCGGCGCATGGCCCACCTCTACGGACGCTCGCTCGGGCACATCGTGGGACTGGCCGGTGGGCTGGTCGGCGGGCTGGTCGCGTCGATCGGGCTGACGGCGGTGCGCGCCGTGGTCAACCGAGGGCGTTGACCCCGGGCCGGCCGCCGGAGTCGGTGCCGGGCCGCCGGGAGGACTCGACCACCTCGGTCAGGACCGTCATCACCAGGTCGGCCCCCTGTCCGCCGGCCTCGACCCTCCGCACGAGCCGGCGTGCCACCTCGTGCAGCTTGAGGTTGGCGTGGTGCGAGCACCGGCGCAGCTGGTCGAAGGCGATGTCGCCCTCGCACCCGGTGGCCAGCATCACCATGCCCTTGGCCTGGTCGATGACCGCCCGGTTCTCCGCCACCCGGGCCAATGCCAGCTGCACCTCCGCCTCGGTCTCGGTGCGACGCTCGGCGGTGAGGTCGACGATGAAGCCCTCGATGCGGTCCACCCGGCCCTGGCCGTCGGTGAGACCGTGCCCGACGCTGAGCACCGAGCGCACCCGCTGCGAGCGGTCGATGACGCGGTGGTAGAAGCTGAACGGGCCGCCGACCGTCCTCGCCCGCCGCACCGTCGCCGCGACGCGGTCGCGGTCGTCGGGGTGCTTGTGGGCCAGGAGCACGCCGAGGGTCGCCGGGACCTCCTGCGGCGCGTACCCGTAGATCGCATAGAAGCCGTCGGACCAGCACCACCTGTCGGCCGCCACGTCGTAGGTGAAGTGACCGACCTCGCCCTGGGGCTGGAGGCCGTCGCAGACAACCGTGTCCATCTACGTGTTCCCTTCAGCGCCCGGACAGCAGTCCGTGCTGTCGGTCCGTCTCAGCGGGCTTACACGATAAACCGCCGGTGCGGTGCCTGAGAACACCGACCCCGCGCGGCAGCCGGGACCGGACGACGGGAATGTCGCGTCCGAGTGGGTACTGGTGTTGTGCGGTAATCTGAGCAACCTGTCGAGGAATTGCTCAACGCGCTGTTGAACATGCTCGGGGGCCGCCCGCCGGAGGGCAGGTGTGGACGCGCACGAGTGGCTTGGACCGGAGCATAAGCCCGACGGAGGAGGACACCATGCGGGGACCCCAGCTGCGATGGCCGAGAGCGTCGCCGGGGGTGGCGCGGCGCTCGCCGCACGAGCAGTACGACCACGCGGCCGACGCGAGCGCCGCCCTGGTCATCGACGCCTACTCCTCCTCCTTCGGTCTGGCCTCCCGGCTGCTCACCGAGCCCGTGCGCCGACACGTCCGCAACGTGTACGCGCTGGTGCGGGTCGCCGACGAGATCGTGGACGCCCCCCGCCCCGGCCAGGACGCCACCCAGCGCAAGGACGCCCTCACCACCCTGCGCGAGGAGACGCTGCACGCCCTCGAGACCGGGCACAGCAGCAACCTGGTGGTCCACGCCTTCGCCCGCACCGCGGCGAGCTGCCACATCGAGCCCGAGCTCGTGCTGCCGTTCTTCGCCTCGATGTACACCGACCTCGACCAGTGCGAGCACGACGCGGCCAGCTTCGCGACGTACGTCTACGGGTCCTCGGAGGTGGTGGGGCTGATGTGCCTGCGCACGTTCGTGGCCGAGGACCCCGACCCCGGCACGCGGTACGACGAGCTGGCCCCCGGGGCCCGGCGGCTCGGCGCTGCCTTCCAGAAGGTCAACTTCCTGCGCGACCTCGGCGAGGACCACGACGGGCTCGGCCGCAGCTACTTCCCCGGCGTCGACCCCCAGCGGCTCACCGACGCCCAGCGCGACGAGCTGCTCGACGACATCGACGCCGACCTGGCCGCGGCGGCCCGGGTCGTGCCCCGCCTCCCGCGGTCGAGCCGGCTGGCCGTCTGCGCCGCCCACGACCTGTTCGCCGACCTGTCCGCGCGCCTGCGGGCGACCCCGGCGGCCCAGCTGCGCGAGCGCCGCGTGCGGGTGCCGCACCCCGTCAAGGCGCGCCTCGTCGCCGCGGTCGTCCTGCGGGGCGGCCTGCCGCGCACGCCCGTGCCCGGCCCGGCACGGTGACCAGGCCGGTCCGGCCCGGGAGGCCGCAGCGGGTCGTGGTCATCGGTGGGGGCGTCGCCGGCCTGGCAACCGCCGCCCTGCTCGCCCACGACGGCCACGACGTCCGGCTGCTCGAGAAGAACGCCGGGCTCGGCGGCCGGGCGGGCTCGTGGGAGCAGGACGGCTTCCGCTTCGACACCGGCCCGTCGTGGTGGCTGATGCCGGAGGTCTTCGACCACTTCTTCCGCCTGGTCGGCACCACGACGGAGGAGCAGCTGAGGCTGGTCCGGCTCGACCCGGGCTACCGCGTGTTCTTCGAGGGCCAGGAGGAGCCCCTCGACATCGCCGCCGACGAGGAGGGCAACCGCCGGCTCTTCGAGCAGGTCGAGCCCGGGGCCGGCGCGCGGCTGGCGGCGTACCTCGCCTCGGCCCGCGAGGTCTACGACCTCGCCGTGCAGCAGTTCCTCTACACCAGCTTCGCCTCCGCCTCCGCCTTCGCCGGCCGCCGGGTGCTGCGCAACGGCCCCCGACTGGCCACCCTCCTCTCCCGCTCCCTGGCGTCGTACGTCGCGGCGCGGTTCGGCGACCCGCGGCTGCGGCAGGTGCTCGGCTACCCGGCCGTCTTCCTCGGCTCCTCGCCCGACCGCGCGCCGGCCATGTACCACCTGATGAGCTGGCTGGACCTCGCCGACGGCGTCCGCTACCCCGACGGCGGGTTCTCCCGGCTGGTCGAGGCGCTGGCCGGGGTGGCGCGTGCCCGTGGGGCGCAGCTGCACACCGGCTGCGGCGTCACCGCCATCGAGACGGAGCCGCGGACGGGCCGGCGGGGGAGGGGCGCCCGGGTCGTGGGGGTCAGCTACCTCGACGCCGACGGGGAGCCGCGCACGCTGCCGGCCGACGTCGTGGTCGGGGCGGCCGACCTGCACCACGTCGAGACCCGGCTGCTCCCCGAGCGGCTGCAGACCTATCCCGAGGCCTGGTGGGAGCGCGCCACCTCCGGACCGGGAGCCGTGCTGGTGAACCTGGGCGTCCGCGGCCCGCTGCCCGAGCTGGCCCACCACTCGCTGTTCTTCACCGCCGACTGGCAGTCCAACTTCGACGCCATCTTCGAGCAGCCCACCCGCGTGCCCGACCCGGCGTCGCTCTACGTGTGCAAGCCGTCGGCGACCGACGGCTCGGTGGCCCCGGAGGGCTGCGAGAACCTCTTCGTGCTGGTGCCCGTGCCCGCCGACCCGGGCATCGGAAGGGGCGGGGTGGAC
>NZ_CADCUP010000020.1 GCF_902805925.1 uncultured Nocardioides sp.
GCTCGGCGCTCGACACGACGACGGTGCGGGGCAGGCCCGAGACCATGTCGCGGCCGCGGATCTCCGCCTCCGGCTCGCTCGGCAGCGGGAAGGCGGAGCCGAGGGTCATCTTCATCTCCTCGGCGGTGCGCTCCCCCAGCATCAGGGAGTACTCCTTCTTCATCCACGCGATGACGGCCTGGTCGATGTCGTCGCCGGCGGTGCGCACCGAGAGGCTCGTGACGATGCCGCCGAGGGAGATCACCGCGACCTCGGTGGTGCCGCCACCCACGTCGACCACCATGTTGCCGGTGGCCTCGTGCACGGGCAGCCCGGCGCCGATCGCCGCGGCCATCGGCTCCTCGACGATGTAGACCCGGCGGGCGCCGGCCTGGTAGCCGGCCTCCTTCACCGCGCGCTGCTCCACCGCGGTGATCCCGCTGGGCACGCAGATGACCATGCGGGGCTTGGCGAAGTAGCGGCGCCGGTGCACCTGCTGGATGAAGTAGCGCAGCATCTGCTCGGTGGCGTCGAAGTCGGCGATGACGCCGTCCTTGAGCGGGCGGATGGCGGTGATGTTGTCGGGGGTGCGACCGATCATCCGCTTGGCCTCGTGGCCCACGGCGAGCACCTCGCCGGTGTTCTCGTTGATGGCCACCACACTGGGCTCGTCGAGCACGACGCCCCTGCCCCGGACGTAGACGAGGGTGTTGGCGGTCCCGAGGTCCACGGCCATGTCGCGGCCGATGAAGCTGTTCGCCATGCGCTGCTGCCTCGCTGGTCGGGCCCCGGTGGTGAGCCGCCGGAGGTCGATGGGGTAGACGGGACGCATGTGAGTGCTGCGACCCGCGCTCAGCGTAGGGAGCCGCGGCCCCGGTTTCGGGGCAGACACGCCCCGCCCGGACCCGCGCCGGGGTAGTTAGGTGCGAAATGGTCGATCGGAGGACGCGACGACAGCCGTTTCGCGCCTGACTACCCCCGGGTGACGCTCAGGCAGAGGGGAACCAGATCCCGATCTCCCGCTCGGCGGACTCCGGGGAGTCGGAGCCGTGGACCAGGTTCTGCTGCACCTTCTCGCCCCAGTCGCGGCCGAGGTCGCCGCGGATCGTGCCGGGGGCGGCGACCGTGGGGTCGGTGGCCCCGGCGAGGGCGCGGAAGCCCTCGATGCACCGCTCGCCCTCGACCACCAGGGCCACGACGGGGCCCGAGAGCATGAACTCGACCAGCGGCTCGTAGAACGGCTTGCCCTCGTGCTCGGCGTAGTGCTCGGCCAGCAGGTCGGGGGTCGCCGCGCGCAGCTCGAGGGCCGCGAGGCGGTAGCCCTTCGCCTCGATCCGACGGACCACCTCGCCGGTGAGGCCGCGGCGGACGCCGTCCGGCTTGACGAGGACGAGGGTGCGCTGAGTCATGCGGCGGAGCCTAGGCCATCGCCGCCCGCCCGGATCAGCGAGGCTCGTCGCGGCTGGCCGCGAAGGCGGCGTACGCCGCGGCCCGCTCCCGCTCGATCTTGCGGCCCAGCAGGTCGGCGGTGCCCCAGAGGAGGGCGAAGAGGGCACCGAGGAAGAACATCAACGGGACGGCGAAGCCGAGCGCGACCGCCCCCAGCTGCACCACCCAGCCGAGGGCGTAGGCCCACGGCGCCCGCAGCATGCCGGCGAGCAGCAGGCACACGACCGCGAGGCCCAGACCGATCAGGAGCGCGTTGGTGACCGACACGTCGGCGATCGTGATGAGCACCGGCGTGGTGAGCCCCAGGGTGATCCCCTCCAGGCACAGCACGGCGGCGCACATGCCGCGGCGCGGCGAGCGCTCGGTGTTGGCGGGGACGTCGGCCGGGACCGGCTGCGGCGCGCCCGCGGCGTCGCTCATCGTCGCTGCCCCCCGCTCGTGCGGGTCAGCATCGTCCGCGCCTCCCCGACGGTGACCACGGACCCGGTGACGAGCACGGCACCGGAGCCGAGCGCGTCACCGAAGGCCTCGCCGGCCTCCGCCAGGGCGGTCGCCGCGTCGATGGCTGCGGCCAGGTCGGGGACCACGCTGACCCGGTCGTCGCCGAAGACCGCGCGGGCCGCCCGGCCGAGCTCGGCGGCCGGCAGGGCGCGGGAGGTGGAGTTCTGCGTGCACACCAGGTGCGCGAGGTGCGGCTCGAAGGCGCCGAGCAGGCCCTCGTGGTCCTTGTCGCCCATCACGCCCATGACGCCGATGAGCGGGTCGAAGGTGAAGGAGTCCTCGAGCGCGGCCGCGGTGGCCTCGGCGCCGTGCGGGTTGTGCGCCGCGTCCAGCACGATCGTGGGGCTGCGCCTGACCACCTCGAGGCGGCCGGGCGAGGTCACCTCGGCGAACGCCGCCCTGACGATGTCCTCGTCGAGGGGGGCCTCCCCCGCGAACGCCTCCACGGCCGCCAGCGCGACGGCGGCGTTCTGCGCCTGGTGGGCGCCGTACAGCGGGAGGAAGACGTCGTCGTACGTCGCCCGGAGCCCGCGCAGCGAGAGCAGCTGACCGCCCACGGCGGGCACCCGCGACTCGACGCCGAACTCCGCGCCCTCCCGGGCCATGGTGGCCCCGACCTCGAGGGCCCGGCGCACCAGCACCTCGGCGACCTCGGGCAGCTGCTGGGCCACGACGACGATGGAGCCGGGCTTGATGATCCCGGCCTTCTCCTCAGCGATGGCCGCCGGGGTGTCGCCGAGGTACGACGCGTGGTCGACGCCGATGGGCAGGACGACGGCGACGTCGCCGTCGGCCACGTTGGTGGCGTCCCAGGTGCCGCCCATGCCGACCTCCACGACCGCCACGTCGACCGGCGCGTCGGCGAAGGCGGCGAACGCCATCCCGACGATGGTCTCGAAGAACGACAGCGGGTGCGGCTGGTCGGCGTCGACGAGGTGGGTGAACGGCGCCACGTCGTTGAAGGCGCGCACGAACGCCTCGTCGTCGAGGGGCTCGCCGTCGATGCCGATGCGCTCGCTCATCCGCTCGACGTGGGGGCTGGTGAAGCGCCCGGTGCGCAGGTCGAGCCCGCGCAGCAGCGTGTCGATCATCCGGGAGGTCGAGGTCTTGCCGTTGGTGCCGGTCAGGTGCACCACGCGGAAGGCTCGCTGCGGGTCGCCGAGCAGCTCGGTGAACGCCGCGATGCGGTCGAGCGACGGCTCGAGTCGGGTCTCGGGCCAGCGGGAGAGCAGGGCGTCCTCGACCTCGGCGTAGGTCTGGGACAGGCGCGGTGCGGAGGGATCGCTCATGTTGCTCCCGAGTCTAGGCGTCGGGCAGCTGGGCCTTGAACTCCCGGAACGCCGCCAGGGCTCGCGGCGCGTACACCGTGCCGGGGCCGCCGTTCATCATGATCACCACGCCGAGGGTCTCGGCCACCTCCGCGTCGGTGGCGCCCGCCCTCGCCGCCCCCCGGGCGTGGGAGGCGATGCAGCCGTCGCACTGCTTGGTCACCGAGACGGCGAGCGCGAGCAGCTCCTTGGCCTTGGCGTCCAGCGCGCCGGGGGTCATCGCCGCCGCCGACATCGCCACGAAGCCGGCGTACACGTCGGGGATGAGCCGCCGCAGGTCGCGCGAGGGCGCCTTGAGCCCCTCGAGGACCTCGCTCCCGTAGGAGCTGCCGTGCGAGTGGTCGTGCTCGGGCTCGGTCATGCGGCGCCTCCGGCGGACGAGGGACGAGCGGATCGGTGGTGGACGAGCAGGTTGGCCATGTCGACGACCGGACGGTAGCCCAGGGCCTGGTAGATCCCGTTCGAGGTCGGGTTCGCCTGGTCGGTGAACAGGCACGGGACGCTGCCGCCGTCGAGGATCTCCTGCGAGACCTGCGCGACCGCCGCGCTGGCGTAGCCGCGCCCGCGGTGCTCCGGCGGGGTGTAGACCGGCCCCACCCGCGCCGCGCCGTACGACGGCGGGTTCGCGCCGGTCAGGTGCACCCGCTCCCCCGCCTCGTCCTCCCAGAGCCAGATCCGGCCGAGCTCGATGCGGCGCAGGATCCCCTCGAGCGTCTCGACCGGCTCGTGGGTGCTGCCGGGCTCGCGGCCGGCCTGCACGTCGGCGGCGTGCGCGAAGTCGAGGAACCACGCGAGCGCCAGCCCGGCGTCCTGCGGCGTGGCGAGGCGCAGCGACCCGGCGACCGGCCGTGGCGGGACCAGCCGGTCGAGCCGGAACAGTCGCGTGTGGATCGCCACCTCCGCCCGGCCACCGGTCAGGCGGGCCGACTCCTCGGCCAGCAGCCGGGTGCCGGGCAGCGCGCCGTTGACCCCGCCGAGCACCTCGCCGCGCTCGTGCAGGACCCGGGCCAGCTCGACGGCCGCCTCGTCGGGCACCGGGAGCAGGAACGGCGGGTGCGGCACGAACGGGGCGGTGCGCATGCCGGCGCCCACCACCTCGCCGGCGTCGTCGGTGACGACCAGCCACCAGCGCGGGTGGTCGACCTCTGGCTCGTAGAGGCCGTCCTCGATCTCGACAGCCAGCCGCTCGGAGTACGTCGCCACGACGGTGTTGATCACCGGGTCCCGGCGCAGGTGCGCGTCGGCACGGGCGAGGAACGCGCGGGGGTCGTCGAAGAACGTCAGCTCCACCATGCCGGGACGCTAGTCGGCGAACCGCGGCGCAGCGAGGCGAATACTGCGTTAGGGGCCGGGCACCGTCGCCCATAAACTCACCCCCATGACCCAGACCCAGAGCCCCGACCTGTCCCCGACGACGCCGCCCGGACCCTCGGTCCGCAGCGACGTCGTCGTACCGGACAAGCCGGCCCTGGAGGGCCTGGAGGAGAAGTGGTCGGCGCGGTGGAAGGCCGACGACACCTACGCCTTCGACCGCACGCAGCCGCGCGAGAACGTCTACTCCATCGACACCCCACCGCCCACGGTGAGCGGCAGCCTGCACGTCGGGCACGTCTTCTCCTACACCCACCCCGACCTGATCGCGCGCTACCAGCGGATGCGGGGCAAGAGCGTCTTCTACCCCATGGGCTGGGACGACAACGGCCTGCCCACCGAGCGCCGCGTGCAGAACTACTACGGCGTCCGGTGCGACCCGACCCTGCCGTACGACGCGGACTTCACGCCCCCGGGGAAGCCCGACCCCAAGAAGCAGGTGCCGATCAGCCGGCCCAACTTCGTCGAGCTGTGCGAGCAGCTGGTGCTCGAGGACGAGAAGGTCTTCGAGTCGCTGTGGCGCCGCCTCGGCCTCTCGGTCGACTGGTCCCAGCACTACACCACCATCGGTCCGAAGAGCCGGGCCGTCAGCCAGCGCGCTTTCCTGCGCAACTTCGCCCGCGGCGAGGCCTACCTGCAGGAGGCGCCCACGCTGTGGGACGTCACCTTCCAGTCGGCGGTGGCCCAGGCCGAGCTCGAGGCTCGGGAGTACCCCGGCGCCTACCACCGGGTGGCCTTCCACCGCCCGGGCGGCGACCCTGTGTACATCGAGACGACGCGCCCCGAGCTCATCCCCGCCGTCGTCGCGCTGATCGCGCACCCCGACGACGAGCGCTACCAGCCGCTCTTCGGGACGACCGTGACGTCGCCGGTCTTCGGCGTGGAGGTCCCGGTCGTCGCCCATCCCCTGGCGGAGCCCGACAAGGGCGCCGGCATCGCGATGTGCTGCACCTTCGGCGACCTGACCGACGTCACCTGGTGGCGCGAGCTGCAGCTGCCGGTGCGCACCGTGATCGGCCGCGACGGCCGCCTGCACCGCGAGACGCCCGAGTGGCTGACCGGCGCCACCGCGGCCGCCGGCTGGGCCGACCTCGCCGGCAAGACGACGTTCAGCGCCCGCGAGGCGATGGTCGAGAAGCTGCGGGCCTCCGGGGACCTGGACGGCGAGCCGACCCCGACCCAGCGGATGGCCAACTTCTACGAGAAGGGCGACAAGCCCCTCGAGATCGTCGCGACCCGCCAGTGGTACATCACCAACGGCGGCCGCGACGCCGACGTCCGGCAGGACATGCTCGACCGCGGCAGCGAGATCACCTGGGTGCCGACCCACATGAGGCACCGCTACGACAACTGGGTCGGTGGCCTCAACGGCGACTGGCTCATCTCGCGCCAGCGGTTCTTCGGCGTGCCGTTCCCGGTCTGGTACCCCCTCGACGACGCCGGTGAGCCCGACTACGAGCACCCGCTGCTCCCGCGCGAGGAGCAGCTGCCCGTCGACCCCTCCACCGACGCTCCGCAGGGGTACGACGAGGCGCAGCGCGGCAGGCCGGGCGGCTTCCTCGGCGACCCCGACATCATGGACACCTGGGCGACGTCGTCGCTCACGCCCCACATCGCCGGCGGCTGGACCACCGACGAGGACCTCTTCGCCCGCGTCTTCCCGATGGACCTGTGCACCCAGGCCCACGACATCATCCGCACCTGGCTGTTCTCGCGGGTCGTCCGCTCCCACTTCGAGCAGCACGCCGCGCCCTGGACCCACGCCCTCATCTCGGGCTTCATCCTCGACCCCGACCGCAAGAAGATGTCGAAGTCCAAGGGCAACGTGGTCGTCCCCACCGACATCCTGGAGAGGTTCGGCGCCGACGCCGTGCGCTGGCGCGCCGCCCTGGCCCGTCCGGGGATGGACTCGCCCTTCGACGAGACGCAGATGAAGGTCGGCCGCCGGCTGGCGATGAAGGTCCTCAACGCCAGCAAGTACGTCCTCGGCGTCGGGGCCACCGCGCGGGATGCCTTCGCGGTGAGCGAGCCCATCGACTATGCCCTGCTGGCGCGGCTCGCCACGGTCGTGACCCGGGCGACCGACGCCTTCGACGCCTACGACTACACCACGGCGCTGGAGGTCAGCGAGAAGTTCTTCTGGGAGTTCTGCGACGACTACCTCGAGCTGGTCAAGGAGCGTGCGTACGCCGAGGAGGGACCCGAGACCGCCTCGGCCAAGGCCACCCTGGCGATCGCGCTGCACACCCAGCTGCGGCTGCTCGCACCGTTCCTGCCGTACGTCACCGAGGAGGTCTGGTCGTGGTGGCAGGAGGGGTCGATCCACACCCAGCCGTGGCCCGCGGTCTCCGACCTCGGTGCCGCCGCGGCCGCGGACGCCGGCCTCGTCGACGCCGTCGCGACCGCGCTCACCGGCATCCGCGGGGCGAAGTCGCAGGCCAAGGTGTCGATGCGCGCCGAGCTGTCACGCGTGGAGATCTCGGGACCCGAGGCCCTGGTGCGGGCCGCCGAGCGCGCCGAGTCCGACCTGCGTCGTGCCGGCAAGGTGAGCGGCGACCTGGTCTTCACCGTCGACGAGCAGGCCGGCGGGCTGTCGGTTGCCGCGGAGCTGGCACCGAACCCAGCCTGAGTCAGGGGGCTCAGGGGAGCCCGACGCCGTCGTCCCCGTCGACGCCGTCGTGGCCCTGGCCGACGCCCCCGTCGTCGTCCTCGTCATCGTGCTGGTCGTCGTGCTGGTCGCCGAGCGGGTCATCGAACAGGTCGGGGAGCGACGGGATGGTCGGCAGGAGGTCGTCGGCCACCTTCTCCGCAGCCTTCTCCGCGGCCTTCTCCGCGGCCTCGGCGGCCTTCTCGGCGTCCTTGGCCGCCCGGTCGGCGGCGTGCTCGGCGTCGTGGTGGGCGCGGTCCGCGGTCCGGGCGCTCCTGTCGGACGCCTTCTGGGCTGCCCGGTCGGCGCCCCGCCCATGCCGGGCGGCAAGGTCCCTGACCGACCTCTCGGCGTCCTTGACGGCCCTCTCGTCGGTCCGACCGGGCTTGGTCGTCGGGACGTCGACGGCCGGAACGGTGACGACCGGTGGGGTGCTGACCGGCGGGACGGTCGTGACCGTCACCTCGGGATCGCCGGTGGTGCCGTCGGGGCTGACGGCGGGAGGCGGCGTCGGGGTCCTGGAGGGGTGGCCGGTGCGGCCGTGGTCGGGCCCCTCCGGCTCGTCCTGCGGCGCCGGCTCGGTGACGACGGGCGCGGTGGTCACCTCGTGGTCGACGGGTGCGGCCGGCACGTCGGGTGCCTGGGCAGCGGCCGGGGCCGTCGCCGGCTCCTGCACCTCCACCTCGTGCCCCGGTGCGGCCGGCGCAGCGGCGACGACCGTGCGCAGGACCCCGCCCAGGGCGTCCGAGCGGAGGGCATGACCGAGGAACAGGCCGCAGATGACGGCCACGACGACGAACGCGTACAACGGACGCTTGTGATCGACACTCATGCGCGAACTCCTCCCGAGGTTCGCTGTCCATTGTCCGGCTGGGCCACCCGGTGCTCGAGGGTCCTGAGGCCAAATGACCCGTGCTCCCGGCCGAAATGACTACATGTGACTAGGAGGCCCGACCGATCGGACAGGCCGATCGGACAGGCCGTCTAGACAGGGCCGACCAGAGGGCCGACTAGACAGGGCCGATCACACCGGGCCGACCGCACTGGACCGACCGACGGGCCGACCACGAGGACCGACGGTCTCCCGACGGGCTGCCCGCTGCTGCTAGGCGGACTTCTTCTTCTTGGCCTCGGACTCGCGCGGCACCAGGGTCGGGGCGACGTCGTCCTCGACGACCTCGCGGGTCACCACCACCTTCGCGACGTCGGCACGCGAGGGGACGTCGTACATCACGCCGAGCAGCACCTCCTCGATGATCGCGCGGAGGCCGCGCGCACCGGTGCCGCGCTCGAGGGCCTTGTCGGCGATCGAGGCGATGGCGTCGTCGGTGAACTCCAGCTCGACGCCGTCCATGTCGAAGAGGCGCTGGTACTGCTTGACGAGGGCGTTGCGCGGCTCGGTGAGGATCTGCACGAGCGCCTGGGTGTCGAGCTTGCTGACGCTCGCGATGAGCGGGAGGCGACCGATGAACTCGGGGATGAGGCCGAACTTGGTGAGGTCCTCGGGGCGCACCTGCGCCATCAGGTCCTCGGCCTCGCGCTCGGCCTGGCCGCGGACCTCGGCGGTGAAGCCGAGGGACTTCTTGCCCACCCGCTGCTCGACGATGTGCTCGAGGCCGGCGAACGCGCCACCCACGATGAACAGGATGTTCGTGGTGTCGATCTGGATGAACTCCTGGTGCGGGTGCTTGCGGCCACCCTGCGGCGGCACGGAGGCGGTGGTGCCCTCGAGCATCTTCAGCAGCGCCTGCTGCACGCCCTCCCCGGAGACGTCACGGGTGATCGAGGGGTTCTCCGCCTTGCGGGCCACCTTGTCGATCTCGTCGATGTAGATGATGCCCGTCTCGGCCTTCTTGACGTCGTAGTCGGCGGCCTGGATCAGCTTGAGGAGGATGTTCTCGACGTCCTCGCCGACGTAGCCGGCCTCGGTGAGGGCGGTGGCGTCGGCGATGGCGAACGGGACGTTCAGCATCCGCGCGAGCGTCTGGGCGAGGTAGGTCTTGCCGCACCCGGTGGGACCGATCACCAGGATGTTGGACTTCGACACCTCCACGGTGTCGTCCTTGGTGTGCTTGCCGCCGGCGAGGCTCAGGCCGGCCTGCACGCGCTTGTAGTGGTTGTAGACGGCCACCGCCAGGGACTTCTTCGCGTGCTCCTGGCCGATGACGTAGGCGTTGAGGAACTCGAAGATCTCCTTGGGCTTGGGCAGCTCCTCGAGACCGAGCTCGGAGCCCTCGGCGAGCTCCTCCTCGATGATCTCGTTGCACAGCTCGATGCACTCGTCGCAGATGTAGACGTTGGGGCCGGCGATGAGCTTCTTGACCTGCTTCTGGCTCTTCCCGCAGAAGTTGCACTTCAGCAGGTCGCCGCCGTCACCGATTCGAGCCACGGGCGATCATTCCTCCGGTCCGGCCGGGAAGGACCCCGGCGTTCGTGCTGCAAACTCCTAGACGGTACCCCGTGCCGGCCCCGGCGCGGGGCCGGACACGGGGTCTGCGGTGCGTCCTCTCGTGCGGGCGGCGGCTCAGACGAGCGCCGCGACGCCCGAGCGTGGCTCCAGCACGGCGTCGATCAGGCCGTAGTCGACGGCCTGCTCGGCGGTGAGGATCTTGTCGCGCTCGATGTCTCGGCTGACCTGGTCGATCTCCTTGCCGCTGTGGTCGGCGATCATCTTCTCCAGCAGCTCGCGCATCCGGAGGATCTCGTTGGCCTGGATCTCGATGTCGGAGGTCTGGCCGAACGTGCCCTCGGTGTAGGGCTGGTGGATCAGGATCCGGCTGTTGGGCAGCGCCAGGCGCTTGCCGGGGGTGCCGGCGGCCAGCAGGATCGCGGCCGCGGAGGCCGCCTGGCCCAGGCAGACCGTCTGCACGTCGGGCTTGATGAAGCGCATCGTGTCGTAGATCGCCGTCAGCGCGGTGAACGAGCCGCCGGGGCTGTTGATGTAGATGCTGATGTCCTGGTCGGGGTTCATCGTCTCCAGGCACAGCAGCTGCGCCATGACCGCGTTGGCCACGTCGTCGGAGATCGGGGAGCCGAGGAAGATGATGCGCTCCTCGAAGAGCTTGGCGTAGGGGTCGATGCGGCGGAAGCCGTACGACGTGCGCTCCTCCCACTGCGGGATGTAGTAGTTCATGTCAGTCCTTCTCGGCTGCGGGGTCGGCGTCGGAGTTGCGGGCCGGACGGCCCTGGTCGGCGGCCTCGCGGGCGCTGGTGATCACCTTGTCGACCAGGCCGTACTCGAGGGCCTGGTCGGCGGTGAACCAGCGGTCCCGGTCGGCGTCGGCGATGACCTGGTCGAGGCCCTGGCCGGTGTGCTGGGCGATCAGCTCGAGCAGCACCTTCTTGATGTGGATCGACTGCTGCGCCTGGATCTTGATGTCGGAGGCCGAGCCGCCCATGCCGGAGGAGGGCTGGTGCATCATGATCCGCGCGTGCGGGAGGGCGTAGCGCTTGCCCTTGGTGCCGGCGCAGAGCAGGAACTGGCCCATCGAGGCCGCCAGGCCCATGCCCACGGTGGCGACGTCGTTGGGGATGTAGTTCATGGTGTCGTAGATCGCCATGCCGGCGTCCACCGAGCCGCCGGGCGAGTTGATGTGCAGGAAGATGTCGGCCTCGGGGTCCTCGGCCGACAGCAGCAGCAGCTGGGCGCAGATGGCGTTCGCGTTCTGCTCGCGGACCTCGGAGCCGAGGAACACGATCCGCTCGCGCAGCAGCCGCTGGTAGATGTGGTCGTCGAGGCCGTACGACGACGAGGCGCCGTTCATCTCGGGAGCGATGGAGTTCTGGTTCACGTCGCCGACCCTAGCCCGTGGTCCGGACACTTCCACACGCTGTGTGCCTGTGTTCGCCGACAGCGCACAATGCGGACAGGGGCGCTCGGCGCCCACCACTACCGTGGTGAGCATGGTGATCCCGACCCACGCGCTCAGCGACGGCCATCCCCTGCCCGCCATCGGCTTCGGGACCTACCCGCTCCGGGGCGAGGACGGCACCGCGGCCATCACCTCGGCGATCGAGCTGGGCTACCGCCTCCTCGACACCGCGGTGAACTACGAGAACGAGCGCGAGGTGGGCGAGGCGATCCGCCGGTCCGGCGTGCCCCGCGAGGAGCTGGTCGTCTGCAGCAAGATCCCCGGTCGCCACCACGGCTACGACGACGCGGTCCGCTCCACCCACGCGTCGCTCGAGCGGCTCGGGCTCGACCACCTCGACCTGCACCTGATCCACTGGCCCAACCCCGGCCGGGGGCTGTACGCCGAGGCGTGGCGTGCCCTGGTGGACCTCCGCGAGCAGGGGCTGGTGCGCAGCATCGGCGTCTCGAACTTCACCGGCGACCACCTCGCCCGCATCGTCGAGGAGACCGGGGTGACGCCGGTGGTCAACCAGGTCGAGCTGCACCCCTACTTCCCGCAGGAGGAGATGCGTGCGGTGCACGCCGGGCTCGGGGTGCTGACCGAGTCGTGGAGCCCGCTGGGCAAGCGGCAGGCCCCCTTCACCGAGCCGCCGGTCGCCGCCGCGGCGCGCGCCCACGGCGTGCAGCCGGGCCAGGTGATCCTGCGCTGGCAGGTCCAGCTGGGCGCCGTGCCCATCCCCAAGTCGGCGACGCCCGAGCGCCAGCGCGAGAACCTCGACGTCTTCGGCTTCCGGCTCACCGACGAGGAGATGGCGGCCATCACCGCGCTGGGCCGGCCCGACGGGCGGCTCTTCGGCGGCGACCCGGAGACCCACGAGGAGATGTAGCGGGTCGGGCGCCGGTGAGGTCGTGGCCGTGCGCCGGATGGGGGATGCTGGGCGCATGAGCGACCCACTCGACACGCTGCGGGCGTCGTCCCGCCTGGCCGACCCCGACGAGGGCATCACGATCGACGAGCTGCGGCTCGCCTCCCGCAACCACGCGCTGCCGATGGAGCTCCTGCGCCACGACGTCACGCCGTCGGGCTCGCACTACGTGCTGACGCACTACGACATCCCCGAGGTCGACCCGCTGGGCTGGCAGCTCGACATCGACGGGGCGGTAGAGCGCCCCCTGACCCTGGACCTGGAGTCGCTGAAGGCACTGCCCAGCGAGACGGTGCGGGTGACGATGGAGTGCGCGGGCAACGGCCGCACCGCGCTCAGCCCGCGGCC
>NZ_CADCUP010000021.1 GCF_902805925.1 uncultured Nocardioides sp.
GTCGTGAGCACCACCGTCGCGCCGGCGTGACGCAGGTCGGTGAGCATCTCCCACGTCGCGCGCCGGGCGTGCGGGTCCATGCCCGCGGTCGGCTCGTCGACGAAGACCAGCTCGGGGCGCCCGACGACCGCCATCGCCAGCCCGAGCCGCTGCTGCTGGCCACCCGAGAGACGGCGGTACGGCGTCCGCCCACAGTCGCCCAGCCCCAGCCGGTCGGCGAGCTCCTCGACGTCGAGCGGGTGGGCGTGCAGCCGGGCGACGTGGCGCAGCATCTCCATCGCCCGGGCGCCCGACCACGCGCCGGCGCCCTGGAGCATCACGCCCAGCCGGGGGAGCAGCTCGCGGCGGTCGCGCCGCGGGTCCAGGCCGAGCACGGTCACGCTGCCCCCCTGGGGCGCGCGGTAGCCCTCGCACGTCTCCAGCGTGGTGGTCTTGCCGGCGCCGTTCGGGCCGAGCACGGCGGTGATCGTGCCTCGCTCGACGGCCATCGTCAGGCCGTCCACGGCGACCTTGTCGCCGTACCGCATCACCAGGCCGTCGACACTGACAGCGAGGTCGGTCGGGCGGTCGGGCACGCTCCGAGTCTAGGGTTCGGGTCCCCGCCGGCCCCCGTGCGGGTGGCGCGGCTCAGGGGAACAGCGCCGAGGCGGCGTCGCCGGCGAGGAGGAGGCCCACGATGGCGACCACCCACAGCCCGGCACCGCTGGAGCGACGGTCGAGCCAGCCCGCCAGCCGCTCCAGCCGGCCGTGCAGCTGCCTGTCGAGACCCAGGCGCACGCCGAGGAGCACGAGGGCCGGCAGCACCATGACCAGGCAGTAGCCCAGCACGACGGGCACCCAGCCGACGGCGGGCAGGTCTGCGGCGGTGATGATCCCGACGGCGGCCAGGAACGGCACCATGGAGGCGACCTCGACCAGCGCCGCGAGCACCCCGACCCCGGCCACGGCGCGGTACGACGCGTCCTGACCCATCAGCCGCGCCCGCCACGCGTCCTCGCGCCGGGGCTGCTCGACCGCCGCCGGTCCCGCGGTGCCCCGGCGCCACCAGCGGCGCGGGTCCCCGAGGACCCCGACCACGAGCAGGGTGACGCCGAGGGCGAGCTGGGCCCAGCGGAGCGCCTGCACGTCGCCGAGGTCGCGCCCGAGCTCCAGGAGCCGGTCGGCCCCGGCCACCAGGGCGAGGCCGATCGCGGCGTAGAAGCCCGCGACGGTGGCCAGGAAGACCAGGTAGCGCCCCACGTGCACGCGCGGCGCGACGAGCAGCACGAGCGGCAGCACCAGCGTGCCCATGCTGGTGCTGTCGACCAGCGCCAGGCCGACCAGGCCCAGCCACGCGACCGCGTCCACGACTCTCCCTCCGCCGGGCTGTGGTGCCGTTACCGTACAACTGTGTTAAAAAGAGCCGTGCCTCGCCTCATCGACCATGACCAGCGCCGGAACGAGATCGCCGCCGCCCTGCGGCGCGTGGTGCTCCGCGAGGGCATGGCGGCCGTGTCGGTCCGCACGGTCGCGGCAGAGGCCGGTTGGTCGCCGAGTGCGGTCCGCCACTGGTTCCCCGACCAGGCGGCGCTCGTGCGGTTCGCCGTCGCCCGCACCATGGCCGAGGCGCCGGCGCGGCTGCGCGAGGTCCTCGCCGCCGGTCCGTCGCGCGAGAACGCCCAGCTCCTGCTCGAGCAGCTGCTGCCGCTCGACGACGTACGCCGGGTCGAGATGCACGTGTGGCTCGCCGCCGTCGACCCGGCCCGCCACGACGATGGCTTCGACGAGACCCGGTCGCAGATGTTCGTCGCCCTGCGCCACGTGTGCCGTACCGCGGTCGCACGGTGGTGCGACCTCGCCCCGCCGGCGTCGGTGGGGGAGGTGGTCGATGCGGTGGAGCAGGACGCCGCGGTGCTGCACGCGCTCCTCGACGGCCTGGCGCTCCACGGCGTGCACTACCCCGAGGAGGCGACGCCGGAGCGGATACGTGCGGTCCTGCGCCACCACCTCGAGGCGATCTCCACCAGGTCGAGACTTTAAGCGGATGCCGGTTGTCGGTGGTCCCCCCTACGGTTCGACCATGACGTCCACACCGGCCATCGAGGCCGACAACCTGGTCAAGCACTTCGACGACAAGGTCGCGGTCGACGGCGTCAGCTTCTCCGTCCCGCAGGGCAGCGTCCTCGGACTGCTGGGCCCCAACGGCGCGGGCAAGACGACGACCGTCCGCATGATGACGACGCTCTCCCGGCCGACCAGCGGCACCGCCCGGGTGGCGGGCCACGACGTGGTGCAGGACCCGCGCGCCGTCCGCCGCAGCATGGGCCTCACCGGCCAGGCGGCGACGGTCGACGAGCTGCTGACCGGTCGCGAGAACATCCGCCTCATCGGCGGGCTCTACGGCCTCACGCCTGGCTACATCAAGCGCGCCGGCGACGAGCTGCTCGAGCGGTTCTCGCTCACCGAGGCCGGCGACCGGATCGTGAAGACCTACTCCGGCGGCATGCGGCGCCGGCTCGACCTCGCGGTGAGCCTGGTGGCGATCCCCCCGGTGCTCTTCCTCGACGAGCCGACCACCGGCCTCGACCCGCGCAGCCGCGTGGAGCTGTGGGACGTGCTGCGCGGCCTGGTCCGCGACGGCACCACCCTGCTGCTCACCACGCAGTACCTCGAGGAGGCCGACCAGCTGGCCGACCACATCGTGGTGATCGACCGCGGCAAGGTCATCGAGCAGGGCACGGCGTTCGAGCTGAAGAACCGCTCCGGCCAGTCCGCCGTCGTGGTGACGGTGTCCGACGCCGCCGACCTGACCCGGGCGGAGGCGCTGCTGCGCGAGGTGGTCGACGAGGTCCACCTCGACGAGGGCGCCCGCCAGCTCACCGCGCCGGCCGACGGCCTGCGCGCCATGACCCGCATCGCCGGCATCTTCGACGACAGCGACATCGAGCTCGACGACCTCGGGCTGAAGCGCCCGAGCCTCGACGACGTCTTCCTGCGCCTGACCGGCCACCGCGCGGAGGAACCCACCCACGAGACGGAGGAGGTGGCCCCATGAGCACCCAGTTCGAGCGGCCGGAGTCCGAGCGCACGACGGGGAGCACGACCGGGCGGCAGCCGGGCCTCGAGCGGCCAGAGATCCGCGACACCGGCCTGCTGCGGCAGTCGCTGACGATCGTGCGCCGCAACCTCATCCACATCAAGCGGATGCCCGAGATGCTGCTCGACGTCACCATCCAGCCGGTGATGTTCGTGCTGCTGTTCGCGTTCGTCTTCGGCGGCTCGATCGCCGTCCAGGGGTCTCCCGCGGGCTACCGCGAGTGGTTGATGGCCGGGATCATGGGCCAGACAGTCGCCTTCGCATCCTTCATCGTGGCCGTCGGCCTGACCGCCGACATCGACAAGGGCATCGTCGACCGCATGCGCTCCCTGCCGATCAACCCGGCGGCCGTGCTCGTCGGGCGCAGCATCTCCAGCCTCCTTCACTCCAGCATCGGCATCGTGATCATGTCGCTCACCGGCCTGGCCGTGGGGTGGCGGATCCGCGAGGGGGTCCTCGATGCGGCGCTGGCCTACTTCCTGCTCCTCCTGTGGGGCTTCGCGATGATCTGGCTCGGCATCCTGGTCGGCTCGGCGATGCGCTCGGTGGAGGCGGTCAACGGGTTGATGTTCGCCACCATGTTTCCCGTCACATTCCTGGCCGACACCTTCGCGCCCACCGAGAACATGCCCTCGGCGCTCCGCACGGTCGCGGAGTGGAACCCGCTCTCCTCGCTGGTGCAGGCGGTGCGCGAGCTGTGGGGCAACACCGGTCCCGCTCCCGCCGACGCCGCGCTGCCGCTGCATCACCCGGTGCTGAGCACCATCATCTGGACCGTCGGGCTGACCGCTGTGCTGGCCCCGCTGGCGCTGCGTGCCTTCCAGCGCCGTACCGCCACGTGAGTCCGGGGCCCGGAGGTAAGGGTGACCTTGCTTGAACGGGCGGAATCAATAACGGCACACTGATGTTGTGGAAATCATGGAGGGACACCCAGGACACCAGGGACAGGACCAGCCGACGCGCCTGCGCGTCGCCAGGTCCATCCTGGACAACGGGCCCTCGACCGCCGCAGCGCTGGCCGAGCGCCTCGACCTGACGCCGGCCGCCGTACGCCGCCACCTCGACCACCTCGTCGAGGAGGGCGCCGTCTCGGCCGCCGAGCAGCGCGTCTACGGCGCGCGTGGCCGTGGCCGGCCCGCCAAGGTGTTCGCGCTGACCCAGCACGGTCACGACGAGTTCGACCAGCAGTACGACGACCTGGCCGCCCTGGCCCTGCGCTTCCTGGCCGAGACCGGCGGCGACGACGCGGTGATGGAGTTCGCCCGCCGCCGGGTGGCCTTCATCGAGCGCGACTGCGAGCGCCTGCTCGCCGAGCAGCCCGGCCTGTCGCCCGCCCACGCGCTGGCGACCGTGCTCACCAACGGCGGCTACGCCGCCACGATCCGTGAGCTTCCCGTCGTGGGCGACCAGCTGTGCCAGCAGCACTGCCCGGTCTCCCACGTCGCCCACGAGTTCCCGCAGCTGTGCGAGGCCGAGACCGAGGCCATCGGCCGCGTCCTCGGCACCCACGTCCAGCGGCTCGCCACGATCGCCCACGGCGACGGCGTGTGCACGACCTGCATCCCGAGCACCACCACCCAGAAGGAGAAGCGATGACCTCCATCGAAGAGCTGAACCCCGAGCTGAAGGGCATCGGCCGTTACCAGTTCGGCTGGGCCGACAAGGACGAGGCCGGCGCGATCGCCACCCGTGGCCTCAACGAGGACGTCGTCCGCGACATCTCGGACAAGAAGTCCGAGCCGCAGTGGATGCTCGACCTGCGGATGAAGGGCCTCAAGCTCTTCCACCGCAAGCCCATGCCGACGTGGGGCTCCGACCTGTCGACGATCGACTTCGACAACATCAAGTACTTCGTGCGGTCCAGCGAGAAGCAGGCCACCTCGTGGGAGGACCTGCCCGAGGACATCAAGAACACCTACGACAAGCTGGGCATCCCCGAGGCCGAGAAGCAGCGCCTCGTCGCCGGCGTCGCCGCGCAGTACGAGTCCGAGGTCGTCTACCACTCGATCCGCGAGGACCTCGAGGAGCAGGGCGTCATCTTCGTCGACACCGACACCGCGCTGAAGGAGCACGAGGAGCTCTTCCGGGAGTACTTCGGCACCGTGATCCCCGTCGGTGACAACAAGTTCGCCGCGCTCAACACCTCGGTGTGGTCGGGCGGCTCGTTCATCTACGTGCCGAAGGGCGTGCACGTCGACATCCCGCTGCAGGCCTACTTCCGCATCAACACCGAGAACATGGGCCAGTTCGAGCGGACGCTGATCATCGTCGACGAGGACGCCTACGTGCACTACGTCGAGGGCTGCACCGCGCCGATCTACACCTCCGACTCGCTGCACTCGGCGGTCGTGGAGATCATCGTGAAGAAGGGCGGCCGCTGCCGCTACACGACGATCCAGAACTGGTCGAACAACGTCTACAACCTCGTCACCAAGCGCGCGACGTGCGAGGCCGGCGCCACCATGGAGTGGGTCGACGGCAACATCGGCTCCAAGGTCACCATGAAGTACCCCGCGATCTACCTGATGGGCGAGCACGCCAAGGGCGAGACGCTGTCCATCGCCTTCGCGGGCGAGGGCCAGCACCAGGACGCCGGCGCCAAGATGGTGCACGCGGCGCCCCACACCTCGAGCTCCATCCTGTCCAAGTCGGTCGCCCGGGGTGGTGGCCGGACGTCGTACCGCGGGCTGATCCAGGTCAACGAGGGCGCCCACGGCTCGAAGTCCAACGTGCTGTGCGACGCGCTGCTGGTCGACCAGATCAGCCGCAGCGACACCTACCCCTACGTCGACATCCGCGAGGACGACGTGTCCATGGGCCACGAGGCGAGCGTCTCGAAGGTCTCCGACGACCAGCTCTTCTACCTCATGTCACGCGGCATGGAGCAGGACGAGGCGATGGCGATGATCGTGCGCGGCTTCGTCGAGCCGATCGCCAAGGAGCTGCCGATGGAGTACGCCCTGGAGCTGAACCGGCTGATCGAGCTGCAGATGGAGGGCGCGGTCGGCTGATCGCCGGCCCCCGACCCTCCCTCCGACCCAAGGAAGACGTGACCAGTGACCGTGACTGATGTCGCCCGCGAGAGCGTGGCAAGCGCGCTCGAGCAGGCCCCGGTGGTCTCCCACCTCAACCCGTTGCCGTCCTACGACCTGGCCGACCACCCGGTCCCGACCGGGCGCGAGGAGGTGTGGCGGTTCACCCCGATCAAGCGGCTGCGGGGGATCCTCGACGGCGAGCCCTCCGACGCCCGCCTCGAGTGGGACACCTCGGTGCCCGAGGGCATCGAGATCTCCACCATCACCGCCGAGCAGGCCCGTGAGCTCGGCGAGCTCCCGCCCAACGAGCGGCCGGCCGCTCTTGCGGTCGCCCGCTCGGGCGGCGCAGCGCTCATCGACGTGCCGGCCGAGCTGGCACCGGGGGAGCCGCTGGTGATCCGGCTGACCGGCGCGTCGGTCGACGACCTGGTGTGGGGCCACCTGGTGTTCCGCATCGGCAACCACGCCGACGTCACCATCGTGCTGCTCCACAGCGGCTCGGCCCGCTACTGCGCCACGACGTCGTTCCTGGTGGGCGACGGAGCGCGCGTCAACGTCGTCTCCCTGCAGGACTGGGCCGACGACGCGGTGCACCTGGGCCGCGACGCCATCCGCGTGGGTCGCGACGCCTCGGTCAAGCACACCTCGGTCTCCTTCGGGGGCGACGTGGTGCGGATGCACGCGAACGTCGAGTACGCCGCGCCCGGTGGCGAGGCCGAGCTCCTGGGCCTCTACTTCGCCGACGCGGGCCAGCACCTCGAGCACCGGCTCTTCGCCGACCACAACCAGCCCCGCACCAAGAGCAACGTCGCCTACAAGGGCGCGCTGCAGGGCCAGGGCGCCCACACCGTGTGGATCGGCAACGTGCTCATCCGCAAGGTCGCCGAGGGCATCGAGACCTACGAGGAGAACCGCAACCTGGTGCTCACCGACGGCTGCCAGGCCGACTCGGTGCCGAACCTCGAGATCGAGACCGGTGAGATCGCCGGCGCCGGACACGCCTCGGCGACCGCGCGCCTCGACGACGAGCAGCTGTTCTACCTCCGCTCGCGCGGTGTGTCGGACGTGGAGGCACGGCGGCTGGTGCTGCACGGCTTCTTCAACGACCTGATCCGCAAGGTCGGTGTGCCCTCGCTGGAGGGCCGGCTGACCCAGACGGTCGAGGTCGAGCTCGCCAAGACCGTCCTGGCGGGCGTCCCCCTCGGGGCGTCGCTGATCCTGCCCGTCGAGGAGGTGGCGGACTGATGTCCTTCGTCCGCGCCTGCGCGCTGGCCGACCTCCGCGACGGCGAGGCCCTCGGCGTCAGCATCGAGGGCCAGGACGTCGCCGTGGCACGCGAGGGGACCGAGGTCTTCGCGATCGAGGACCTCTGCAGCCACGCCGCCGTCGCCCTGTCCGAGGGAGACGTGGAGGACTGCACGGTCGAGTGCTGGCTCCACGGGTCGCGCTTCGACCTGCGCACCGGCAAGCCGACCAGCTTCCCGGCCACCGAACCCGTGGCCACCTTTCCCGTCGACGTCCGGGAGGACGACGTGTACGTCGACATCCAGACCACCCTGAACGGAGTGACCCCCGCATGAGCACGCTCGAGATCACCGACCTGCACGTCTCCGTGAACACCGAGGACGGCCCCAAGCCGATCCTCAACGGCGTCACGCTGACCATCAAGGACGGCGAGACGCACGCGATCATGGGCCCCAACGGCTCGGGGAAGTCGACGCTGGCCTACTCGATCGCCGGGCACCCCAAGTACACCGTCACCGGCGGCACCGTCACCCTCGACGGCGAGGACGTGCTGGCCATGTCGGTCGACGAGCGGGCGCGCGCCGGCCTGTTCCTCGCCATGCAGTACCCCGTCGAGGTGCCGGGGGTGTCGGTGTCGAACTTCCTGCGCACCGCCAAGACCGCGATCGACGGCGAGTCCCCGAAGCTGCGCACCTGGGTCAAGGACGTCAACAACGCCCTGCAGGCCCTGGACCTCGACCCGACCTTCGCCTCGCGCTCGGTCAACGAGGGCTTCTCCGGCGGTGAGAAGAAGCGCCACGAGATCGCCCAGCTCGAGCTGCTCGACCCGAAGGTCGCCGTGCTCGACGAGACCGACTCGGGCCTCGACATCGACGCCCTCAAGATCGTCTCCGAGGGCGTCAACCGCTTCGCGTCGAAGGGCAACAAGGGCGTCCTGCTGATCACCCACTACACGCGGGTGCTGCGCTACATCAAGCCCGACTTCGTGCACGTCTTCGTCGCCGGCAGGATCGCCGAGCAGGGCGGGGCCGAGCTGGCCGACCAGCTCGAGGCCGAGGGCTACGACAAGTACACCTCGGCACTGCGATAAGCAGCACCGGGCTGCGGCACCACCTCTGGCAACGCGGAGAAAGGAACTGAGATGATCGAGGGACTGCTCCCCGAGCTCGACGTCATCCGCAAGGACTTCCCGATCCTCGAGCGCACCCTGGCCGACGGGCGCCCGCTGGTCTACCTCGACAGCGCGAACACCTCGCAGAAGCCGCAGGTGGTCATCGACACGATGGTCGACCACCTGGAGCGGCACAACGCCAACATCTCCCGGGCGATGCACCTGCTGGGCGCGGAGTCGACCGAGGCGTTCGAGAACGGTCGCGACCGGGTCGCCTCCTTCATCGGCGCGCCCTCGCGCGAGGAGGTGATCTTCACCAAGAACGCCTCGGAGGCGCTCAACCTGGTCGCCAACACGCTGGCCTGGAAGGGCCCGCACCAGCTCGGCGAGGGCGACGAGGTCGTCATCACCGAGATGGAGCACCACTCCAACATCGTGCCGTGGCAGCTGGTGACCGAGCGCACGGGCGCGACGCTGCGCTGGTTCGGGCTCACCGACGAGGGTGAGCTGGACCTGTCCGACATCGACGACCTGCTCACCGAGCGCACCAAGGTCGTGGCGCTGACGTGGGTCTCGAACATGCTCGGCACCATCAACCCGATCGCCGAGATCACCCGACGGGCCCATCAGGTCGGTGCGCTGGTCGTGGTCGACGCCTCTCAGGCCGTGCCGCAGCTGCCGGTCGACCTGCAGTCCTTCGACGAGGAGTCGCGGCCCGACTTCCTCGCCTTCACCGGTCACAAGGTCGTGGGGCCCACCGGTGTCGGGGTGCTGTGGGGCCGCCGGGAGGCGCTCGAGTCGCTGCCACCGTTCCTCGGCGGCGGCGAGATGATCGAGACCGTGCGCATGGAGTCCTCGACGTACGCACCGATCCCGCACCGCTTCGAGGCCGGCACACCGCCGATCGTCGAGGTCGTCGGTCTCGGAGCGGCGGTCGACTACCTCGACCACGTGGGCATGGAGGCCATCCACCGCCACGAGCAGGCCATCACCGGCTACGCGCTCGAGGGCCTCGCCGGAGTGCCCGGACTGACGGTCCTCGGCCCCCTCGACCCGACGCGGCGCGGGGGAGCGGTCTCCTTCGAGCTCGCCGGCGTGCACCCGCACGACGTGGCCACGGTGCTCGACACCCGCGGCCTCGCCGTCCGGGCCGGTCACCACTGCGCCCGGCCCGCCCACGCCCGCTTCGGGGTGCAGAGCTCGGTACGGATGTCCTCCTACCTCTACACGACGCCCGCCGAGATCGACGCGCTCGTCGAGGGCCTCCACTTCACCCGCGACTACTTCAAGGTGAGCTGATGTCTGCCGAGCTGGACTCGCTGTACCAGGAGATCATCCTGGACCACTACAAGAACCCGCACCATGCCGGGCTCCGCGACCCCTTCGGGGCAGAGGTGCACCACGTCAACCCCACGTGCGGCGACGAGCTGACGCTGCGCGTGCAGGTCACCGACGGCACCGTCGCCGACGTGTCGTACGACGCCGAGGGCTGCTCCATCTCGCAGGCGTCGGCCTCGGTGATGAGCGACCTGGTCATCGGCCGGTCGGTCGAGGAGGCCATGGAGATCCACCACACGTTCCTGACCCTGATGCAGGGCAAGGGGCAGGTGGAGCCCGACGAGGACGTCCTCGAGGACGGCATCGCCTTCGCCGGGGTCGCGAAGTTCCCGGCGCGCGTGAAGTGCGCCCTGTTGTCATGGATGGCCTGGAAAGACGCCACCGCCCGAGCCCAGGAGGACTCCCATGTCTGAGACCAGCACCGACCACACGTTCCACGACCACGCAGACGCCCATGCAGACGCCCACGGGGACCTCCCCGAGGTCCCCCAGGCGTCCGGCACCGGCTCGTCGGTCTCCGTCGACGACGTCACCGAGGCGATGAAGGACGTCGTCGACCCCGAGCTCGGCATCAACGTCGTGGACCTCGGCCTCGTCTACGACGTCCACCTCGACGAGGGCAGCAACGTCGTCCTCGACATGACGCTCACCTCGGCGGCCTGCCCGCTGACCGACGTCATCATGGACCAGACCAACCAGGCCCTCGAGGGCATCGTCAACGACGTGGCCATCAACTGGGTCTGGATGCCGCCGTGGGGTCCCGACAAGATCACCGACGACGGCCGCGAGCAGCTGCGCGCGCTGGGCTTCAACGTCTGACGCTCCGGCCATGAGCACCCCGGTCGAGGCCTTCTGGGAGGTCGCCCGCTTCCACGCCAGGCTCAACAGCGTGCCGTCGTACTTCGGCCCGACCACCCTCGAGGTCGTGCCACCGCCGGCCTGGTCGTTCGGGGACGGTCCCGAGGAGTCCGACGCGCTGCTGCGGCTGGTGCTCGACGGCACCAAGACGGCGACGGCCACCGCGCTGAGTGACTACGACGCGGGGGGTCAGCCCCTCCCGGAGCGCGGCACGATGAGCATCCTCCTCGACGGCGCGGGGCACCCGCGGGCGCTCATCGAGTCGACCGAGGTGACGGTCGTGCCCTTCGAGGAGGTCACCGAGGAGCACGCGTTGCTCGAGGGCGAGGGGGACCGGTCGCTGGCGGGGTGGCGCGCCCAGCACGAGCGGCTCTTCCGCGGGACCGCCCCCGACGACGCCGGCTTCACCCCCAGCATGCCCGTGGTGCTCGAGCGGTTCCGGGTCGTCTACCGGGCCCGGTGACGCCGCGGTCCGCCGACCAGCCATGATGGCCACCATGCGAACCATGGGGGTCGAGGAAGAGCTGCTGCTCGTCGACGAGCTCAGCGGCAAGCCGCGAGCCGTGGCGGCGGCGGCGCTCGAGCACGTCGAGGAGCCGGCCGACGGTGCCGACGGTGGCGTCGTGGGCGAGCTGATGATGCAGATGCTCGAGACGGGCACCCGTCCCTGCACCACCCTGGCCGAGCTGACCGAGGAGCTCGCCGCCTGGCGCCGGCGCGCCGACGAGGCCGCCCGCACCGTCGGCTGCCGGGCCGTCGCCCTGGCGACCTCGCCCGTGCCCGTGGTGCCGGAGACCACCACGAGCCCGCGCTACCAGCGGATGGCCGAGGAGTTCGGGCTGACGCAGGCCGAGCAGCTCGTGTGCGGCTGCCACGTGCACGTGTCGGTGGAGTCCGACGAGGAGGGCGTGGCCGTCCTGGACCGGATCCGCGGCTGGCTCCCGGTGCTGCTCGCGCTGACCGCCAACTCGCCCTACTGGCAGGGGCTGGACACCGGCTACGCCAGCTTCCGCTCCCAGCTGTGGCGCCGCTGGCCCTCCGCCGGCGCGACGGACGTGTTCGGCTCGGTGGAGACCTACCACGGCGCCGTGCACGCGATGGTGGCGACGGGCGCGGTCCTCGACGAGGGGATGGTCTACTTCGACGCCCGGCTCTCGCGCACCTATCCGACGCTCGAGGTGCGCGTGGGCGACGTCTGCGCGGACCGGGAGGTGGTGGTGGCCGCGGCGGCCCTGGTGCGGGCCCTCGTGGACACCGCCGCGCACCAGTGGCGAGACGGCACGCCCGTGCCGGACGTCCCCACGATGCTGATCAGCCTCGCCACCTGGCGGGCCGGCCGCTCCGGGCTGGGCGGTGACCTGGTCGACGCCTTCTCGGGTGCGCCGCACCCGGCCGCGGAGGTGGTGCAGGCACTCCTCGAGCACGTCCGGCCGGCCCTCGACGCCACCGGCGACACCGGGCTCGTCGAGGGCGTGGTCGCCCGGCTGCTGCGCGACGGCACCGCGGCCGACCGCCAGCGGGCCGTCGCGGCGGAGGCCACCGGGCTCCCGGCCGTCGTCCGCGACAGCATCGAGCTCACCCACCGCTGACCGGGGTCAGCCGGTGTAGGCCGGCAGCGGGGGCTCCCAGGTCAGCGGGACGTGCGGGGCGAGCTCCTCGGTCTCGCCCTCGGGCCACAAGCCGGTCCCCGTGTACGTCGTCGCGCC
>NZ_CADCUP010000022.1 GCF_902805925.1 uncultured Nocardioides sp.
GCCAGCGCGCTGATCTCGGCGCTGGCGGTCATGAAGGCGTTGCGGTGCTCGCGCAGGATGTCGTTCCACGGCGCCGGTGCCTGCTCCGACAGCTCGCGCAGGCTGACGTCGGGCGCCAGCCCCAGCTCGACGGCGACGGCCTCGACCTCGACCGCGCGGCCGAGCTCGGCGCGCCGGATCTCCTCGAGGACCATCTCGACCTCGCGCGTGGCATGACCCAGCCAGCGGGAGCGACCGGCGGCGAGCAGCAGCTGCTCCTCCTCCAGCTTGAACAGCAGCAGCTCGAGCAGCTCGCGCTCACGCCACAGGATCAGCGACAGCTTCTCCACGGCGTCCTCCTCTTGTCGGTGTGCCCACCCCGGATCGTGGCGGGTGCACCCCTCCCATCGGGCGCCCTCGCATGGTCCTGAGCACTTTCTGACCGGCTTTCGCTGCCTCACCCGGATCATGCCGATCGGGACCTTGGGCCCGACCTCCGGTCCAGACTCCCTAATGTTGGGTATTGCGCCCTCGCCGCCCGTTCATCTCCGGCAGCGTCCTGCCTCGTGAGCGACACGAAGACGACGCAGCCCAGCCCCTCCCCGGCGCTGTCCACCGACGAGCTGATCACCGCCAACATGGCGGTCGTCGGCCACATCGTCCGCGAGACCATGGGGCGCCTGCCGTCCTACGTGGACCGCGACGACCTCACCTCCGCCGGCCTCGCCGCGCTCGTCACCGCGGCCCGCTCCTTCGACGCCGAGCGCGGTGTCCCGTTCGCCCGGTACGCCGCCACCCGCATCCGTGGCGCCGTGCTCGACGAGCTGCGCGGCATCGACTGGGCGTCTCGCACCGTGCGCCGCCGCGCCCGCGAGCTCGACGCCACCCGGTCGACCCTCGCCGCCTCCCTCGGCCGGCCCGCGACCGCCGAGGAGGTGGCCACCGCCACCGGCCTGACGGCCCGCGAGATCGCCGCCAACGAGGACGACATCGCCCGCGCCCAGGTGCTCTCGCTCCAGGCCTCCGAGGACTCCTCGCTGGAGGACCTCATCCCCGGCCACGGCCCCAGCCCCGAGTCGCTCTACGAGCACCGCGAGCGCCTCACCTACATGATGGGCGCGGTCGCCGAGCTCCCCGAGCGCCTGCGGGTCGTCGTCGAGGGCTACTTCCTCGCCGAGCGCCCGATGGCCGAGATCGCCGCCGGGCTCGGCGTCAGCGAGTCCCGCGTCTCCCAGCTGCGCGCCGAGGCGCTGGTGCTGCTGCGCGACGGGATGAACGCCGGCCTGGAGCCGGAGCTGGTCGCCCCCAGCGAGCGCCCCGGCGGCTGCGTCGACCGGCGCCGGCACGCCTACTTCGACGCCGTGGCCAGCCGCCACGCGGTCGCCTCCGGTCGCCGCGGCCTGCCCGCGACGCTCGACGCCACCGCCTGAGCGGAAGGCCGGACCGCGCCGCCGCCCGCCGGTGGCGGCCAGAAAAGAAGCACCAGGAAAGTCCCAAGAACTTCTCAGGGCCGGCACCCGCCGGCCGATGAGGATGCCGGAGCCCACGGACGGGCTCCGCGAAACCATTCCAGGAAGGAAATCTCACCATGTCTCTCCGCATCAACCAGAACATCGACGCCTTCAACTCCTACCGCAACCTCTCGGTCACGCAGGGCCAGATGAGCAAGTCCCTCGAGAAGCTCTCGAGCGGCTTCCGCATCAACCGCGCCGCCGACGACGCTGCCGGCCTGGCGATCTCCGAGGGCCTGCGCTCGCAGGTCGGTGGCCTGAAGGTCGGCGTCCGCAACGCCCAGGACGGCATCTCCGTCGCCCAGACCGCTGAAGGCGCCCTCACCGAGGTCCACTCGATGCTGCAGCGCATGAACGACCTGTCGGTCCAGTACAACAACGGCACGCAGAACACCGACTCGCAGGCCGCTCTCGGCGCCGAGTTCGACGCCCTGCAGGAAGAGATCACCCGGATCACCGACAACACCAAGTTCAACGGTGTGGAGCTCTTCGCCGGCGCCTCGCTGACGTTCCAGGTCGGCTCGGAGTCCACCGACACCATCGACGTCTCGGCCACCGCCCTGGCGGCCGTCGACACCTCCGCGGCGGTCATCACGGACAGCACCACCGTCCAGACCGCGATCACCGAGATCTCGACCCAGCGGGCCGAGCTCGGCGCGGTGCAGAACCGGTTCGAGCACACCATCAACTCGGTGAACGTCGCGATCGAGAACCTCTCGGCCTCCGAGAGCCGGATCCGCGACACCGACATGGCCTCCGAGATGGTGAACTTCACCCGCTCGCAGATCCTGTCGCAGGCCGGCACGGCGATGCTCGCGCAGGCGAACCAGGCGCCCCAGGGCGTCCTCTCCCTGCTCCGCTGATCCTCGCCTCGCCGTCGGCCGGTGCCGGCGTCGACTGACCCAGCGGTGCTGGAAGCGCCGATCGCGGACAGCACCACGCGTTCCCGGCGAGGGGCCTCGCCCCTCGCCGGGAACACTGCATTTCCCCTCAGCACCGAACCGAGTGAGCCAGGAGGACGGCATGGCAGGCGCCAGCATCAGCGGCCTGGGCAGCGGCCTGGACACCTCATCGATCATCCGCCAGCTCATGCAGCTCGAGGCCCTCCCGCAGAGCAAGCTCAAGACCAAGCTCGGCACCGAGCAGTCCGCACTGAAGACGATCCAGGACCTGAACGCCAAGGTGGCCGCCCTGACCACCGCCGTCGCCGACCTGGGCAAGGCCGGCGCCTGGTCGCCGCTCAAGGCCACCAGCTCCCTCGAGGGCCTCACGGTCGCCACCACGTCCGGCAGTGCCTCCGGCAGCGTGAGCATCCGCGTCGACGCGCTCGCCGCGGCTCACAGCCTCCGGTTCTCCAGCACCGCCCGGACGACCGACGTGGTGGTCGCCGACGGCACCGAGGTCACGCTGACCGTCAACGGCCAGGAGAGGACCCTCGACACCGGCGACGGCACGCTCGGCGGCCTGGTGAACGCGCTCAACGCCTCCGGCACCGGGGTCCGCGCCAGCACCATGAGGCTCGACGACGGCTCCTACCGGCTCACCGTGCAGTCCGCCGCCAGCGGCGCCGCCTCCTCCTTCGCCCTGACGGCCGCCGACGGCACCGATCTCCTCGGTGGCGCGACGGTGCAGGCCGGGCAGGACGCCGCGATCACCATCGGCGGCGACACGATCCACTCCGCCACCAACACCTTCACCGGGCTGCTGCCCGGCGTCGACGTCACGGTCTCCGCCAAGGCGCTCGGCCAGACGGCGGTCGTGGACCTGGCCGGTGACGCCGCGGGCGCCCGCGACAAGGCCAAGGGCCTGGTCGAGAAGGTCAACGAGCTGCTCGCGCAGCTGGAGAAGGTCACGGCGTACGACGCCACCGCCAAGAAGGCCGGGGCGCTCGGCGGCAACAACACCGTGCGCGACCTGCGCACCAGGCTGCTCGAGGCGGTCTACCCGCCCGACGGCGGCACGATGTCGGGCGTCGGCATCCAGACCGACCGCTACGGCAAGCTCGTCTTCGACGCGACCGCGTTCGACAAGGCGTACGCCGCGGACGCCTCGGGCGCCGCTGCCGCCCTCACCGGCTTCGCCGGTCGCCTCGAGACCATCGGCGCGCGGGCCAGCGACAAGATCGACGGCAGCCTCACCAGCCTGGCCACCGGGAAGACCCAGCAGATCGACCGGCTGCAGGACAGCATCGACGCCTGGGACGCCCGGCTGGAGCTGCGCGAGAAGACGCTGACCCGCACCTACACGGCCCTCGACGTGGCCCTCTCCCGCCTCAACAGCCAGTCCGGCTGGCTGGCGGGGCAGCTCGGCTCGCTGTCCAGGTCCTCGGAGTAAGGAAGAACGATGAATCCGAACGCCCGCGCGGCCTACCTCGACGCCTCGATCGCCACCGCCAGCCCGGCACGGCTGCTGGTCATGCTCTTCGACCGCCTCCGGCTCGACATCAGCCGTGCCCTCGAGGCGCAGCACGGCGGTGACCACCAGGCCGCCCACGGCCAGCTCCTGCATGCGCAGGACATCGTCATGGAGCTCCGGGTCAGCCTCAAGCCGGAGCTCTTCGACGCCGGTCCGGCCCTGGCCGGCCTCTACGACTTCCTGCACGGCCACCTCGTGCAGGCGAACGTCCGTCGCGACCCCACGCTCACCGAGCAGTGCCTGAAGATCGCCGGCGACCTCGGCGACACCTGGCGCGAGGCGGCGATGCAGCAGGCGCTGAGCGCGTGACCACGACGGCCCCGAGGCACGAGCCCGACCGCACGACCGCCTGGACCGCCGTGCTCGACCGCCTCGAGGGCGACCTCGAGCGGGTGGGGCGCCTGCGCGCCGAGGGCCGCGACCCGGGCGAGGTGCCCGAGGAGTGGCACGAGCCCACCGGCCTGGGCCCTCCGCCGGTCGCGCTGCTACCCCGCGCCCGCGACCTCCTGGCCCGCCAGCGGGCGCTCACCGTCGACCTCCACGACGCCCTCCACGCCGTCGTGCGCCAGCAGCGGTACGCCGCCCACGTGAGCCGGGCCGTCGGCGGCCCCCACCAGCCGGCGTACCTCGACGTCAACGCCTGACCACCCCGGCCCCACCGATCGCTGACGGCCCCGGGCGGGCGCCACGGGACCTTGGTCCCCGCCTGGCCGCGACCCGGGCCATCTTGGACTGAATACCCTCAATTGGGGATGGTCCGGGTCGAAGATTCAACTCGAGCAAAGGATTGCTCGGAACCGCCGAAGGACCGGCATCCCCCTCGTTCCTCCAGAGAGGCACCACGTGTCCTTCGCGATCACCGATGCCGTCAGTCGTGCGCTCACCACAGCGCTGGACGGCATCTCGATGCGACAGAACGTCATCGCAGACAACATCGCCAACGTCGACACCCCGGGCTTCCGCGCCACGTCGGTCGACTTCGAGAGCTCGCTGCGCTCGGCCATCGCCGGCGGCGACCTCGACGCGTCGACCGTCTCGGCGTCGACGGTCCCGACCGACACCCCGGTCGGCGCCAACGGCAACAACGTCGACCTGCGCAAGGAGACGCTCTCGGCGATGCAGTCGCAGTTCCAGTACCAGCTGATGACCCGCGCGGTCACCGACCGGCAGAGCCTCCTGCGCTCCGCGATGAGCGGCCAGTGATGGGCGCCTTCGAGTCGCTGCGCATCGCCAACACCAGCCTGGGCATGCACCAGACCTGGCTCGACGCGCTGGCCAACAACATCGCGAACGCCAACACGATGACCAGCACCGACCGGGACGCCTTCCAGGCCCAGATGCTCATCGCCCGCGCGCGCCCCGACGGTGGCGTCGACGTCGCCGGCATCGCCGAGAGCGACCCCGAGGGCCGCATGGTCCTCTCCCCCGACCACCCGCTCGCGGACGAGGCCGGCTACGTCCGCGCGCCGGAGATGGACATGGGATCCCAGATGTCGCAGCTCGTGATGGCCCAGCGGGGCTTCCAGGCGGCGGTGTCCGTCACGAAGTACGCACAGGACGGCTACAGCGCCGCCCTCCAGATCGGGAGGTCATGATGAGCATCGGGGGCATCGAGAGCGTCGGCTTCACGCCGTTCACCGCTCCGGTCGCGGGCAGCGGGTCCGTCACGCTCGGGAGGTCGGCGTCCGCCGCCCAGGGACCTGACAAGGCCTTCGGCGACATGCTGGTCGACGGCCTGCAGAACCTCGAGAACGTCACCGACCGGGCCGACGGGCTGGCCGTCCAGGCCGCCACCGGCGACCTGTCGAACATCCACGACTACACCATCGCGGCCTCCGAGGCCTCGATCACCACCCAGCTCACCGTCGCGGTGCGCAACCGCGCGGTCGAGGCGTTCAACGAGATCATGCGGATGCAGGTCTGATGCGCACCACGCTCACGCGGAACCTCTCGCGCTACCAGCAGACGTTCAACGACTTCGCGCCCGGCCAGAAGGTGGTCGCGATCGTCGGCACCCTCGGCCTGCTCCTCGCCGGCTTCCTGGTCTTCAGGTGGGCCGCGACCCCCGACTACAGCCCGCTCTTCAGCAACATGTCGTCGAAGGACGCCTCCGCGGTCATCGAGAAGCTCGAGGCCGACGGCATCCCCTACGAGATCGGCGGCGGCGGCGGCACGGTCATGGTCCCCCAGGACCAGGTGTACTCGACCCGCATCGCCCTCAGCGGCGAGGGCCTGCCCACCAGCTCCGACGGCGGCTACTCCCTGCTGGACTCGCAGTCCATCTCCGCCTCGCAGTTCCAGGAGCAGACCGCCTTCAAGCGGGCGATGGAGGGCGAGCTCTCGCGCACCATCGGCGCCATCGACGGCATCGACACCGCCGTCGTCCACCTCGCGATGCCGGAGAAGGAGGTCTTCGCCGACGAGCAGGACCCGACCACCGCGTCGGTCCTCGTCGGCACCCGCGCCGGCTCGACGCTCCAGCCCAACCAGGTCCAGGCGATCGTCCACCTCGTCGCCTCCTCCATCGACGGCCTCGACCCGGCCAAGGTCACCGTCGCCGACTCCACCGGCCAGGTCCTCTCCACCGACGACGGCGCCGGCGGCGCCGGCGCCAACAGCCGCAGCCAGGAGGTCGCGGACTACCAGGACCAGATGACCGGCAAGATCCAGGCGATGCTCGACCGCGTCGTCGGCCCGGGCAACTCCACCGTCACCGTCTCCGCGGAGCTCGACTTCGACAAGTCCGTCCAGGAGTCCAAGACCTACTCCACCGCGAAGGGCATCAAGCCGCTCTCCGAGTCGACGCAGACCGAGGAGTACACGGGTCCTGCCGGCGGCAACGCCGAGACCGGCGTCGTCGGTCCCGACGGCCAGATGGACACCGGCGTGGACGGCGCCGGCACCGGTGCGAACGGCGACTACAAGAAGGAGTCCAAGACCTCCGACAACGCCGTCAACACCGTCGTCGAGCGCCGCGAGGCGGCCCCCGGCACGCCCACGATGAAGACGGTCTCGGTGGTGCTCGACTCCGCAGCGGCTCGCGACCTCAACAACGAGGACGTCGCCGACCTCGTCGCCACCGCCGCCGGCATCAACGAGGAGCGCAGCAACGGCGCCGTCGAGGTGCAGAGCATGCCCTTCGACCGCTCGGCCGAGGAGGCGGCGGCCAAGGAGCTCGCCGCAGCGGCCGCCGCGGAGGAGAAGGCCAACCTGAACCAGGCCATCCGCAACGGTGCCCTCGGTGGCGTCGTCGCGCTGATGCTCGCCCTGGCCTGGTTCAAGGGCCGCAAGCGCGCCAAGGCACGCGCCCAGGCCACGTCGTACGTCGTTGAGCAGCTCCGCAACGAGTCGGCCGCCCGCGCCGCCGTTCCGGTGGAGCCGCCGGCCGCCGTCCTCGCCCTGGAGTCCACCGAGCAGATGAGGGCGGAGGAGACGCGCGCCGAGCTGGCCGCCCTCGTCGAGCGCCAGCCCGAGGAAGTCGCGGCCCTGCTGCGCGGATGGCTGGTGCAGAGCTGATGAGCACCGCGACCGCCACCAACGTGGGCGCCCGCAAGGCCGCCATCGTCCTGATCCAGCTGGGACGCGACCGGGCCGCCTCCGTGATGGCCCACATGTCGGAGCAGGAGGTCGAGGCGCTGTCCGCCGAGATCGCCCGCCTCGACAACGTCAACGCGACCGAGAGCGGTGAGATCCTGGAGGAGTTCCGGGACCTGCTCACCGCACGCCAGCACATCCAGCAGGGCGGCCTCGCCTTCGCCCAGCAGATCCTCGAGCAGTCGCTGGGCTCCGAGCGCGCCGCCGAGGTCATCGAGCGCCTCAACGCCGCCGTCGTCCAGATGCCCTTCCAGTTCCTCCACCGCGCCGACCCGGCCCAGCTGCGCTCCTTCATCGCCGACGAGCACCCCCAGGTGATCGCCATGGTGCTGGCGCACATGACCGCCGAGAAGGCCTCGCTGCTCCTCTCGGGGCTGCCGTCGGACCAGCAGGCGCAGGTGGCGCACCGCATCGCCGTCATGGACCGCACGTCGCCCGAGATCATCCGCACCGTCGAGGCCACCCTCGAGCGCAAGCTCTCCTCGATGCTCCAGCCGACCGAGATGTCCCGCGTGGGCGGCGTCGACCCCCTGGTCAACATCATCAACCGCTCCGACCGGGCCACCGAGCGCCAGATCATCGAGGGCCTGGAGAGCCTCGACCAGCCGCTGGCCGAGGAGGTCCGCAGCCGGATGTTCATGTTCGAGGACATCACCGCCATCGACGACCGGTCGGTGCAGCAGATCCTGCGCGGCGTCGACACCGCCACCCTGGCGCTCGCCCTCAAGGGGGTCGCCGAGGAGGTCCGGCTCAAGATCACCTCGAACCTGTCCCAGCGCGCCGGCGAGGGCCTGGTCGAGGAGATCGACCTGCTCGGCCCCGTGCGCCTGGTGCAGGTCGAGGAGGCGCAGCAGGCGGTCATCCGCACCATGCGCCAGCTCGAGGAGAAGGGCGAGATCTCGATCCGCCGTGCGAACGAGGAGGAGTACGTTGTCTGAGGCGCTCGCGGAGGACTTCCGCCCCTACCCCGCCGCTCCGGCCCCGGCTCGCAGCACCGACACCAGCGGAGCGACGCTCACCGCCCTGGCGACACCCGAGCTCCGCTCGGGCACCTGGACCCGCTACGGCGACTCCGGGGTCCTCGCGGACGAGGTCACCGAGCACGTGCTCGCCGCCCTCGCCGAGTCCACCCGGTCGGCGGCCCGCTCCCAGGGCTACGCCATCGGCTGGACCGAGGGCCGGCGGGACGCGGAGGCCGCGGCGTACGTCGCCGCGCGCCGCCACGAGGACGAGCTCGCAGCCGAGCGCCGTCGCCGGCAGGCCGAGCACCGGTCCGCCGTCGCGGCGCTGGAGAGCGCCACGGCGCAGCTCGTCGCGGCCATCGACGTCTGCCGTCGCGACGTCGACGAGCGGGCCACCGACCTGGCGCTGGAGCTGACGCGCACCCTCGTGGGCGCCGCCCAGGACCGGGGCACCGACGAGGACGTCGTACGGCGCGTGCTGGCCGCCACCCCGCAGCAGCCGGGGGTCACCGTGCGGATCAACCCGCGGGCCGGCTCGTGCGCCGACCTCTCGGAGCTGGCCGCCCACGGCCTCACCGTCGTGGTGGACCCCTCGCTCGACCACGGCGACGCCCTGGTCGAGACCGACGAGCGCATCGTCGACCTCCGGGTGGGCACCGCGCTGGCGCGCATCCAGGAGGCCCTGCGATGAGCGTCCTGACCCAGAGCGTCCGGCGCGCCGCGCTGGACGCCGCCCAGCCGCTGGGCCTGGGCCGGGTGACCCGCGTCCTGGGACTCCAGGTCCAGGTCAGCGGCCTGAGCGCCGCCATCGGCGACGTGGTGTCGATCGGCGAGCGCAGCCCCGTGCTCGCCGAGGTCGCCGCGAGCGGCCCCGCCGGTCTCACCTGCCTGCCCCTGGGCTCCACCAGCGGCCTCACCGCCGGCGTCGCGGTGCGCAGCACCGGCGGCCCGCTCGAGATCCCCGTGGGCGAGGAGCTGCTCGGCCGCGTGGTCGACGGCATCGGCCGGCCGGTCGACGGCGGGCCCGCGCTCACCGGCCTCCGCACGGTGGGTGTCGGCCTCAACCCGCCGATGGCGCTGGACCGCCCGCGCATCGACACCCAGATCGGCACCGGCGTGCGCGCGCTCGACGCCCTCACCCCTCTCGGACGCGGCCAGCGCGTCGGCATCATGGCCGGGTCGGGCGTCGGCAAGTCGAGCCTGCTGTCCATGGTGGCCCGCGGCACCGACGCCGACGTCTCGGTCATCGCCCTGGTGGGCGAGCGCGGCCGCGAGGTCCGCGAGTTCATCGAGAACGACCTCGGTCCCGAGGGCCTGGCCCGCTCGGTCGTCGTCGTCGCCACCTCCGACGCCCCGCCCGTGGAGCGCCTGCGCGCCGCGTTCGTGGCCACCCGCATCGCCGAGTCGTTCCGCGACGCCGGCCGGCACGTCATGCTGATGATGGACAGCCTCACCCGCGTCGCCATGGCGCAGCGCGAGATCGGCCTCTCGGCCGGCGAGCCCCCGGCGACCCGCGGCTACCCGCCCAGCGTCTTCGCCCTCCTCCCCCAGCTCCTCGAGCGGGCCGGCACCTCGCCGGAGGGCAGCATCACCGGCCTGTACACCGTGCTCATCGAGGGCGACGACCTCCAGGACCCGATCGGCGACACCGCCCGCTCGATCCTCGACGGCCACGTCGTGCTCTCGCGCCGCCTCGCCACCGCCGGCCACTTCCCGGCCGTCGACGTGCTCGAGTCCATCAGCCGGGTGACCTCCGCGGTGACCACCCGCGAGCAGCGGTCCGACGCCACCCGGATGCGCCGCCTGATGGCCGCCTTCCGCGACGTGCGCGAGCTCGTCGAGATCGGTGCGTACGCCAGCGGCGCCGACGCCGACGCGGACGCCGCCATCGCCGCGATGCCGGCCATCGACGCCTTCCTGCGCCAGGACATGGACGACGCCAGCCCGCTGGCCGCCACCTGGGGCCGGCTCGGCCGGGTCGTGGGCAGCGAGGTGGTCGCGTGAGCACCGTCCACGACGCCGGCCTGCAGGCCGTCGCCCGGGTCCGCGGGGTCCGTGAGCGCGACAGCCGCCAGGGCCTCACCACCGCCATCGCCGAGCACGCGGCCGTCGAGTCCGGCGTACGCACCCTCGAGCAGCAGCTCGACGCCCAGCCCGCCTTCCTCGCCGGCACCTCGGTGACCTACCTCGCCGACCGCACCCACGCGCTGGCCGTGGGCCAGGCACTCGTCGTCCGCCGGGAGGACCTGCGCGTGTCGGCCTCGGTGATGGCCGCCGCCACGTCCCACTGGCGCAGCGACCGGTCGCGGCTCGAGGCCGTCTCCATGCTGCTGGCGCGCCGCGCCGAGCAGCGTCGCGCCGAGCGCGCCCGCACCGAGGCCGCCCAGCTCGACGACGCCGCCGCCCAGGGCTGGCTGCGTCGCCGCACCCTGACCGAGGAGGTCCGCGCATGAGCATCGGCGACGTCACGTCGCGGATCTCCGCGATCCAGGCCCAGCTCGACCTGCTGGCGCCGCAGAGCAACCCCGTCTCCAGCGCGGCCTTCGCCGACGTGCTGAGCTCCACGGCGCTGACCTCCGCCTCGGCATCCCCCGGCGTGCCGGCGGCCGGCGCCACCGCCGACGGCCTCGCCGTCGTCGAGGAGGCCAAGCAGTACCTCGGCGTGCCGTACGTCTGGGGCGGGACGAGCCCGACGGGCATGGACTGCTCGGGCCTGGTGCAGATGGTCTACGAGAAGTTCGGCTACGACCTGCCGCGCGTCTCGGCCGACCAGGCCCGCGCCGGCCGGCCGGTGGCGAGCATGGCCGAGGCCCAGCCGGGCGACCTCATCGCCTGGGACAACTCCAGCCGCAACAACGGCGTCGACCACATCGCCATCTACATCGGCGGGGGCAAGATGATCGAGGCGCCGCGCACCGGGCTCAACGTGCGCATCGTCGACGTGCCGACCACGCCCGACGTCATCCGCCGGATCCTGCCCGACGGCGCGGCCGTCACCGGGCCGACCGCCACCGCCACCGCCGGTGGCGCGGTGCCGTCCTTCGTGCCGTACGCCGATGCGTTCAACACCGCCGGCCGCGCCCACGGCGTCAGCCCCCTGCTGCTCTCGGCGGTCGCTCGCCAGGAGTCCGGGTTCGACGCCGACGCGGTCAGCTCCGCAGGCGCCCAGGGCCTCATGCAGCTGATGCCCGCCACCGCGAAGGGCCTCGGCGTGACCGACTCCTTCAACCCCACGCAGGCCGTCGACGGCGCCGCCCGTCTGCTGAAGGACCTGATGACCCGGTTCGGCAGCACCGAGCTCGCGCTCGCCGCCTACAACGCCGGTCCCGGGGCGGTCCTGAAGTACGACGGCATCCCGCCGTACGCCGAGACCCAGAACTACGTCCGCTCGATCATGAGGACCCTGGAGGCCACCACATGACCCCGGTCTCGATGCCCGCGCCCGTCGCCCCGCTGGTGACACCGGCCGGCGGAGCGGCGCCGGTGGCCGACACCGGCGCGGGGGCCGGGGAGTTCGCCAGCCTGATGGCAGGCCTGCTCGGCGAGGGCGCGGCCGCGGCCGGCGAGACCCCGGCCGCCGCCGCCACCGCACCTGCCGCCGTCCCCGGTGCTGCCGGTGCGCCCGGCGCCGTCGTCGACCCCGCGCTGGCCGCTCTGACGGCCGCCACGACGCCGGTCGTCCCGACCGCGCCGGGCACCGTGGACACCAAGGGCCCGGACACCCCGGTGCCCGGCACGCCGGGGACGCCGGTGCCACCGCAGGGCCGTCCGGGCCCGGTGACCGACGACGGCGAGGTCGTGCGCACCTACGGCTGCACCACCGGCGTGATCGTCAAGA
>NZ_CADCUP010000023.1 GCF_902805925.1 uncultured Nocardioides sp.
GCCGCTCGTCGCGGCGCTCGCGACGGCGCGCGTGCAGCGCCGCTTCCCGACCCTGCGCTGGGACGAGGGGGCCATGCGCGGCTGCGGCGGGGGCATCATCGCCGGCCTGCTGCTGGGCCTCCTCGCCTCCCTCGCCGGGGGTGCGGCCGGACCGGGACGGATGCGGTTCGTCGGTCCGTTCCACCTCGACGTGCTGGTGCACGCGGTGACCGCCTTCGGCGTCGGCGGCCTGCTGGGCGGCCTGGTGACGACCTGGTGGCAGCGGCGCACGTCCGTCCCGGTGGACGCCCCCGACGCCTGACGCCCCTAGACTCCGGCGGGTGCCCGCACCCGCCCGCCTCGTCGTCCTGGTCTCCGGATCGGGCACCAACCTCCAGGCGCTGCTCGACGCCTGCGCCGAGCCGGCGTACGGCGCGAAGGTGGCCGCCGTGGGCGCCGACCGCGACGGCATCGAGGGCCTCGAGCGCGCCGAGCGCGCCGGGGTGCCGACCTTCGTGCGGCGGGTGCGCGACTACACCTCGCGTGAGCACTGGGACCGGGCCCTGGCCGACTCCGTGGCCGCGTTCGAACCCGACCTCGTGGTCTCGGCCGGGTTCCTGAAGCTCGTGGGCGAGGAGTTCCTGGGCCGGTTCGCGGGACGGATGCTCAACACCCACCCGGCCCTGTGCCCGGCCTTCCCCGGCATGCACGGCGCCGCCGACGCGCTGGCGTACGGCGTCAAGGTCACCGGCGCGACGCTCTTCGTGGTCGACCACGGCGTCGACACCGGGCCGATCGTCGCCCAGGTGCCGGTGGCGGTGGAGGACACCGACGACGAGGAGTCGCTGCACGAGCGGATCAAGGTCGCCGAGCGCGAGATGCTGGTCCGGAGCGTGGGCCGGATGGCGCGCGAGGGCTGGTCGGTCGAGGGGCGCCGGGTCCGACTAGGCTGAGGCCCACACGACTGGCGCAGGTGGGCAACCGCCGGGGAGTGACGTCGGTGAGCATCGGACGCCTGGGTGCTCCCACCGCAACCGATGCTGCAGGAGTGGTCCCGTGTCAGATCTCCAGATCCCCCTCAGGCGCGCCCTGGTCTCCGTCTACGACAAGACCGGGCTCGAGGACCTGGTGCGCGGCCTCCACGACGCCGGCGTCGCACTGGTCTCGACGGGCGGCTCCGCCGCGCTCATCGAGTCCCTGGGCGTGCCCGTGACTCGCGTGGAGGAGCTCACCGGCTTCCCGGAGTGCCTCGACGGCCGCGTGAAGACGCTGCACCCGCGGGTGCACGCCGGCATCCTGGCCGACCGCCGCCTCGAGAGCCACGTCGTCCAGCTGGCCGAGCTCGAGGTCGAGCCGTTCGACCTGGTCGTGTGCAACCTCTACCCCTTCACCGAGACGGTGATGTCCGGGGCCTCGCCCGACGAGTGCGTGGAGCAGATCGACATCGGCGGGCCGTCGATGGTGCGCGCCGCTGCCAAGAACCACCCGTCGGTCGCGGTCGTCACCTCGCCCGCGGCGTACGGCGACGTGCTGGCCGCCCTCGCCGGCGGCGGGTTCACCCTCGCCCAGCGCCGGCGGCTGGCCGCCGAGGCGTTCGTGCACACCGCGACGTACGACGTGGCCGTGGCCTCCTGGATGGGCAACGTGCTCACCGACACCTCCGACGGCCAGGGCTTCCCGGCGTGGGTCGGCGCGACGTGGGACAGGGCGTCGGTGCTGCGGTACGGCGAGAACCCCCACCAGCGCGCGGCGCTCTACGGCAACGGCTCCAGCACCGGGCTGGCGCAGGCGACGCAGCTGCACGGCAAGGAGATGTCCTACAACAACTACGTCGACGCCGACGCCGCCCGTCGCGCGGCCCACGACTTCGACGAGCCGGCGGTGGCGATCATCAAGCACGCGAACCCCTGCGGCATCGCGGTCGGCGCGGACGCGGCCGACGCCCACCGCAAGGCGCACGCCTGCGACCCGGTGTCGGCGTTCGGCGGGGTCGTCGCCACCAACGTGCCGGTGTCGGTGGAGATGGCACGCCAGGTCGCCGAGGTGTTCACCGAGGTGGTCGTCGCCCCCGGCTACGAGGACGGCGCCGTGGAGGTGCTGGCGGCGAGGAAGAACATCCGGCTGCTGCAGTGCGAGCCGCCGCCCCGTGGCGGGGCGGAGACCCGTCCCATCTCCGGCGGCCTGCTGATGCAGCAGCGCGACCACGTCGACGCCGACGGCGACGACCCCGCGACCTGGACGCTCGCCTCGGGCGAGGCCGCCTCGCCGGAGGTGCTCGCCGACCTCGCCTTCGCGTGGAAGGCGTGCCGGGGCGTCAAGTCCAACGCGATCCTGCTGGCCCGCGGCGGCGCCTCGGTGGGCGTGGGCATGGGGCAGGTCAACCGGGTCGACTCGTGCCGGCTGGCGGTCGAGCGGGCCGGGGAGCGGGCCGCCGGGTCCGTGGCCGCCTCCGACGCCTTCTTCCCCTTCGAGGACGGCCCGCGGATCCTCATCGACGCGGGCGTCACCGCGATCGTGCAGCCCGGCGGGTCCGTCCGCGACGAGCTCACCGTCGAGGCGGCCACGGCGGCCGGCGTGACGATGTACCTCACCGGCACCCGGCACTTCGCCCACTGAGCCCCGGCGGAGCCGGGGCGTCCGGTGCGCGCCGGCTCCGAGGCACCACGACCCTGACAGGATGACCCCGTGACCGCACAGACCCTCGACGGCAGCGCCACGCTCGCCACCATCAAGGCCGAGCTCCTCGAGCGCGTGGCCGCCCTCAGGGACCGCGGCGTCGTGCCCGGGCTCGGCACCGTGCTGGTCGGCGACGACCCGGGCTCCCGCTGGTACGTCGGGGCCAAGCACAAGGACTGCGCCGCGATCGGGATCACCTCCATCCGCCGCGACCTCCCGGCCACGGCCACCCAGGAGGAGGTCGAGGCGGTCGTCGACGAGCTCAACGCCGACCCCGCCTGCACCGGGTTCATCGTGCAGCAGCCCACCGGCCTCGACGAGTTCGCCCTGCTCTCGCGCGTGGACCCCGACAAGGACGTCGACGGCCTGCACCCGACGAACCTGGGCAGGCTGGTGCTCGGCGAGCCCGGTCCGCTGCCCTGCACCCCCGTGGGGGCCATCGAGCTGCTGCGACGTCACGGGGTGGAGATCGCCGGCGCCGAGGTCGTCGTCGTCGGCCGCGGGCTGACCGTCGGACGTCCCCTCGGCCTGCTGCTGACGCGTCGTACGGAGAACGCCACGGTGACGCTGTGCCACACCGGCACCCGCGACCTGGCCGCGCACGTGCGCAACGCCGACATCGTGGTCGCCGCCGCCGGCGTGCCCGACATCATCCGTGGCGACATGGTCCGGCCCGGTGCGGCCGTGCTCGACGTCGGCGTCTCGCGCGTCGACGGCCGGATCGCCGGCGACGTGGCCGCGGACGTCTGGGGCGTCGCGGGCTGGGTCTCGCCCAACCCCAAGGGCGTCGGCCCGATGACCCGCGCGATGCTGCTCTCCAACATCGTGGACATCGCCGAGCGGTCCGCCCGCCCGTGACCGAGCACGACCTGCCGACGCCCGAGGACGTGCCGCCGGTCTCGGCGGAGGCGCTCGTCGACGGCGAGGTGGCGGCCCCCGAGGTCCTGGAGGAGCGCCGCTACCCCAGCACCCTCGGTGGCGCCATCTACCTCGTGGTCCTCGTCGTGGCGGTCGTCGCCGTGGGCATCGTGGTGGCCGGGTCGTGGCGCACCGGCATCCGGTGGTTCGGCGGCGCGCTCGTCTTCGCCGCCGCCGTGCGCGTCGGGCTCAGGCCCCGGGACGCCGGCATGCTCGCCGTCCGCTCCAAGCCGATCGACGCCACCCTGCTGGCCGGCGTGGGGGTGGCCCTGATCGTGCTGGCCAGCTCCATCCCCGACCAGCCGGGCTGAGCGCCTCCGGGCCCTGCCGGGCTCAGATGAGGCCGAGCTCGGTGACCGCGTCGCGCTCCTCGGCCAGCTCGGCGGTCGAGGCGTCGATGCGCGCCCGGGAGAAGTCGTTGACGTCGAGTCCCTGGACGATCTCCCAGCCGCCGTCTCGGGTGGTGACCGGGAACGACGACACCAGGCCCTCGGGGACGCCGTACGAGCCGTCGGAGACGACCGCCATCGACACCCAGTCGCCCTCGGCGGAGCCGAACAGCCAGTCGCGGGCGGCGTCGATCGTCGCGGACGCGGCCGAGGCGGCCGAGGACGAGCCGCGTGCCTCGATGATCGCGGCGCCGCGCTTGGCGACCGTGGGGATGAAGGTGCTCTCGAGCCAGTCCTGGTCGCCCACCGCCTCGGCGGCGTTCTGGCCCCGGACCTCGGCGTTGAAGAGGTCGGGGTACTGCGTCGCGGAGTGGTTGCCCCAGATCGTCATCTTCGTGATGTCGGTGACGGCGGCGCCGGTCTTCGCGGCCAGCTGCGAGATGGCTCGGTTGTGGTCCAGGCGGGTGAGGGCGGAGAAGCGCTCGGCCGGGATGTCGGGGGCGTTCCTCATCGCGATGAGGGCGTTGGTGTTGGCGGGGTTGCCGGTGACACCGATGCGCACGTCGTCGGCCGCCACCTCGTTGAGGGCCTTGCCCTGCGCGGTGAAGATCGCCCCGTTGGCCGAGAGGAGGTCGCCACGCTCCATGCCCGGCCCGCGGGGGCGGGCACCCACGAGCAGCGCCAGGTTGACGCCGTCGAAGATCCTCTCGGGCTCGTGGCCGATCTCGACCCCGGCGAGCGTCGGGAAGGCGCAGTCGTCGAGCTCCATCACGACGCCCTCGAGCGACTTGAGGGCCGGCTCGATCTCGAGCAGCTGGAGCTGGATCGGACGGTCGGGGCCGAGCAGCGAGCCGCTCGCGAGGCGGAACAGCAGGCTGTAGCCGATCTGGCCGGCGGCACCGGTGACGGCGACCTTGAGGGGGGCGTTGCTCACGAGGACTCCTCGGTGGACGGGGGTGATCGGTCTCCGACGCTAGCAGCGGCGCCGGCCACGGCGGGCCCGGGGTTGGCCGGGTGGCATGCTGGCCGCCATGACGACGAGGCCCCGCCGCGGGCTCGCCACGGCCGCGGCCGTCCTCCTGTCCGCGGCGGCACTGACCACCGGCTGCGCGGCGTCCCAGCCGCCGGTGAGCGACCCCGCCGGCGTCGACGGCCTCGTGGTCCCCACGCCCTCGCCCGACCCCGACGACTTCGTGGCGCGCATCGACAACCCCTGGCTGCCGTTGCGCACCGGCACCGTCCGCGAGTACGCCGTCTCCGGCCAGGTGCCCGGCACCCGCACCGTGACGGTGGTCGACGGGACCACCGAGGTCGCCGACGTCGACGTGACCGGCGTGCGCACCGTGGCCTCCGCCCCCGACGGCACGACGCTCGCCGAGGCGATCGACTTCTACGCCCAGGACCGGTCGGGCAACGTCTGGAGCTTCGGCCACGACCAGCTCACGCCGGACACCGTCGGCTCCTGGCGTGCGGGCGTGGCCGGGGCGGAGGCGGGCCTGGCGATGCCGGCCGTGCCGCGTCGTGGCGACGGCTACCGCCAGCAGCTCGCCCCGGGCATCGCCGAGGACCTCGCGCGCGTGGAGGAGACCGACGCGTCGGGGTCGACGCCCGCGGGCGACTTCGAGGAGCTGGTGCACCTCGTCGTCACCACCGGCGGGGGCGAGGTCGACCGGTTCTACGCGCGGGACGTCGGGCTGGTGCAGGAGTACTGGGCCACCGGCTCGGTGTCCCTCACCGAGGCACCCTGAGCGTCAGCCCTGCGGTCGGATCTGGGTGCGGCCGTCCTCGTCGCCGTAGGAGTTCTGGGCCATGTCGCCCTCGGCGTCGAAGCCCTCGATCCCGTGCGGCCACGCCACGAGCCGGCGCTCGGCCTGGCCTCCTCTGAGGCCGGGTGCCACGCTAGGAGCGGCCCGGGGCACCGGGTGGCGTCAGGTATCTTGACGTCAAGCAATTCCCGTCGCTCACCGGATCAGGAGTCATCGACCCCATGGCCACCATCATCTACACCCACACCGACGAGGCGCCGCTGCTCGCGACGTACTCCTTCCTGCCGATCGTCGAGGCCTACGCCCGCACGGCCGGGGTCGAGGTGGAGACCCGTGACATCTCGCTCGCCGGGCGCATCCTGGCGCAGTTCCCCGAGCGGCTGACCGACGAGCAGCGCATCGACGACGCGCTCGCCGAGCTCGGCGAGCTGGCCACGAGGCCCGAGGCCAACATCATCAAGCTGCCCAACATCTCCGCCTCCATCCCGCAGCTCAAGGCCGCGGTCAAGGAGCTGCAGGAGCAGGGCCACGACCTGCCCGCCTATCCCGAGAACCCGCAGACCGAGGATGAGAGGGCCGTCCGCGCGAAGTACGACAGGGTCAAGGGGAGCGCGGTCAACCCGGTGCTGCGCGAGGGCAACTCCGACCGCCGGGCGCCCGCCTCGGTGAAGAGCTACGCCAAGCAGCACCCGCACTCCATGGGCGCCTGGTCGGGCGACTCGCGGACGAACGTCGCGACCATGGGCCACGACGACTTCCGCAGCAACGAGCGCTCCGTGGTCATCGAGGCCGACGACACCCTGCGCATCGAGCACGTCGCCCCCGACGGCACCGTGACGGTGCTCAAGGACTCGGTGCCGGTGCTCGCCGGCGAGGTCGTGGACGGCACCTTCATGAGCGCCGCGGCCCTCGACGCGTTCCTGACCGAGCAGGTGCAGCGCGCCAAGGACGACGGCGTCCTCTTCTCGGTGCACCTCAAGGCCACGATGATGAAGGTCTCCGACCCGATCATCTTCGGCCACGTCGTGAAGGCCTTCTTCCCCGCCGTCTTCGAGCAGTACGGCGACCAGCTGGCCGCCGCGGGCATCAGCCCGAACGACGGCCTGGGCGCGGTCCTCTCCGCGGTCGACGAGCTGCCCGACGGTGCGGAGATCCGTGCCGCGATCGAGCAGCGCCTCGGGGAGGGCCCGGCGCTGGCGATGGTCGACTCCGACAAGGGCATCACCAACCTGCACGTGCCCTCCGACGTCATCGTCGACGCCTCGATGCCGGCGATGATCCGCACCTCGGGCCACATGTGGAACGCCGACGGCGAGGAGCAGGACACCCTCGCGGTGATCCCCGACTCCTCCTACGCCTCGGTCTACCAGGCCGTCCTCGACGACTGCCGCGCGAACGGCGCCTTCGACCCCTCGACCATGGGGTCGGTGCCCAACGTCGGCCTGATGGCCAAGGCCGCCGAGGAGTACGGCTCCCACGACAAGACCTTCGAGGTGCCGGCCGCCGGCACGGTGCGCGTGGTGGACGGTGCCGGTGCGACGCTGATCGAGCACGACGTCGAGGCCGGGGACATCTGGCGCGCGTGCCAGACCAAGGACGACCCGATCCGCGACTGGGTCAAGCTGGCCGTCACGCGGGCCCGGGCCTCCGACACCCCGGCCGTCTTCTGGCTCGACAGCGCCCGCGCCCACGACGCCAACCTCATCGCCAAGGTGGAGAAGTACCTCCCCGAGCACGACACCGAGGGCCTGACCATCGAGATCATGTCGCCGGCCGACGCCACGGCGTACTCCCTGGAGCGGATCCGCCGCGGCGAGGACACCATCTCGGTCACCGGCAACGTGCTGCGCGACTACAACACCGACCTGTTCCCGATCCTCGAGCTCGGCACCAGCGCCAAGATGCTCTCGGTCGTGCCGCTGATGAACGGCGGCGGCCTGTTCGAGACCGGCGCCGGCGGCTCGGCGCCCAAGCACGTCCAGCAGCTGGTGAGGGAGAACTACCTGCGCTGGGACAGCCTGGGCGAGTTCTTCGCCCTGGCGGCGAGCTTCGAGCACCTGGCGACCTCCACCGACAACGCGCGGGCGCAGGTGCTGGCCGACACCCTCGACCGGGCCACCGGCACGTTCCTGGCCGAGAACCGCTCGCCCGGCCGCAAGCTCGGCACCACCGACAACCGCGGCAGCCACTTCTACCTGGCGCTCTACTGGGCCGAGGAGCTGGCCGAGCAGAGCGAGGACACAGCCCTGGCCGAGGCGTTCTCGGCCCTGGCCTCGACGCTGCGCGAGCACGAGCAGGCCATCGTCGATGAGCTGCTGGCCGTGCAGGGCTCGCCGGCCGACATCGGCGGCTACTTCCACCCGGACCCGGAGAGGACCACGACGGTGATGCGGCCCTCCGCCACGCTCAACCGCGACCTGGAGACGCTCGACGTCTGAGCGGTCACCAATATCGGGTATCCGCCCCCCGACTTCCCACGGGACCACGGGGCACCCGCGTCTACTTGCGGACAGGTCCTCGCCCCAGCCGGCCAGGACACCGCGACCAGCCCGTCGGGCCGTCGGACCGCCTGAGGGGGAGGTCCGACCGCCCGGCGGGCTCTCGCGTGTGTGACGCGGCACCCGGAATAGCCACCGGCTCCCCACCGGTTGCATGATGTGAGGGTCGGTCGCGTCCTGCGTCGACCCGAGCTGCGTACGCCGTCAGCACGCCCTGTCCAGCACCACGGGAAGACCGGCTCCATGACGACGACCGCTCCTGACCCCACCACCACCGAGTCCGCCGCGCCGACGGCCCACCTCGGCTGGGCCGTGCTCGCCCTGGCCATGGGCGGCTTCGCCATCGGCACGACCGAGTTCGTCTCGATGGGCCTGCTGCCCGACCTGGCCGCCGGCGTGTCCGTGTCGATCCCGGCCGCCGGCCACGCCATCTCCGCGTACGCCCTCGGAGTCGTGGTGGGGGCTCCGGCGATCGCCCTCCTCGGGGCCCGGCTGCCCCGCCGCGCGCTCCTGGTCGCGCTGATGGCGGCGTTCGCGCTGGGCAACGCGGCCAGCGCGCTCATCAGCTCCTACGAGGGGCTCCTCGTCGCCCGCTTCCTCGCGGGGCTCCCGCACGGCGCCTACTTCGGCGTCGCCTCCCTCGTCGCGGCCAGCCTGGCCAGGCCGGGGCTCCAGGGCCGTGCCGTCGCGCAGGTGATGCTGGGCCTCTCGGTCGCGAACGTGGTCGGCGTGCCCGCCGCCACCTGGCTCGGCCAGCTGCTCGGCTGGCGCTCGGCGTACTGGCTGGTGGCGGTGCTGGGCGTCGCCACCATCGCACTGGTCGTCGCCTTCGTCCCCTCGCGCACCGGGGACCCGCACGCCACCTGGCGGCGCGAGATCAGCGCGCTCGGCCGTGCTCAGGTGCTGCTCACCCTGCTCGCCGGGGCGATCGGGTTCGGCGGCATGTTCGCGGTCTACACCTACATCGTCCCGACCGTCACCGAGGTGGGCGGCCTGTCGAAGTCGGTCGCCCCGGTGTTCCTGCTGGCCTTCGGCCTCGGCATGGTGGCGGGCACCTGGGTGGCCGGCGAGCTGGCCCGCTGGTCGGTCTTCGGCTCGCTCTTCGTCGGTGGCGTCGGCCAGGGCGTGCTGCTGCTCGCCTTCTCCTGGCTCGCGCCCACCGGCTGGTGGAACCTGCCGGTCGTCTTCGGCATCACCGTGCTCGGCTCGATCCTGGTCATCAACCTGCAGCTGCGGCTGATGGACGTCGCCGGCGACGCCCAGACCATCGGTGCCGCGATGAACCACGCCTCCCTCAACATCGCCAACGCCCTCGGCGCCTGGCTGGGCGGGCTCGTGGTGGCCGCCGGCTGGGGGTTCCGGGCACCCGGGGTCGTGGGAGCCGGACTCGCCGTCGTGGGGGTGTTCGTGCTGCTCGCCTCGTGGGGCCTGCACCGGCGTACGACGGCGACCCAGGCCGCCTGAAGGGTTCACGTCCTCGTCACTCGCTGGCAAGATGGAACTGGTGACCTGACCCCATGCGCACCCATCCTCGAGCCGCCTCCGCCGTCGGCCTCACCCTCGTCCTGGCCGCCGGCGCGGCCCTGAGCGCCACGGCCCCGGCCTCGGCCGGCCGTGACGGCCACCACCACGACGACGGGGCCAAGCTCGTGGGCTGGGCCGCGCTGCCGGCCGACACGTTCGTGCCCGGCAGCGAGAGGTCCGGCTACTTCACCGGCAACCCGGCCGCGCCGTACGCCGGCCAGCCGGTGCAGGGCTTCTCCGGCATCCACTCCCTGCGCGACGGCACCTACCTGGCGATGAGCGACAACGGCTTCGGCGCCAAGGCCAACAGCCAGGACTTCCGCCTGCGTGTGCACCGGATCCGTCCCGACCTGCGCGGCGGTGAGGTGTCGGTGCTCGGCGGCTTCGACCTCTCCGACCCCGACGGCCACGTGCCCTGGACGATCTGGCGCGACGGCGGCTGCGCGGCGGCAGCCACGCTGCCGGACGGCTACACCTGCCCAGCTCCCGACCGCACCCTGACCGGCTGGGACTTCGACCTGGAGTCGATGCAGGTCGCGCCGGACGGCACCTACTGGTTCGGCGACGAGTTCGGGCCGTTCCTGGTGCACACCGACGCGCGCGGCCAGGTGCTCGAGGCGCCGGTGGCCGCGCCGGGGGTCACCTCGCCTTCCCACCCGGCGCCTGACCAGGCGCCGAACCTGCCGAGCTCCAAGGGCTTCGAGGGCATGGCGATCAGCCCCGACGGCCGCACGCTGTACCCCATGCTCGAGGGCGCCACCGACGAGGACAAGGCCGCCGGCCTCGCCTCCGACCTGCGCATCTACACCGCGCCGATCGGTCGCGACGGCAGTGCCTCGTTCACCGGCGACTACCGGCGCTACCGGATGGAGTCGCCCGACCACGCCCTCGGCGACTTCATCGCGGTCAACAAGCACGAGTTCCTGGTGATCGAGCGCGACAACCTCTCGGGTGCTGCCGCGCGGTTCAAGCGGATCTACCTCGCCGACCTGCGCGACCGGGACCGCGACGGGTACGCCGACAAGAAGCTGCTGGTCGACCTGATGGACCTCGCCAACCCGCGACGGCTGGGCGGCCAGGGCGACCCGTTCACCTTCCCCTACGTCACCATCGAGGACGTCGAGATCATCGACCGCCACACCATCGCGGTGCTCAACGACAACAACTACCCCGGCACCGGCGGCCGTGGCGCGGACGTCAGGGACGTCAGCGAGTTCCTCGCCGTCAGGCTCGACGACAAGCTCGACGTCGACCGCCGCCTGCTCCGGTCGGGGCCGGCCGAGCCCGCCGGCGTGCGCTTCTCGACGTACAACGCCTCGCTCAACCGATCGGCGGCCGGTCAGCTGGTCTCGGACCTCTCCACCGGGGAGAACGCGCAGGCGCGCGCGGTCGCGGAGGTCATCCAGCGTGCGGCACCGGACGTGCTGCTGGTCAACGAGTTCGACTACGTGCCCGGCGGCCGTGCCGCGGAGCTGTTCCGCGACAACTACCTCGCCGTGTCGCAGAACGGCGCGCCGGCGGCGGACTACCCCTACTACTTCGTCGCACCCAGCAACACCGGGGTGCCGAGCGGCCTCGACCTCGACAACAACGGCTCCGTCGGCGGCGGCAACGACGCCTTCGGCTTCGGTGACTTCCCGGGCCAGTACGGCATGGTCGTCTACTCGAAGTACCCGATCGACAAGCAGGACGCGCGCACCTTCCGGAAGTTCCGGTGGAAGGACATGCCCGGCGCCCGGCTGCCCGACGACCCCACCACCTCCGCACCGGCCGACTGGTACTCGCGCAAGGAGCTGGCGTCGGTGCGCCTGTCCAGCAAGTCCCACTGGGACCTGCCGATCCGCGTCAGCCGCCGCGAGACCGTGCACTTCCTCGTCTCGCACCCGACGCCGCCCGTCTTCGACGGACCCGAGGACCGCAACGGCAGGCGCAACTTCGACGAGATCGGCTTCTGGGCCGACTACGTCCGCGGACGGCACGCGTCGTCGTACATCTACGACGACCGCGGCCGCCGGGGCGGGTTGAAGCGCGGTGCCTCCTTCGTCGTGGCCGGTGACCTGAACAGCGACCCCCGGGACGGCGACTCGATCCCCGGTGCGGTGCAGCAGCTGCTGCGCCTCCCGCAGGTGAACGACGCCCGCACCCCGTCGAGCGCGGGCGCCGTGGAGGCCAGCGCGCTGCAGGGCGGTGCCAACGCCGCCCACCGCAGTCCCGCCCGCTTCGACACCGCCGACTTCGCCGACAACGCGCCGGGCAACCTGCGGGTCGACTACGTGCTGCCGAGCCGGGACCTCGACATCCTGGACTCCGAGGTCTTCTGGCCGGTGCGCGCCAACCCGCTCTTCCGCCTCACCGGTGAGTTCCCCTTCCCCACCAGCGACCACCGGCTCGTGTGGGTGGACGTGGAGGCGGGGAAGCGCCGCCGCTGAGCGCCGCTGACCCCGGTGCGGCCGTCGATCTACTCAAGCGGGACGTGCTCGGCGACGTCCGTCCCGGAGGGACATGGCGAGACGCGGGGCGCGTTCGTCGAGCGC
>NZ_CADCUP010000024.1:0-368 GCF_902805925.1 uncultured Nocardioides sp.
GTGCCGGGAAGCGCCGACGGGCCTCGGCCACCATGGCGGGCGACAGGTCGATCCCCGTCGCGGCGGCCCCACGGTCGGCCAGGTACGCCGTGACGTGCCCGGGACCCGACCCGGCCTCCACCACAGGCTCGCCGGCCGCACGGGCGGCCACCCGGTCCAGCAGCCAGGTCTCGAACGGCAACCCTTCCAGCTCGTCGACGAGGTGGTCGGCATAGGCGGTCGCCACGGTGTCGTAGGAGGAGCGGACGCGCCCGTCGCGGACCTCCGCACCCCCGGCGATCACGGCGTCGCGATCGACCGGCACCGCAGCGGTGCCCTGCTGAGGGACCGGGCCGAGGAGGTGGATCCACCGGGGATCCTGCTGGCCG
>NZ_CADCUP010000024.1:409-1363 GCF_902805925.1 uncultured Nocardioides sp.
ACGCCCACACGATCCGCACCAGCCCCCGGTCCTTGAGCGCGCGGGCGGCCTGCTCGACGGTCTGCAGGTCCAGGTCGACGACGGGGTCGCGGTTGTTCGACTGGTTGCAGGCGGAGCGGAGGGCGTTCGCGCTGAGGGGGTAGGACGCCGGCACCGTCGTCTGCTTCTCCAGGAGCGCACCCAGGATGCGCTGCTCGGTGGCGTCCAGGACGGGGAGCTCGCTCACGGCTACGACCCTAGGTCCTCGGCCTGCTCTCGTGCTCGCACGACAGCAGGGACGGCGCCTGCCTCAGCTGGACGCGGTCCTGGACCGCAGCCGGTGGGGAAGCTCACCTCGACCCGGTCACGATGAAGGCGATGTGGGGTCGTACGTGCCCAACAGGTAGCGGGCGACGTACGGGGTGCGAGCGACGACTCGGATGGCAACGTCGCAGTCAGCGCAGGCGACCCCGACCCACGCATCCCTGGGGTACATCGCGGCCTCGCTGCGCCGAGGCTGTCGAACCGCGTGGGACTCGAGGTCATGGCCGCGGCGGGGGTCGAGGAATTGCACGCCGTATCCCACAGCAGGATCGCTGCACGGGGTTGACGCAGGCTCCCCGGGACGCTCGACGACCGGCGCGCCCAAGAGCGGCCCGCGTTCGCACCACGCGGACAGCGCCCCCGAGTCCCAGGTGTTGGGCACGTGGATGCTCACCCCCCGCCACTGCTCGACGTGCCACCCTGCCGGCGCATCGAGCGCGCCGCTGGTCCTCGGCCGTTCGTCGGATGCGGGCGCCTCATCCGGAGGAGAGCCACCGCCGACGATGGTGGCGACCCCCAGTCCCGCGGCGAGCACGACGGCCACACCCATGCCCACGACCCGGTGTCGTCGGCGTGCCGCTCCGCGGGTGCGCGCGGCGGTCGCGAGGTCCGTGCTCAACGCGGCATCGGCAGTGCCGAACTCGAGGGCTT
>NZ_CADCUP010000024.1:1373-3017 GCF_902805925.1 uncultured Nocardioides sp.
GCGCAGCACCACGGCCGTCCGTTGCGACACCGACAGGGACCGGCAGGCCAGCCACAGCCGCCGGCGCTCATCTGCACCCATGCCGGAGTCGGGACCCGGTGTGGAGCCCTCGAACGGGGGCTCGGCCACCGGCACCTCCCGGCGCCGGGTCCTGCGCCACAGGGAGACATGGGCATTGACGACCATCCGCTTCGTATACGCCTCGGGATCATCCAACCCGCCGATCCGACCCCACTTCGGCAGCGCCTTGGACAATGCCTCTTGCACGAGGTCCTCGGCGTCGGACCGGTTGCCGGTCAGGGCGAGGGCCAGGCGCAGCAGCGACGGGCCACGAGCCGCGACCCACGAGTCGAAGTCGGGCAGCACGCGCGCCGGACTCGTCTCCGGGTGCGGCTGCATGGTCTCCATACAGGGTCAACGCCGAAGCGTCAGGTTTCGTTGCGAGCGCAACCCCAGGGGAGACCCACGTCGTCCCGCTCGTCACCGACCACGACGTCACGGTCGTCGACGCCGTCACCGGCATCGCCATCGACACCAGCAAGAACTGCCAGTCCCGGAAATGACAAAGATCCGAACCTACTTCCGTGGGTTCGGATCTCGCAGATGTCCTGAGACATCACATGGCTGGCGGTGGCGGAGGGATTTGAACCCTCGGTGGGCTTGCACCCACAAACGCTTTCGAGGCGTTCTCCTTAGGCCGCTCGGACACGCCACCGCCGGGAAGGCTACCGGACGGCGACGGGCGGCGGTGAATCGGCCGGGTCAGGCGAGCACGAGCAGGACGTCGCCCTCCTGGACGACGTCGCCGGGAGCGACCTTGACGGCCGAGACGGTGCCGGAGCGCTCGGCGATCACGGGGATCTCCATCTTCATCGACTCCAGCAGGACGACGGTGTCGCCCTCGGTGACGGCCTCGCCGGTCCGGAACGCCACGCTCAGGACGTTGGCGACCATCTCGGCGAGGATCTCGGTGCTCGTGTCGCGGGCCATGGGAGGACGCTAGCGGCTACCCGCCCGTAGCCGGGTGCCCGCGCGGCACGGAGGCGGTCAGAGCGAGCGGAACCGGGACGGTTCGGGGCGGTGCGCGGCGGCCTCCTCCGCCGCACGGGCGCGGCTCCCCCGGGGGCCGGTGAGAGCGAGGTCGGCCCGGATGACGAGGTAGCCGACCACCAGGCCGAGCACGACGCCGTACGTCACCTGCAGGGCGGCCTCGAGGAAGGAGCCCTGCGGGTTGACCAGCGAATGGGCGACCGGCAGGGTCGCGGCGACCCCGAAGGCGCAGACCCACCAGCCCTGGCGGCGGCGGGCCCGCATGTGGACGCCCCAGACGAGGGCGGGGATCCCGAGCAGCACCACGATCGGCCGCGGGAACGCCCGCAGGTTCTCACGGCTCCAGCGGACGACGTCGAGCGCCGGCTCGACCACAGAGGAGATGCCGTACCGGCGCAGCAGCTCGGCGTAGGCGAGGGTGAGCGCGAGGACCAGCGAGCCCACCACCACGATGAGGAAGCCTCGCCGGCCGAGGCCGTGCAGCCCGGCGCCGAAGCGGAAGACCAGGACCAGCACGAGCGCGAAGCCGACGGCGAGGGTGGCGTACTCGAAGCGCTCGCGGTCGACCTGCGGCTCGAAGCCGACGGTGGCGAA
>NZ_CADCUP010000025.1 GCF_902805925.1 uncultured Nocardioides sp.
GGCGCCGGGAGGGGCTCACAGAACGCGAGTCCGAGATCCTGGCCCTGGTCACCCAGGGCAAGAGCAACGCGGAGGTGGCTGCACTCACCTACCTCGCGCCCAACACCGTCAAGTCCTACATCCAAAACCTCTACCGGAAGATCCAGGTCGAGAGCCGCACCCAAGCGGTGGTATGGGGCGTGCGGCACGGGTTCTTACCCGATCACCACCGCATCGACCACTGGAAGGGTGGACCCTGACGCAGAGCCGGCCGCCCCCCGCGGTATCACTGTGAGTCACCGGAAACCCACCGGCGAGTCGCTGCCATTACCGCCGGTCACCCTGTCACCCGTCGCGAGCCGCAGGCCCCCCATCAGCTCCCGCTACGGCGCGTCATCGTTCGCGAGGAGCGATCGTCAGGAGCAAAGTTATGCTCAGGGGCCTTGTTCACCGGTGCGCTCTTGCATCGAAGTCGATGGCAACGTCGCATCTGCCGCTGTCATGCCGATGTTCGGACTTCCGCTCCGGCGTTTCAGCCTTCAGAGGGTGAGGAAGAAGAAGCACAGCGAGCAACGGCCGGTCGTGACCAGTCGAGCGCAACTCAAGGCAAACCAGGACCGCGTCGTGGGCGAGTTCGAGGCGCTCGCCGGACGCTTGCGCGGGCGTCTGACAACGAGGCGACACGCGGTTCAGCGACTCCTTCACGACACGAACCAAGAGCTGAGTTCGACTCAGGTAGACCTGTTCACACCAGAGCTCATCCACCTGCTGCGGCGGCTAGAGAACGAAGTGATAACGGCAGGCGAGGTGCAGGGCGACCTGAAACCGGTCCCCTGCAACGCCTCATCTGCCGCGATTCGCCCGGTCGCTGTCCGCAAGCGGATCGGCTTGCGGAGGCCTTAGGTGGCGGGTTGGGCTGGCGGCGGTGGCTCCGTAGCGTCGCCGGCCTGTCGTGGTTGAGTAGCGTGTGAACGTTCTCGTCATGGCCCTCTTGGTGATCGCGGTCTCGGCTGCAATCCACGCTGCGGTGGGCTTCGGGATCAACTTGCTCGCTGTGCCGGTCTTGTTGGTGCTCGACTCCGCCTATGTGCCCGGTCCCGCTCTGGTGGCCGGCCTGTTCCTGTCGGTGCTGATGGCGGGCCGCGAGTTCGGGTCTTTCGATTACCGCTTGGGGTGGGCGATCCTCGGTTTGCTTCCGGGGACTGCGCTCGCACTTGGACTTCTCGCGGTCGTGCCCCAAGACGCGCTCGGCGTACCACTGGGCTTGCTCGTCTTGGTTGCGGTCGGACTGTCGGCGCTGCGGTGGAAACCATCGCCTACCCGCCCGGCACTCCTTGTCGCCGGAACTGCGTCGGGCTTCCTCGCTACAGCTGCCTCCATCGGCGGGCCGCCGATGGCGCTGCTCTACGCCAGCGCCGAGGGTGCGAGGCTGCGGAGCACGTTGTCCGTCTTCTTCGTAGCGGCCTCGATCCTGTCCATCAGTTCTCTAGCGGCCGTCGGGCGCCTCGGCCCTGAGGAGTTGAAGGTCTCAGCCGCCTTCCTCCCTGCAGTCGCGGCCGGTTTCGTGCTGGCGGGACCCCTGCGCCGTATCGTCGATCGTGGACATGCCCGACCCGCCGTCCTCGTGCTGTCCGCGGTGGCAGCCGTCGGCGCTGTGGTCGAGAGCCTCCTGAGAGGCTGACCTCTGGCGATCCCTGGAGACGTGCGCGCACCAAGGTCTGGGCGGTCGGCGTCCGACCCCGCCGCGACTCTGAGGTTGAATTGCGCCCACTGGCGGCGCGCTGCACGCCCCTGAGCACCATCGTTCGCGAGCGTCGCGCAAGCCGAACTGCCTACGGCGACCACTTCGCGGTGCCCGTTGGCCCGCCCCAAAGGGTGGGGACACCGCCGGTAGCCGATCGATCACTGGAGCGATCGATTATTCCGCTGAGCACGTCCGCGGCCGCGATTCAGCGGGTCATAGAGTCATCTGTTTCGGACAGAGCGAAAGCTTGGGGGTGGTGCGTTGTGTCGCCCTACTGTCCGGGTTCGTACTTGAACGAGACGCGAAGCTTTGTCCGATACGTGATCCCGCCGTCGTCTCCCAGGTGGATGTCCTGCTCGACAACCTCTGCAACCCGCAGATCTCGAATCGTCGCGCTTGCCGCCTTGATGGCCGTCGACGCGGCGTCTTCCCAGGACTGAGTGCTTGTTCCGATGAGGTCTGTCACCCTGTAAACGCTCACGCGAGCCTCCTGGCCAATGCGGATGGATTGTCCTTCTGTCACAGTCCTACCGGACTGGTGCTTCCTCCGACAAGAAGCACGTGGCGGTCTCCGGCTGCCAATGCACGGCGCCGGGATTGGCTGGTCGTCGACGAGCACCGGTGGCCACGTCAGCGTCAACTGCTCGTCAGTTGCCGATCGGCACGCGGAGCGTGTCACAGAGGGATCGGCACGCGGAGCGTGTCATCGAGGGATCCACCACCGGGACTGCGTCGACATGTCGGCCGATCGTCAGCGGACGCCGTACCCGCTTCGGCTCAGGAGGCGGCCAGCCAGGGGCAACCGGCGCTGATCATCCGTTGTCGCGATGTCTTGCGACGGCTCGCGCCGCCGCCGCTCGAACGCGAGCGTGGGGATCTTCGCGAAGCGTCAGCATGACGTCGAACGCGTCATCGATTCGGTGCCGTGCAGCGACCTTGGCCGCCATCTCGCGCACTCGCCACGCCTCATCGGTCAGGGCGCCCACGACTGGAGAGGTCGCAGCGTCGTCCCAAAGCCACAGAAGACCCCGCAGTGCCCAGACTCGCAGCCAGTAGTCCGGTCCAGGTTCGCCTCCAACCACAGCCCACCGCGCGGGCGGTCCACCCAAGGCATGAATGATGTGGCCGTCGACGTCGCGCCCATCGAGGAGAGCGACGCAAGCCTTGATGACGACGTCGCGACCAAGCTCCGCACTGAGCGACTCCACGCTTTGTCGCGGTCCAGGCCACCGGGCGTTCTGCATGGACCGATTGTGCAGGAGGCCGCAGGGTGCGCTCCTGCTCCCGACGACGCGAGTACCTCGGTGGCCCTTCGATACTGCTGAGAGCGCACGCGTCTGCCGCGATGAGCGCGCTCCTGCGACAACGACATGCTCGGGGAACACAACGAGGGGATCCGCAGCCGGCCTGAGCTCTCTCGCAGCGGGCTCGTCATCGACACCAGGGCCCTGTCGGCCTCGTCCGTGACGTCGAGCTCGACCGTCGCGAGCCTGATGGCGTGCGCGCCGGCGAGAGTCTGCGTGCGGCTCGCAGGCGGTCGGTCACGCATGATTCACGACGTACCACCTGGCGTCCGGCAACTGCTGCGTCGTGGTTCGGAAGAGTCCCGCAACGGAGCGCATGCGAAACGCCCAGGCTTGACGCCGGCTTCGGAGCCGAGCCATCGCATCGGTCGCGCCACGAGGTCCGGGCGCCGTACCCGGCTCACGTCGCCCCCTGACGGCGCAGATCAGGCCTCGCCCATCACCAGGCCCTCGATGGTGTGCTTCTGGGTGATGGGGGTGAGCTCCTCGACCACCGGGCACTTCAGGTGCGCCTTCACGCGGTCGGGGAGGGACTCCCAGTAGTCGCGGGTGACCGCGAGGTCATGGTGCTCGGCGTTGCCCGCGCCCGGGGCGTCGACGCCCAGGACCAGCACCGGCCGGGACTTCTGCGAGTTGTTCTTGGTGCCGCGGTGGATGGTGAGCGCCGAGCGGGCGGAGATGTCACCCATCTGCGGGTACTTGCGCACGGCGAGCGACTCGTAGCGCTGGTACTCCGACTTCGACGGGAACATCTCGTGCTCGAAGTCCGTGCCGTGCTCCCAGTGCGTGCCGGGAGCGACCTCGAACGGGCCCATGTCCTCGGCGGTGTCGACACAGGTCACGTTGAAGGCGAGCGAGGTGAGGCGGCGCTCCTGCCGAGTCTCCTGCGGGCTCGGGAAGTCGCGGTGCCAGGGCTGGTTCATCGCGCCGGCGAACGGGATGTCGAACCCGACCTCGACGATCTCGTAGTCGGGGCCGAGGATCGCCTCGGAGACCCCGCGCACCCACGGGTGGTCGACGAGGTCGACGAAGCCGCGCAGCGCCTCGGGGTGGATCTCGACGTACCAGCGGTTGGGGCCGCGGCCGACGGCGCCGTTCTCCCGGCTGCGGGCCTCGGTGAACGCCGCCTCGACGTCCTCGCCGAGCTGGGCGACCCACTCGCGGCTGAAGGCGCCCTTGAGGCCCGTGACGCCGTCCTTCTCGATGGTCCGGCGGACCGCCTCGAAGTCGTGGGCCTGGTCGGTCTGGGTGGCGGTCATGGTGCCTCTCCTGGGATCGATGACGAGCGTCCCCTCCATGCTGCAACGTTGCAACGCCGCGTGGCAATAGGGGTCGGGGCGCCGTTCCGGGGTGCGGTGACACCGGTGGTGGCCCACGACGACGGTGCTCGACCGCCGCCGACGGGGCACGTCACCGCAGGAGCATGGGAGAGCCGTGGGCAGCGCCAAGGCGTCACCGCGCAGGCTGCCGCCTGCCAGACTCAGCACGTGACCGACCCCGATCCGCGGTACTCCCTCGCGAACGAGCGGACGTTCCTGGCCTGGATCCGTACGGCGATGGGGCTCCTCGCCGCGGGTGGTGGGCTCGTGGCGCTCGACCCGCCGTGGCCGGACGCTGCCGTGCGCGCGCTGGGGGCGGTGCTGGCCGTGACGGCCGGTGCGTCGGCCTTCGCCGGCTGGAACCGCTGGCGGAAGGTGGAGGCCGCCATCGCCGCCGGACGCCCCGCACCTCCGCTGCGCGCCCACGTCGCCCTGGCCGCCGTCGTCGGTCTCGTCGCGCTCGCGGTGGCGCTCCTCGTCGTGGCCTGAGCCCGGCCGGCGCCCGGAGATTCCGGGTCACCACCGATCGGAGCGCCGGTCAGCGCACCGTCTCCAGCACGAGGAGCCCCGAGAGCGTGGCGAAGGTCAGGCCGGCGACCACCCGGAGCGCGGTCGCCGCCCGACCCGATCCCCCCGCCGTACCGGCCAGCCGGCCCACGACGACCCCGACCACGACGTCGATGACCAGCGCGAGGACCAGGAAGATGCCGCCGAGGGTCATCAGCTGCCAGCCGGCGGGCCCGTGGCCCTCCCGCACGAACTGGGGGAGGAAGGCGGCGAAGAACAGGATGACCTTCGGGTTCGTGAGGTTGGTCAGGACCGCTCGGCCGACCACCTGGCGGTCCGGAGCCTCCGTCGTGCCGGCGCCGGACCGGACCGAGCGCAGCGTCGTGAACGCCAGCCACCCGAGGTACGCCGCTCCGCCGAGCCGCACCACGGTGAGCGCGGCCGGCGCGGAGGCCAGCAGCACCGCCAGCCCGAAGGACGCCGCCGCCACGTGCACCACCATCCCGACCCCCATCCCGAGCGCCGAGAGCACGCCGGCCCGGGTGCCGCGCTCGGCCGCCACCGCCGCGATGTAGGCGTTGTCGGGACCGGGCGCCACGGTGACGAGGACGGCGGCCGTGATGAAGCCGGGAAGCACCGATGGGTCCACCACGATGGGACCTCCGTAACGCATTAGATGTCCTTTGGACGTTACGACAAGGAGATGCTGAGTGCAACGCTTACGAGGGGGTCAGTGCGTTACCATGTCGGGGTGCCGGTGATCGTTGACGCCATCCCCCTGGCGGCTCTCGTGGAGCTCGTCAACGGGTGGGGCGGCACGCCGCGCCGCGAGGCCGGTGAGGACGACTGGGACTACCCGGGGCATTCGGGGTTGCTCGATCTCTGGGGTCTCCCCGACGAGCTGGTGCCCGGGACTGACGAGGGGCTGGCTGCCGTGGCGGACCGGCTGCACCCGGTGTTCGCCGCCGGGCGAGGCAGGACCGGCCGTCTCCCTCGTCAACGACCTCCTCGAACGCACCGCCGTGGGCCCGGTCCTCACCACGGACGGCGGTGGACTCCGCGCGGCGTGGTCGGTGCCGGACCCGGGTCAGGCGCTCGGCCACCTGAGGAGTGCGCCTGCCCTTCGTACGATGTGAGGACGACGGAGCGACGGCGGTGTGGGCGTTCTCCGTCATCGGGTGCTGACACGCAGGCTCTCAGGCTCCGCCCATCCACACCCTCCGGCCAGCAGGAGAACAGCATGCACACGAGCATCACCCGCAAGGCGGGCGCGATCGCGCTCGGCGTCGCCCTCACCCTGTCGGCCTGCGGCAGCGACGGCGGTGGCAGCGACACCTCGACGGCGGTCTCGGCCACCGAGCACGCCGAGGCCGACGTCGCCTTCGCCAGCGACATGGTCCAGCACCACGCCCAGGCGTTGTCGATGGTCGACCTGACCGTCGGCCGCACCCTCGACCCCGAGGTGCAGCAGCTCGCCGAGGAGATCCGCGCGGGTCAGGGCCCGGAGATCGAGACGATGGCCGACTGGCTCACCGAGTGGGGCGAGGAGGTGCCCCCGACCATGCGCGACCACGCCAACGCCGGCCACGACATGGGCGACATGGCGGAGTCGATGGAGGGCATGGACACCGACATGCCCGGGATGATGTCGGCCGAGGAGATGGCCGAGCTCGAGGAGGCCCCGGACACCGAGTTCCAGACGAGGTGGCTGGAGATGATGGTCGAGCACCACACCGGCGCGGTCGAGATGGCCGAGGCCGAGCAGGAGGACGGCCGCTACGCGCCGGCCGTCGAGCTCGCCGGGAGCATCATCGAGTCCCAGACCGCCGAGATCGAGACCATGGAGGGCCTCCTCGGCTCCTGACCCACGGTGTCACCGGCCGGCCGAGGAGGAGTGCGAGCCTCCGCCGGCCGCGCCGTCGCTGAGCTCTGCGGCCACGGACACCACGAGTCCGCCGACCATGAACGCCACGATCGCAGCCACCAGGGTGGGCGTCGCGAGGTCCGGGATGAGGCGGCGCGCACCGGTCGGCCCGGCCGAGGCCTGGTGGTACTCGTGCGTCAGGGCATGGCCCCTGCCGCGCTGCAGCAGGTAGCGGTTGACGGGGTACGCCGCGACGAAGGCGGCGGTGAGCGCGACCATCATGCCCACCCAGAACACGACGTTGACGAGACCGGCGTCCATGGCCCCGGGGATGAGGGCCATCACGAGGTTGTCGACGACCTCCATGGTGGCGATGGACAGCGTGTCCGCCGCCAGCACCACGCTCAGCGCGGCACCCACGCCGAGACCGGCCCGGAGCAGCGGCAGCGTGGAGAGCGTGTAGCCGAAGAGGAACGCGAGGCCGACGGCGAGCACGATGGTCCAGCCGCTGCTGAGGCCGATCGCGGTGCCGATCATCAGGCCGGCGATCTCGCCGATGGCGCAGCCGGTCAGGCAGTGCAGGGTGGCGCTGAGCGCCATGGCGTTGGTGCTCCCCGAGGCAGCGTGCGCCTCGTGGTCGGTGTGCTGGTGTGGGTGGGTCATGGGGTGCCTCGCTCCGGTAGGTGGTTCCTTCCCGCTGAACGCATACCCCCTGGGGGTATATTCCAACATAACCCCGTACGCCGTCCGGAATAACTCTTGTGGGTGTCGGTGCTGTCCACCATGATGCTGTCCAGGGACGCCACGGAGGAGACGACACCATGAGCACGACCGACACCGCCACGGCCAGGGACACGCCGCACGCCGCCGACCGGCACGACCTGATCCGCGTGCAGGGCGCGCGGCAGAACAACCTCAAGGACGTCAGCGTCGAGCTGCCGAAGCGGCGGCTGACGGTCTTCACCGGCGTCTCCGGCTCGGGCAAGAGCTCGCTGGTGTTCGGCACGATCGCCGCCGAGTCGCAGCGGATGATCAACGAGACCTACAGCGCCTTCCTGCAGGGCTTCATGCCGTCGTTGTCGCGACCCGAGGTCGACCTGCTCGAGGGGCTGACGACCGCGATCATCGTCGACCAGGAGCGGATGGGCGCCAACCCGCGCTCCACCGTCGGCACCGCCACCGACGCCAACGCGATGCTGCGCATCCTGTTCAGCCGCCTCGGCCGGCCCTACGTCGGGCCGCCGACGGCCTTCTCCTTCAACGTCCCGACCCGCAAGGCGAGCGGCGTGATGAGCACCGAGAAGGGGGACCGCGTCGAGAAGGCCGTGGTGCGCGAGGCCGTCTACCTCGGTGGGATGTGCCCGCGCTGCGAGGGCATGGGAGCGGTCTCCGACATCGACCTCACCGCGCTGTACGACGACACGAAGTCGCTGGCCGACGGTGCGCTGACGGTGCCGGGCTACTCGATGGACGGCTGGTACGGCCGGCTCTTCGAGGGCGTCGGGCTGCCCATGGACAAGCCGATCGCATCGTTCACCGCCAAGCAGCTCGACACGATGCTGTACTCCGAGCCGACGAAGATCAAGGTCGAGGGCATCAACCTCACCTTCGAGGGCATCGTCCCGAAGATCCAGAAGTCGATGCTCTCCAAGGACGTGGAGGCCATGCAGCCCCACGTACGCCGCTTCGTGGAGCGCGCCATCACCTTCCAGACGTGCCCGGAGTGCAGCGGTACCCGGCTCACCCGGGACGTGCTCGCGTCCCGCATCGAGGGCAAGAACATCGCCGACCTGTGCGCCATGCAGATCAACGACCTCGCCGACTGGGTGCGCCGGCTGGAGGAGCCGTCGGTGGCGCCGCTGCTCAAGGGGGTCCAGCACCTGCTCGACTCGTTCGCCGGGATCGGCCTGGGCTACCTCTCCCTCGACCGGCCCGCGGGCACGCTGTCGGGTGGAGAGGCCCAGCGCACCAAGATGATCCGGCACCTCGGGTCCTCGCTCACCGACGTCACCTACGTCTTCGACGAGCCGACGATCGGCCTGCACCCCCACGACATCGAGCGGATGAACGAGCTGCTGCTGCAGCTGCGCGACAAGGGCAACACGGTGCTCGTGGTCGAGCACAAGCCGGAGACGATCGCGATCGCCGACCACGTCGTCGACCTCGGGCCGCGGGCCGGCAGCGAGGGCGGCGAGGTGATGTTCGAGGGCACCGTCGAGGGGCTGCGCGCCAGCGACACCGTCACCGGCCGCCACCTCGACGACCGGGCGAGCGTCAAGGAGACGGTGCGCCCGCCGTCGGGGGCGCTCGAGGTGCGGGGGGCGTCCACGCACAACCTGCGCGACGTCGACGTCGACATCCCGCTCGGGGTGCTGTGCGTGCTCACCGGTGTCGCCGGGTCCGGGAAGAGCTCGCTGGTGCACGGCTCGGTCGCCGGCCGCGAGGGCGTCGTCGTCATCGACCAGGGCGCCATCAAGGGCTCCCGCCGCAGCAACCCGGCGACGTACACCGGGCTGCTCGAGCCGATCCGCAAGGTGTTCGCCAAGGCCAACGGCGTGAAGCCCGCGCTCTTCAGCTCCAACTCCGAGGGCGCCTGCTCCACCTGCAACGGCGCCGGTGTCATCTACACCGAGCTCGGGGTGATGGCGACCGTGGAGTCGGTGTGCGAGGAGTGCGAGGGCCGCCGGTTCCAGGCATCGGTGCTGGAGTACACCCTCGGCGGCCGCAACATCGCCGAGGTGCTGGCCATGTCGGTCACCGAGGCCGAGCGGTTCTTCGGCGACGGGGAGGCGAAGACCCCGGCGGCCCACAAGGTCCTCGCGCGCCTGGCCGACGTGGGCCTGGGCTACCTCACCCTCGGCCAGCCGCTCACCACGCTCTCCGGTGGCGAGCGGCAGCGGCTGAAGCTGGCGACGCAGATGGCCGACAAGGGCGACGTCTACGTCCTCGACGAGCCGACCACCGGCCTCCACCTCGCCGACGTCGAGCAGCTGCTGGGCCTGCTCGACCGGCTGGTCGACTCGGGGAGGTCGGTCATCGTCATCGAGCACCACCAGGCGGTGATGGCCCACGCCGACTGGATCCTCGACCTCGGCCCCGGCGCCGGACACGACGGTGGACGCATCGTCTTCGAGGGCACGCCGGCCGACCTGGTGGAGGCCCGCTCGACCCTCACCGGCGAGCACCTCGCGACCTACGTCGGGGAGGGGGCCCGTTCCTCGACGGTGTGAGGAGCCGACGGGGCCGTGGTGTTCCGCTGTGAGCAGAACGGGCGCCACCAGGGCCGGAGCGGCGGCTAGCGTGGGTCCATGGGAGAAGTCGTTGCGTTCCCCGGCCAGTCCACGCAGCAGTCCGCGGACCGGCCCGAGCCGCTGTGGCGCGAGCAGGTCGGGCAGGCGCTGCGCGAGGCCCGGTTGGCCGCCGAGCTGCGGCTCGTCGATGTCGCCGCCCGGGCGGGCGTCTCCCCGCAGTACCTCTCCGAGCTCGAGCGCGGCCTCAAGGACCCGTCGTCGGAGATCCTCGCCGCGATCTCGGGCGCCCTCGGCCTGCGCACCGTCGAGGTCGCGTCCCGGGCGGTGACCACGCAGGCACTCGGCCACCGCCCGGGCGCGTACGACGGCCCGGTCTGCCTCGCCGGCTGAGGGAGCCGGCGGCTCACGTCCCGCGCTTGTCCAGCACCGCGTCCACGACCCCGTAGGCGAGGGCCGCGTCGGCGGTCATCACCAGGTCGCGGTCGGTGTCGTCGCGCACCTGCGCGGGCGTGCGGCCGGTGTGCCGGGCCAGCAGCTCCTCCAGCAGCGAGCGCACCCGGTCGACCTCCTCGGCCTCCAGGATGAGGTCGGGGATCGTGCCGCGGCCCTCGGCGGCCGGCTGGTGCAGCACGACGCGGCCGTGCCGCAGGATGGTCCGGCGCCCGGGCTCGCCGCCGGCGAGCAGCACCGCGGCGGTCGCGACGGCCTGACCGACGCAGGTGGTCTCCACCGGCGCGCGGACGAACTGCATCGCGTCGTACACCGCCAGCATCGCCGGGATCGAGCCGCCGGGGGAGTTGATGTAGAGGTTGATGGCGGAGTCCGTGCTCTCCGACTCCAGGTGCAGCAGCTGGGCGATGACGGCGTTGGCGACGCCGTCGTCGATGGGGGTGCCGAGGTAGATCACCCGGTCCGCCAGCAGCCGGCTGTAGATGTCGGTGGTGCGCTCACCGCGGCTCGACTGCGTGGTGACGTAGGGGATCGGGTAGGAGCTCATGCCCGCACGCCCAGTCCGAGCGAGCGCGGCGCGGGCGGCCGGATCTCCTCCAGCGACTCCACGACGTGGTCGACGAAGCCGTACTCCACCGCCTCGGTGGCGGTGAACATCCGGTCGCGACGCGAGTCGTGCTCGACGGTCTCGACGCTCTGGCCGGTGTCCTCGGCGATGAGCCCCAGCACGGTGTCGCGGGTGTGCCGCAGGTCCTCGGCCTGGAGGGCGATGTCCTGCGCCGTGCCGCCGAAGCCGGCCGAGCCCTGGTGGAGCAGCACCCGCGCGTGGGGCAGGGAGTACCTGCGCCCGTGCTCGCCGGAGCTGAGCAGGAACTGGCCGGCGCTGTAGGCCATGCCCATGTTGACCGTGCAGACCTCGGCGGGCAGCAGCCGCATCGTGTCGCGGATCGCCAGCATGGCGGGCACCGATCCGCCGGGGGAGTTGATCCACAGCCAGATGTCGGCCCGCGGGTCGTCGGTCGCCAGCATGACCAGCGCCGAGCAGAGCCGGTTGCCGACGGTCTCGTCGAGCACGGAGCCGAGCAGGATCGTGCGTTGGTCGAGCAGGCGACGAGCCAGGTCGTCGTCGAGCCGGGTGGTGGGGGTGTCGGTCATGGCCCCACGGTGGCAGCGCGCGGGAGGCCGCAGAAGGGCGCGCTGCTCCGAGCGGATCCGCCCTGGGCAGCACGGGCTCAGAGCTGCGAGAGGTCCGGCGGCACGTCGACGGCGTGCTGCTTCAGCGCCTCCAGGGGCACGACGCCGAGCACCGCCTCGTGCGTCGAGGCGAGCACCACCGGGGCGGGCGACCCGTCGGCGTAGGCCTGGAGCCACCGGACCGCGACGACGCACCACCGATCTCCCGGCACCAGACCGGCGAACCCCCACTCCGGGCGCGGGGTGACGAGGTCGTTGCCGATCGATCGCTGGTGGTCGAGGAACTGAGCCGTCACCACGGTGCAGATGCCGTGGACGCCGACGTCCTCCGGTCCGACCGTGCACGTGCCGTCCCGGTAGAAGCCGGTCACGGGGTCAGTGCTGCAGGGCTCGAGCAGCCCGCCGAGGACGTTGTGTTCGGTCACCGGTCCAGCGTCTCATCCCGGCGCGCGGACGCCCCGGCGGCTAGCATCCGGCGGGTGGCCGACAACGCACCCCTCGCCGACGTCCTGGACCGTCTCCGCTCGTGCGAGTGGGTGGACCTGACCCACTCCTTCGCGCCTGGGATCCCGCACTACCCCGAGTTCCCGGACGAGG
>NZ_CADCUP010000026.1 GCF_902805925.1 uncultured Nocardioides sp.
CCGACCCGTGGCCGTCTACCAGACCGACATCGCCGGCTTCGCGCGCCAGTACGGCATCCGGGCCGACGCACCCATCTCGCGCTGGGTCGGGCGCATCCACCGACGCGCCGACCGCACGCTCGTGCCGTCGACCGCGGCGCACTCCCAGCTCGCCGCCCTGGGCGTGACCGACCTGCACCTGTGGCGGCGCGGGGTCTCGCTCGATCTGTTCTCCCCCGACCGCCGCGACGCGGGCCTGCACGCCGCCTGGACGCGCGCCCGGCCCGGCACCCTCGCCGTCGGGTACGTCGGCCGGCTGGCGCCCGAGAAGCAGGTACGCCGTCTCGTGGAGGTCGCCTCCCTGCCCGGCACGCGGCTCGTGGTCGTGGGCGACGGGCCGGCGCGGCCCTGGCTGGAGAGGCACCTGCCCGAGGCCGCCTTCACCGGCATGCTGCGCGGGGACGACCTGGCCCGCGCCTTCGCCTCCCTCGACGTGTTCGTGCACACCGGGGAGTCCGAGACGTTCTGCCAGACGGTCCAGGAGGCGCAGGCCAGTGGTGTCCCGGTCGTCGCGCCGGCGGCCGGCGGACCGGTCGACCTCGTCGACCACGGGCGCACCGGGATGCTGTTCCGGCCCACCGACCCGGCCGCGCTGCGGCACACCGTCGCGACCGTGGTGGGCGATGAGCCGCTCAGGTCGCGCACCGCCGCGGCAGCTCTCGCCGCGGTGGCCGGCCGCAGCTGGGCCACGGTCGTCGACGAGCTGATCGAGGTGCACTACCCCGCCGTGCTGCGGACCCTCGACGGCGCGGCGGCCTGAGCGGTGCGGAGGCCCGCTCCCTCGCATCGGGCTACCGCCCCGACGTGGCGGTCATCATCGTCGGCGGCAACGACGTCACCCACCACGTCCGGACGTCGGTGTCGGTGCCCACCTCGCGGAGGTGGTCGGACCCTTGTTCCTCGCCCAGCCCGACGAGATGTTCGCCATCGACAGGTTCCACCCCTCCGGGCCCGCCGACTGCCCCTGCACGGACCTCCTCCGCGAGGCCGTGACGGCCGGCGTACCCCTTCGCTCCGACCGGTACGTTGGAGCCATGCCCGGCTCAGGTCCCTCGGTGACGCGGCGCCCCTCGGTGCTCGACGTCGGCGCTCTGCGTGCCGTGGAGCAGGTGCTCTCCGACATCGTCGAGCGCCAGACCCGCACCCTGGCCGGCGTGGGTCCCGAGCTGGACGAGCTCGTCGACGTGGTCCGCGACCTGATGGACGGCGGCAAGCGGCTGCGGGCCGCCTTCTGCCTGTGGGGCGCGCAGGCGGTCGGCGAGGACGCCCGGCCGGCCGGCGCCGGGGTCGCGCAGGCGGCCGCCGCCCTGGAGATGTTCCACCTCGGGGCCCTGGTGCACGACGACGTCATGGACCGCAGCGAGCTGCGGCGCGGCGTCCCCACCGTGCATCGCACCTTCGCGACGCGGCACACCCTCGACGACCGGGCGGGCAGCGCCGAGGCGTTCGGCGACTCCGTCGCGATCCTCGTCGGCGACCTGTGCCTCACCTGGGCCGACGACCTCCTCGACCGCGCGGTGCGCTCGGCCACGGCCGCCGGCCACGCGGCCTCCGGGGAGGCGGCGCGGCTGGTCTGGGAGCGGATGCGCACCCAGACGATGGCCGGGCAGTACCTCGACCTCGTGGCCCAGGGACGCCGGGGCACCTCGACCTCGGACGCCACGCAGGTGCTGCACTTCAAGAGCGCCAAGTACACCGTCGAGCACCCGCTGCTCCTCGGTGGTGCGCTCGTCGGTGCGCCGGCCGCCCTGCTCGACGACTACGCCGCCTTCGGCCTCCAGGTCGGGGAGGCGTTCCAGCTGCGCGACGACGTCCTCGGTGTCTTCGGCGACCCCGGCGCGACCGGCAAGTCGAGCCTGGACGACGTCCGGGAGGGCAAGCGCACGATGCTGGTGGCCTACGCCGAGGAGGCCGCCGGCGAGACGCAGCTGGCCGTGCTGCGCCGCCACCTCGGCGACGACGGGCTCGACGACCACGGGCTCCGCGTCGTCCGCGAGGTGCTGACCGACACCGGCGCGCTGGCCCGCGTCGAGTCGCGCATCGGTGAGCTGGTGGCTCAGGCCTTCGAGCTGCTCGACCGCATGCCGGTCACCCCGGAGTCGCGTGAGGCGCTGGTCGCCCTCACCGACGCGAGCGTCTGGCGAAGCGCATGAGCTCCGGACGCGGACCCGGGCCGGTCTCCGGCTGGACCCCCCGCCGCCCCCACCAGACCCACCACACCATCGACTGCGCCACGAGGCTGAAGCCGAAGAGGAAGTCCTCGACCGGGGCGTGCCCGATCCGCCAGCCGAGAATGGCATCCTCGTCGTAGTGGAAGACACCTCGAGACGTGAGCCATTCGTTGGTGATCAGCTGGAAGAACAGCACGATGGCGTACGACACCCAGAACGCCCGTCGGGTGAGCAGCCGCGTCCGCAGCACCCACAGGTCGAGCGCGACGGTGACGGCGATGCCGAGCAGCGATGCCTCGGTGTGCGTCATGGGCGCTCCCGCGGCTCGTCGCCGACCGTCCAGCCCCGCACGCTGCGCACCGCCTCCAGGGTCATCACCGAGGCGAGCGGCACCACGACGAAGAACAGCACCTCCTCCAGCGGCAGGCCCACGATCTCGATGCCGAGGGTGAGGGACTCCTCGAACCACCAGTGCCCGGCCCGCACGGCCGCGAGGTCCCACACGACGAACGGCACGCCCGCGCACAGCAGCACCAGCCCGAGGCGGCGCAGCCGGGCGTACACCCGGGTCCGCAGCAGGATCTCCAGGGGCAGCGTGGCGACCAGCACGAAGGCCAGCATGGCCACGTACGTCAACGCCCGCATGACGCCATCTTGTCCGACGCCGCCGAGGCCGCGATGACGAGCCCCCGCGGAGCCGGCCGGCTGGGCACGGAGGTGCGGGCGCTCGGGCGGGGCACCCGGCGGCTGCTGGTCGGCCGCGACGTGTCCTCGGCCGCCGCCACGCTGACCTACTTC
>NZ_CADCUP010000027.1 GCF_902805925.1 uncultured Nocardioides sp.
CGGGGGCGTTGCGCATCACCGGCAGGTCGGCCAGCCACGGGGCGTCGGCGGCCCCGAAGTTGTCGTGGTCAGGGGCCACCCGGTCGGCCCAGCGCAGCAGGCCGGCACGGGCCCGCGCCGCGTCGTCGGTGGAGGCGGCGAGGAACGCACCGTGCCGCCGGATGGGCGAGAGCATGTCGAAGCGGCCGTCGGGGAGCACCTCGAGCAGGCTGCGTCGCACCAGCCGCGCCGCGACCGGGGCAGCGACCTCCCGGCTGACGTCGGAGATCTCGGCCAGCACCTCGATGCTCACCGGGGTGGTCATCTGGGCCATCCGGCGGAAGCACCGCTGCTGGTCGTCGTCGAGCAGGTCGTAGGAGGCGTGCACCGCCTGCGACAGCGAGCCCGCCGGGACGACGTTGGCGATGCCGACGAGGGCGACCTGGGCCGCGAACTGCTCGATCAGCAGCGGCAGGCCGCCGGCTGCGGAGAGCAGGCGGCGCACGTCGCGCTCATCGGCGACCAGGTCGACGGGGTAGCCCCCGGCTGCCTCGACGCGGTGGCACAGCAGCTCGACCGCCGGGCCGGCGAGCGGCTCGTGGGTGCCGGGCACCGGCAGCGGGCCCACGCGCACCACCCGCTCGCCCGGCTGCCCCGCCATGGTGAGGGAGGTGACGGCCAGCCGCGCGGTGCTGGTGGCCTCGAGCACCTGCTGGAAGGTCGCGCCGAGGAGCTCCGGCCCGCCGGCGTCGATGTCGAGGCCGTCGAGCACCAGGAGGGTCTCGGAGCCGTCGAGCACCCGGCACAGAGCGCCCTCCTGGCTGTCGCCGGGCGCGGCCGACGCCTCCAGCACGTCGAGGCACGCGGAGAGCACCGAGTCGACGTCGCGGAGGTCCCGGGCGTTGACCCAGGCCGCCCCCGAGTGATGGGCCGTCGCGTGCCGTGCCAGCAGTGTCTTCCCGGCCCCCGGAGGGCCCACGATGCTGACCCACCGCGAGCTCAGGAGGGCGGTGTCCAGGACCTCCCGGACCCGTTCCCGGCCGATGCACGGAGTGAGCACGTGCTGAACCTATCGCCGATACGCCACCCTGTTTAGGTAGGACTACCGATGAGCCCTCCCGCGAAGTTCGGCAGGCTCTCCATGAGCGCCGGCGGGGTGGGCCGCACAGGGGAGGGCCTACGCCAGGGGACCGGCGCTCCGGCAGGCCGTGACCCCGCATCCCGGGTCGCGGCCTGCCTCGTCGCACCACCGTGGCCGGTTGCCGCTGCGACGTACCCTGAGCGCATGGAGTACCTCGTCCTGCTGCTGATCCTCGTGGCCGCCGTGGGCGGTGTGGTCGCCATGTCGCGCGCCGGCAAGCGCCGCGAGCTGGAGCGGAGGACCAACGAGCTCGCCCCGGTCAAGAGGCTGGTCGACGAGGACGTCACGGCCCTGGGGGTGGAGCTCCAGCACTTCGACGTCGAGATGGCCGGGCGCGAGCTCACCGAGGGCGCCAACGCCGACTACCAGCGGGCCCTGGACGCCTACGAGGCCGCCAAGCACGCTGCCGACAACCTCAGCGCGCCCGAGCAGGTCCGCCACGTGACCGAGATCCTCGAGGACGGCCGCTACGCCATGGCCTGCGTCCGCGCCCGCGTCGAGGGACTGGCACTGCCGACGCGCCGTCCGCCGTGCTTCTTCGACGCCCGACACGGCCTCTCGGTGACCGACGTGGCCTACACGCCGCCCGGTGGCGCCCAGCGCGACGTGCCTGCCTGTGCGCTGGACGCCGAGCGGGTCACCGCGGGTGCCGAGCCCGACATCCGCAAGGTCATGGTCGGCTCGCGTCGCGTCCCCTACTGGCAGGGCGGCCGCGCCTACCAGCCCTACGCGCTGGGCTACTACGGCGCCTTCGGCCCCATGGAGTGGATGTTCATGGGCATGCTGTTCAGCGGGGGCTTCGAGGGGATCGGCGAGGGCATCGGTGCCATCGGCGAGGGCGTCGGCGACGCCTTCGGCGGCATCGGCGAGGGCATCGGCGACATGTTCGACGGCTTCGACTTCTGAGCCGACCGCGACGCGGCTCAGCCGCGCTGCCGCGAGCGGTACGCCGCGACGGCCACGCGGTTGCCGCAGGCGGTGCTGCAGAAGCGTCGGGAGCGGTTGCGCGACAGGTCGAGCACCAGGCCGGCGCAGGTGTCGTCGGCACAGATCCCCAGGCGTGAGGTCTCGCCGGCGCGGAGCACGTCGATCATCGCCATCGCGGTCTCCACCGCGACGCGGGTCGCGAACGGCCGGTCGGGTGCGACGGCGTGCAGGTGCCAGTCCCACGCGTCGTGCCGCACCAGCTGGGGGAGCGCGTGGGCGTCGGCGAGCAGCCCGTTGACCAGCGCGACCGCCTCGTCGCGCTCGCTGGTGAGCAGCTCGCGCAGCGTCGGACGCAGCGCCCGCACGGCCGCGAGCTCGGCCCGGTCGCCGTCGCGGCGGCCGGTGTACTGGAAGCGCCCGTAGAACGCGTCGAGCTCCTCGACGGTCGTCAGGGTGTCCGGGTCCTCAGCGGAGTTCACCAGGGCCACGGCTGCTTGCAACGATACCTCGGTGTCATGGGTGAAGCGCACGTTGACACGTTACCGCACGGCGGACTAGCGTCATCTGTCATGACCTCGGTGACCCATGACGTGCCGTCCGCCACGGCGTCCCGGCTGGGCGCGGGGGTCGGGCTGGCCGTCGTGTCCGCGGCGTCCTTCGGCCTGTCCGGCACGCTGGCCAAGGGGCTCATCGACGCCGGCTGGAGCGCCGGAGCCGCGGTCGTGGTGCGGGTCGCCCTGGCCGCCCTCGTGCTGGCGGTGCCGGCCCTGGTGCTGCTCGGAGGTCGCTGGCACCTGCTCCGGCAGAACCGCGGGATGCTCGCCGGCTACGGCCTGGTCGCGGTGGCCGGCTGCCAGCTCGCCTACTTCAACGCCGTCACGCACCTGCAGGTCGGCGTGGCGCTGCTCATCGAGTACACCGCGCCCGTCGCCGTCATCGCGTGGCTGTGGATGCGCCACGGCCAGCGTCCCGGGCCGCTCACCCTGGCCGGGGCCGCGCTCGCCGCCGTGGGGCTGGTCCTGGTGCTGGACCTGCTGTCCGGGGCCGACCTCAGCGTCGTCGGCGTGGCCTGGGCGCTGGGCGCGATGGCCGGTGTGGCGGTCTACTTCGTGCTGTCGGCCAGCGAGACCAACGGGCTCCCGCCGGTCGTGCTGGCCGCCGGCGGACTGGGCCTGGGCGCCGCCGGCCTGCTGGTCGCCGGGGCGCTCGGGATCGTGCCGATGGCCGCCTCGACCGCCGACGTGGAGTACGACGGCACCGCGGTGTCCTGGTGGCTCCCCCTCCTGGCGCTCGGCGTGGTGACCGCCGCCCTGGCCTACGTCACCGGCATCGCGGCCTCGCGCCGGCTCGGCCCGCGGCTCGCGTCCTTCCTGGCGCTGGCCGAGGTGCTCTTCGCCCTCGTCTTCGCCTGGCTGCTGCTCGACGAGCTGCCACGTGTGGTGCAGGTGCTCGGCGGCGTGCTGATCCTGCTCGGTGTCGCGGTCGTCAAGCTCGGGGAGCGGCGTACGACGCTGGTCAGCGGGCGTCCTGGCGGCTGACGAGCAGCTCCCGGGTGAGCATCAGCACCGCCGCGGCGGTGGGGATGGCGAGCAGGGCGCCGACGACACCGAGCAGCGCGGCACCCACCAGGGCCGCGATGACCGTCACCGAGCCGGGGATGTCGACCGAGCGCGACATCACCCGGGGATAGATGACGTAGTTCTCCAGCTGCTGGTAGACGAGGTAGAAGATCGCGCAGGCGATGCCGACCGTCGGGTCGGTGGCGAAGGCGATGGCCGTCACGACGACCGCGCCGATGGTGGCGCCGATCATCGGGATGACGTCGAGGAGGGCCACCACGAACGCGAGCGCGACGGCGTACTCGCCGAGACCCACCACGAGGAGGAACACCAGGCTGGAGAGGCCGGCGCAGAGGGCGACGATGAAGGCGCCCGACACGTAGCCGCCGACACCCCTGATCACCCGGTCGGTCAGCGTGCTGGCCCGCTCGCGCTTCGAGGCGGGGGCGAGCTGCAGCAGGGCGTTCTTGGTGGCGTCGAGGCCGGCGAGGAAGTAGAGCATCAGCACCACGACGATGAAGGCGTTGAAGAGCGTCGAGAGGACCCGCAGACCGATGCCCAGCGCCCCGCCGGCGAGGCTGGAGACGAGGTCGCCCTGCTCGATCTTCTCGCGGACCCTGGCGATGACGTCGTACTCGTCGTCGAGCTGCTGCACGCGGCGGTTCTGCTGCAGCTGGTCGAGCCAGCCGGGGGCGCTCCGGGTGATGTTGGAGACCTGGTCGGAGATCACCGGCACGATGGCCCAGACGAAGCCGACCACCGCGACGAGCACGAGCGTGATGACCGCCAGCACCGCCCAGCTGCGGCTCAGCCCGCGGCCCTGGCACCACTCGACGGCCGGGTTGAGCCCGGCGGCGAGGAAGAGGGCGACGACGATCAGGATCAGCGTCGAGCCGATGGCCAGGAGCTGGCTGCCGAGCCAGTAGGCGAGCAGCGCGCCGGCCGCGCCGAGGAAGCCGAGGTAGAACGGCGAGTGCCGCTGGAGGCCGCTCTCGCGGCCGGCGCCCTCGGTGGTGTGCTCGGTCTGCTGGCGTGCGCCGCGTGCCGACCTGGCGTCCGGCGCCTGCTCGGCTGCGGCTGCCGTGGCCGCTGCTCGTCCCGGGCGCCGCAGGGCACTCAGGAGTTGTCCTCGGCGAAGCCGGACACGACGTCGCGCAGGGCGCCGAGCTGGGCCACGATGGCGTCACGCCGCTTGGCCACCCGCTCCACCTCCGCACGCACGACGGCCAGCTCGCGCTCGGCCTCGGCGGTGCCGCTGGACGTGACGGCCTCGGCCTGCGTCGTGGCGGTCGCGACGATCTGCTCGGCCTCGCGTCGGGCCCTGGCCAGCAGCGCCTCCGACTCCGTCTGCGCCTGCTGGCGGTGAGCGGTGGCCTGGGTGATGGCCTCGTGGGCACGCTGCTCCGCGGCGGTGGCGCGCTGCTCGGCCTCCGCGACGAGGCGGGCCGTCTCGGACGTGGCGCTGGTGTGGTGCTCGGTCGCCTCGCGGGCGAGTCGCTCCTTCTCCACCGCCAGGGTGCGGCGGGCCTCCTGCACCTCGCGGTCGGCCGCGGCGCGCGCCTGCTCGGCCTCGCGCCGCGCGGTCGTGCGCTGCTCGTTGGCCTCCTGCTCGGCGGCCAGGCGCAGCTGGTCTGCCGCGCGCTGGGCCGAGGCGCGGAGGTCCTCGGCCTCGGACCTGGCCAGCATGCGCTCCTGCTCGGCGTCGGCCGTCATGCGCGAGCGGGTCTCGTCGAGCTCCTTGAGCTGGACCAGGCGCATGTCCTCGGCCTCGCGGGAGGCGTCCGCGCGGATGGCACGGGCGTCGCGGGCCGCCTGCGAGCGCATCTCCTCGGCGTCGCGCAGGGCCGCCTCGCGGACGTCGGCCGCCTCGTCCTCCGCGAGCTTCAGCATGGAGGTCGCGCGGCCGCCCAGGCCGGCGTACGACGGGTTCTTGTTCTCGGCGAGCTCGGCCGACAGCGACTCGACCTGGGCCTGCAGCTCGGCCACCCGGCGCTCTGCGTCGCCGAGGCGGCCACCGATGGCGGTGCGATCGGAGGCGAGCTGCTGCATCGTGGTGTCGACGGCGTTCTTGTCGTAGCCACCACGGCGCACGGCGGGGAAGGACGGCAGGCCGATCGCAGGCGGCTCCGCGCCCGGCGCCCGCCCCGGGGAGGCCGGCGGAGGGATGATCGGTGCCGGACGCGCCGGCGGGCCGGCCGCTGGCGCCTCCATCGGCGGGGACTCCTTGGTGCGCTCGAGCGGCGGCTCCGGCGACAGCTGCGTCGCCCCGCCCGTCGGCCCGCCCTCCGGTGCGGAGGCGCTGTCCTCGACCTGCCTCCCGGGGACCGTGGGGATGACCTGGGTGACCTCGTCGGCTCCCTCGACGGGCTCCTCGTCGCGCGGCTCCTGGTCGAAGATGGACAGGCCCTCGTCGCGGCTCATGTGTGCAGCACCCTTCTGGTCGCGTGTGTGCAGCGTCGGGGGAGTGGCGGCCCGACTCGACGTAGTCTCCACGATCGGGAGGGCAAGACACACCCCGGCTCGCGGGCCGGTGCCGACCGGGCGGCCCGGGACGCGTCGGGGCAGGGGTCAGACGCCGCGGAAGCGGTTGATCCGGTGCAGGTGCCTCTCGCGCATCGCGTGGTCGCGCACGCCCAGCCCCTCCTCGGGGGCCAGGCACAGCACGCCGACCTTGCCCTGGTGGGCGTTGCGGTGCACGTCGAGCGCCGCCTGCCCGGCCTGGTCGAGGGGGTAGGTCCGCGACAGCGTGGGGTGGATCATCCCCTTGGCGATGAGCCGGTTGGCCTCCCACGACTCGCGGTAGTTGGCGAAGTGGGAGCCGACGATGTTCTTGAGGTTCATCCACAGGTAGCGGTTGTCGTACTGGTGGAGGTAGCCGCTGGTGGAGGCGCAGGTGACGATCGTGCCGCCCTTGCGCGCGGCGTACACCGAGGCGCCGAAGGTCTCGCGGCCGGGGTGCTCGAAGACGATGTCGACGTCCTCGCCACCGGTGAGCTCACGGATGCTCGCCCCGAGGCGGCGCCACTCCCGGGGGTCCTGGGTGTGCTCGTCCTTCCAGAACCGCCAGTCCTCCTCGGAGCGGTTGAGGATCAGCTCGGCGCCCATGGAGCGGCAGATCCGGGCCTTCTCCTCGCTGGAGACCACGCAGACCGGGGTGGCGCCGCCGTTGAGGGCGTACTGCGTGGCGAAGCCGCCCAGCCCACCGCTGGCGCCCCAGATCAGCACGTTGTCACCCTGCTTCATGCCGGCGCCGTTGCGGCTGACCAGCTGGCGGTACGCCGTGGAGTTGACCAGGCCCGGGGAGGCGGCCTCCTCCCAGGTGAGGTGGGCGGGCTTGGGCATCAGCTGGTTGGACTTCACCAGGGCCACGTGCGCCAGGCCCCCGAAGTTGGTCTCGAACCCCCAGATCCGCTGCTCGGGGTCGAGCATCGTGTCGTTGTGGCCGTCGGAGCTCTCGAGCTCGACCGAGAGGCAGTGGGCGACGACCTCGTCGCCGGGGTCCCAGGAGTGCACACCGGCGCCGGTCCTCAGCACCACGCCGGCCAGGTCGGAGCCGACCACGTGGTAGGGCAGGTCGTGGCGCCTGGAGAGCGGGCTGAGGCGGCCGTAGCGCTCGAGGAAGCCGAAGGTGGAGACCGGCTCGAAGATCGAGGTCCACACGGTGTTGTAGTTGATGGCGCTCGCCATCACCGCGACCAGCGCCTCGCCCGGGCCGAGCTCGGGCATCGCGACGTCCTCGACGTGCAGCGACCGGCGGGGGTCCTTGTCGCGCGCCTCCAGCCCCTCGAACAGGTCGACCTCGTCCCGGTGCACGGTCACCGCCCGGTAGGACTCCGGGAGGGGGAGGTGGGCGAGGTCGTCCGCGGCGGGGCCACCGGCGAGGATGGCGTCGAGGATCTGCTGCAACGTCTGCTCCGGGGGTCGGGATCGTTGCGCGGCAGTATCACTGGTCGCGAATGCTGCTGGCGACCTTGTGTGACGCATCTGGCTCGGGGGCCCCCGGGCATGCCGCGCCCGCCGGTCAGCGCCGTCCCGGTCCGAGGAAGTGGGCCACCAGCTGCCCCTGGGCGGACGCGAGGTAGTCGGTGAGCCGCCCGGCTGCCTCCTCGCGGCGCCCGGCCAGCACCAGGTCCGCGATCACCGCGTTCTCGTCGAGGTAGGGGCGGTGGAACTCACCGGGGGCCTCCATCCGGTGGAAGAACAGCCGCATCTCCGCCAGCAGGAGCTCGGCCTCGGCGTCGAGCCGGGCGCTGCCGGCGAGCGCGACGACGGCGCGGTGGAAGTGCTGGTTGGCGCTGGCGACCCCGTGCCAGTCCTCGGCGCCGCTGGCGGTCCACCCCTCCTCGACGGCCGCCCGCAGGGCCGCCAGCCGCGGTGCGGTGTGCCCGGTGCCGTGCAGCACCGCAGCCGGCTCGATCAGCAGGCGGACGCGGTAGACGTCGGCGACGTCATCGGCGTCCGGGGTGGCGACGACGACGCCCCGGTGCGGCTCGCGCACCAGGATGCGCTCGGCGACCAGCTGGCTGAGCGCCTCGCGCAGCGTGTTGCGGGAGACGCCGATCGCGGCGGCCAGTCGCTGCTCGGGCAGCCGGGTGCCGGAGCGCAGCAGTCCCTCGACCACCTGCTCGCGTAGGACCCGGGCCGCGCGGTCGGCCGAGGTGCTCATCACGGTACGCCGCTCCCAGCGGTCGCCGTCGAGCCGCTCGACGACCCGCTCGACGTCGTCAGCCATGACCGGACCGTAGCGGACGGGAGCAACGTCGTTGAACAGACCCGTTGCCCGATTGTTCAACAATCGAATACGTTGAGACGCATGAGCACACCAGCAGCCGGCTCCGCGGCCGCTAGCGTCTCGCCCGGACACTCCACGGCGTCCCGTTCGGCGGTCGTCGGTGCGGTGTTCCTGGTGGCCACCAGCGCCATCGGTCCCGGCTTCCTCACCCGGACCGCCACGTTCACCAGCACGCTCGGCGCCACGTTCGCCTGCGCGATCGTGCTGTCGATCCTGGTCGACGTCGCCGTGCGGATGAACGTCTGGCGCGTCATCGGCGTCAGCGGGCGTCGCGCCCACGGGCTCGGCAACGACGTGCTGCCCGGTGTGGGCTACCTGCTCGCGGCGCTGGTCTTCGTGGGCGGCTTCGTCTTCAACATCGGCAACGTCGCCGGCAGCGGGCTGGGCACCGACGCGATGTTCGGTCTCGACCCGCGGATCGGCGGCGCGCTCTCCGCCCTGATCGCGATCGGCATCTTCCTCAGCAAGCGGGCCGGCGTCGCGCTCGACCGCGTGGTCGTCGTGCTGGGCATCCTGATGATCGGCGCCACCCTGTCGTGGCCGTGACCTCCTCACCCCCGGTCGGCGAGGCCCTGACCAGCGTGGTGGCGCCCGAGGAGTTCGACTTCGTCGCGGTGACCACGATCATCGGTGGCACGGTCGGCGGCTACATCACCTACTCGGGGGCCCACCGGCTCTTGGACTCCGGCCGCACCGGCATCGAGAACGTCTGCGAGATCGCCCGCAGCTCGGTCCTGGGCATCCTCGTCACGAAGGTGATGCGCATCCTGCTCCTCCTCGCCATCCTCGGCGTGGTGGCCGGCGGCGCGACCCTCTCGGCCGAGGACCCCGCCGGCTCGGCGTTCCGCGAGGCCGCGGGCGAGGCGGGCCTGCGGGTCTTCGGCGTGGTGCTGTGGGCCGCCGCCCTCACCTCCGTCATCGGCGCGGCGTACACATCGGTCTCCTTTCTCACCAGCTCCCGCACCTCCGAGCGCCGGCGCAACCTGCTGACGGTCGCCTTCATCGCGGTGACCGCCGGGGTCTTCGTGGTCATCGAGCAGACGCCCGCCAGGCTCCTGGTCGTCGCCGGCACCGTCAACGGGCTGATCCTGCCGATCGGCTTCGCCGTCCTGCTGTACGTCGCATGGCGTCGCCGCGACCTGCTGGACGGCTACCGCTACCCCCGGTGGCTGCTCGGCTCCGGGGTGCTGGCCTGGCTGCTCGCCCTCTATCTCGGATGGAACGCGATCAAGGGGCTGGGACAGCTGTGAGCCGCGTCGACCTCAACAGCGACGTCGGCGAGTCGTTCGGGCGCTGGCGGCTGGGCGACGACGAGGGCGTCCTGGCGCTGGTGACCAGCGCCAACGTCGCCTGCGGGTTCCACGCCGGCGACGCCTCCACGCTCCGGCGCACCTGCGCGACCGCCGTGCGGGAGGGGGTCGCCGTCGGCGCCCAGGTGGGCTACCGCGACCTCGCCGGCTTCGGCCGCCGCTTCATCGACATGGACACCGTCGAGCTCGCCGACGACGTGCTCTACCAGCTCGGGGCCCTGGAGGCGATGGCTCGGGTGGCCGGCACCCGGGTCCGCTACGTCAAGCCGCACGGCGCCCTCTACAACGCCACCGTCCACCACGAGGCACAGGCGCGTGCCGTGGTGGACGCCGTCCGGGCCTACGACCCCTCCCTGCCCGTGCTGGGGCTGCCCGGCTCGCAGCTGCTCGCCGCCGCGGACCGCGCCGGCCTCCGGCCGGTGCGCGAGGCCTTCGCCGACCGGGCCTACACGCCCGAGGCGACGCTGGTGCCCCGCTCCCAGGACGGAGCGGTGCTGCACGACCCCGACCTCGTCGCCCGTCGCGTCGTGCGGCTGGTGACCGAGGGGCGGATGGAGGCGGTCGACGGCAGCGTCGTCGACGTGCGCGCCGAGTCGGTGTGCGTGCACGGCGACTCACCGGGGGCGGTCGCGATGGCGAGCGCCGTGGCGGCGGCGCTGGCCGCCGAGGGCGTGTCGCTGGAGGCGTTCACATGAGCGCGCCGAGGCTGATGCCGTACGGCGACCGCGCGGTGCTCGTGGACCTCGACGGCACCGACGAGGTCCTCGCCTGGGCCGACGCGCTCCGCGCCGACCCCCCGGAGGGTCTGGGCGAGGTTGTCCCGGGCGGCAGCACGGTGCTCGTGGTCGCCGCCGAGGGCGCCTCCACGGCGACCCTGCGTGCGGCGCTCGAGGCGCGGCGTCCGGGTCGCGCCGCGGCGACCGCCGAACCGGACGGCGGGCTGGTCGAGATCCCGGTGCGGTACGACGGCCCGGACCTCGCCGACGTCGCCGAGCTGACGGGGCTCAGCCCGGACGAGGTCGTCGCCGCGCACACCGGCCAGACGTGGCGGGTCGCCTTCGGCGGCTTCGCGCCCGGGTTCGGCTACCTGCTGGGGGAGGACCACCGGCTGCGGGTGCCGCGGCGGGGCCGCAGCCGCACCGCCGTGCCCGCCGGTGCGGTGGCACTGGCCGACGACTACACGGGGGTCTACCCCCGCGAGTCGCCGGGCGGGTGGCAGCTGATCGGCCACACCGACCTGACCATGTGGGACCTGCGCCGCGACCCGCCGGCGGTGCTCACGCCGGGGGCCCGGGTGCGCTTCGTGGAGGAGCGATGAGCGCCACCGGGCTGCGCGTCCACGCCACCGGAGCGCAGTGCCTGGTCGAGGACCTGGGCCGGCAGGGGCTCACCAGCATCGGGGTCGGACGCTCCGGCGCCGCCGACCGGGGGTCGCTGCGCCGGGCCAACCGCGCGCTGGCCAACGAGGAGGGCGACGCCGCCCTCGAGGTGACCCTCGGCGGCCTGGTGGTCGAGCCGGTGGGCGGCCCGGTGTGGCTCTGCGTCACCGGTGCCCCGTGCCCGGTCACCGTGGACGGCCGCGACGTCGGCGCGGACACGGTCTTCTCGGCGCCCGCGGGGGCCGTGGTGCGGCTGGGGACGCCGGAGCGCGGGCTGCGCTCCTACCTCGCCGTGCGCGGCGGCGTGGCGGTGGAGCCGGTGCTGGGCTCCCGCAGCCACGACGTGATGGCCGCGCTCGGGCCCGACCAGGTCGCCGAGGGCGACCTGCTGCCGGTGGGGCGTCCGGGGGACTCCCAGCCCACGGTCGACTCCGTCCTCCCGCTCGCGCTGCCGGCCCTCGACGAGCCGCTGGTGCTGCGGGCCGTGCGCGGCCCCCGCGACGGCTGGCTGGCCGAGGCCGACCGGCTGGTCTCCACGAGCTGGGCGGCCAGCGAGCGCAGCAACCGGGTCGGCATGCGCCTGCAGGCATCGTCCGCGGAGGCCGGCGGTGGAGAGGCGCCCGTCCTGCGGCACGCCGACGAGGCGCCGCCCCTGCCCAGCGAGGGGGCCTGGCGCGGCGCCGTGCAGGTCCCCCCGGACGGCGAGCCCGTCCTGCTCCTGGCCGACCACCCGGTGACCGGCGGATACCCGGTCGTCGCGGTGGTGGTCGACATCGACGTGGACCTGGCAGCCCAGGCCCGTCCCGGACAACTCGTGAGGTTCCGATGGACCAGTCCCCGCTGAGCACCGCTCCCGCCGCCCCGGACGCCGCGGAGGCGGCCGGGCTCACCCCGGTCGAGGCCCGCGCGCTCTTCCGCGCCGGGCTCGTCACGCCCACCGCGGGATGGAGCCGCGGGTGGACGCAGGCCAACCTGATCTCGCTGCCGCGCGAGGCCGCGCACGACTTCCTGCTCTTCGCCCAGCGCAACCCCAAGCCCTGCCCGGTGCTCGACGTGCTGGACCCGGGCGCGGTGTCGGGGCCCATCCTCGACGGCGACG
>NZ_CADCUP010000028.1 GCF_902805925.1 uncultured Nocardioides sp.
GCCGGCAGGGTCGCCGGGGAGCGTCACGTCGACGGGCCCCGGAGAGGCCGTCGGGCTCGCCGTGCCGGACGCCGCCGGTGCGGGAGCGTCGTCCCCGGCCGGTCCGGGCAGGGCGAACATCGCCGTCGGCACCGCGACGGCCGCGACCGCGGCGCCGGCCACGGCCACCGCGATCCGGCGGCGGCGCCGGATGCGCCCGGCGCGCTGCTGCACCGACCGCAGGCTCACGTGGCCGGCCGACAGCCGGTCGACGTGCTCGCGCAGGCCCTCGGAGAGCCGGGTCTCGTCGTGGTCGGTCATCGCTCCCCCTCCCGGAGGCTCTGGGGTGCCCGCTCGCGGAGTGCGGCGAGGGCACGGCTGGTCTGGGACTTCACGGTGCCGATCGAGACGCCGAGCACGTCGGCGGTCTCGGCCTCGGACAGCTGCTCGTAGTAGCGCAGCACCACGACGGCCCGCTGCCGGCGCGGCAGCGTCTGGACGAACTCCCACAGCTGCGCGGACGTCCCGTCGTCTCGGTGGTCGGTGACCGGCTGCTCAGGCAGGTCGTCGCTGACGTGCTCGCGCCGCTTCCAGGCGCGCCGCCACAGCGAGGTGTTCTCGTTCACCATGATCCTGCGGACGTAGCCGTCGAGCGCCTCGCGGTCGCGCACGGAGTCCCAGGCGAGGTAGAGCTTCGCCAGCGCCGTCTGCAGGAGGTCCTGGGCGTCGTGCACGTTGCCCGTCAGGGCGTACGCCGTCCGCAGCAGGGCCTGCTCACGGGCGGCGAGGTAGGAGGCGAAGTCGTCGTCGCGGCTGCGACTGGCCACGGTGACCCTCGTTCCTGCCGGTGCTGCTGCGGTGCCGAGCATCCTCGCCTCCCATCCTGGTCGTCGTGCGGGCGTGTCAGTGGGAGGACGCGTCGTCGGCGGCTGAGGTTGCAGAAAGTTCGAGCGGCACGAGAGGGTCCTCGCATGCACCAGGTCAAGGGAGTCATCGCCCGCGCCAAGGGCGCGCCCGTCGAGGTCGTCACCATCAACGTGCCGGACCCCGGCCCGGGGGAGGCGCTGGTGCGGGTGCAGGCCTGCGGGGTCTGCCACACCGATCTGCACTACCGCGAGGGCGGCATCAACGACGAGTTCCCCTTCCTGCTGGGCCACGAGGCCTCGGGCGTGGTGGAGGCGGTCGGTCCGGACGTCACCGACGTGGCGCCGGGCGACTTCGTGGTGCTCAACTGGCGCGCCGTCTGCGGCAGCTGCCGGGCCTGCACGCGCGGCGAGCCGTGGTACTGCTTCGACACCCACAACGCCACCCAGAGGATGACGATCGCCGACGGGGAGGGAGCCGGCACGCCCCTGAGCCCGGCCCTGGGCATCGGCTCCTTCGCCGAGAAGACCCTGGTGGCCGCCGGTCAGTGCACCAAGGTCGACCCCGCCGCGCGGCCGGCGGCTGTGGGCCTCCTGGGCTGTGGCGTGATGGCCGGGCTCGGTGCCGCCATCAACACCGGCGGCGTCGGCCGCGGCATGTCGGTGGCCGTCATCGGCTGCGGCGGCGTCGGGGCCGCCGCGGTGGCCGGCTCGGTGCTGGCGGGAGCGAGCAGGGTCATCGCCGTCGACATCGACGACCGCAAGCTCGACGGCGCCCGCAGGCTCGGTGCCACCCACACGATCAACAGCAAGGACGGCGACCCCGTCGAGGCGATCCAGGCGCTCACCGACGGCCACGGCGCCGACGTGGTGATCGACGCGGTCGGCCGCCCGGAGACCTGGAGGCAGGCGTTCTACGCCCGTGACCTCGCCGGCACCGTCGTCCTGGTCGGCGTGCCCACGCCGGACATGAGGGTGCCCGACATCCCGCTGATCGACGTGTTCGGCCGCGGTGGCTCGCTGAAGTCGAGCTGGTACGGCGACTGCCTGCCGTCGCGGGACTTCCCGATGCTCGTCGACCTCTACCGGCAGGGCCGCCTCGACCTGGACGCCTTCGTCACCGAGGAGATCGCCCTCGACGAGGTGGAGGCCGCCTTCGAGAAGATGCACGGCGGCCCCGATGGGCAGAGCGTGCTGCGCTCGGTGGTGATCCTGTGATGGGCGCGATGCGCGTGGACCACGGGGTCGTCTCCGGCACCTTCTCCCTCGACGGCGAGACCTTCGACGTCGACAACAACATCTGGGTGATCGGCGACGAGACCGAGTGCGTGGTGATCGACGCCCCGCACGACGTCGACGCGATCATCGCGGTCGTGGGGGAGCGGCTCATCAAGGCGGTCGTGTGCACCCACGCCCACGACGACCACGTGCGCGTCGCCCCGGAGCTGCGGCAGCGCACGAGGACGCCGATCCTGCTGCACCCCGACGACCGGCCGCTGTGGGAGCTCGTGCACCCCGACGAGCTGTGGGACGCCGACCTCTCCGACGGCCAGGTGATCAGCGTCGGCGGCACCGAGCTGAGGATCCTGCACACGCCCGGCCACGCCCCCGGGGCGGTGTGCGTCCACGTCCCCGACCTCGGCTGCGTGTTCACCGGCGACACGCTCTTCCAGGGCGGGCCGGGCGCCACCGGGCGCAGCTTCTCCGACCGCGGCGTCATCGAGTCCTCGATCCGCACGGTGCTGTTCGCGCTGCCCGACGAGACGGTCGTGCACACCGGCCACGGCGACGACACCACCATCGGCGCCGAGAGGGCGGCGCTCGGCACGGGGGCCTGACCGTGCCGGGTGGCAGGATGACCCGATGCCCCGACGCCGCGCCCTGACCTGCCTGGCGGCCGCCGTCGGCCTGGTGGCGGGGCTGCTGGGCGGCTGCTCCTCCGACGACGACGAGCGGCCGGGCCCGGGCCGGGCCGAGCAGGCCTCCGCCGTCGACCCGCCCACCCCGGTCGAGCGGCTCGGCCTCGTGCCCGGCTGGGGCCCCACCCCGCGGGAGCTGGAACGAGCCGCCGCGGCCGTCGGCGAGCTCGGCGTGCGCGACCTCGCCGGCCAGGTCATCGTGGCGCGCTGGCAGGGCACCGGCGCCCCCACGGCGATGG
>NZ_CADCUP010000029.1 GCF_902805925.1 uncultured Nocardioides sp.
CTTCCTGGGCCAGCACGACAACTCGACGGGCTCGGTCTGTGAACCGCTCGAACATGTGCACTCCTCGCCTCGCTGAGGCAGTGGGAAATCAGGGTCGGACAGGCTGGGTGTCCGATGGTCCAACTCTTGGCCCAGCCTACGTGTTCCCGGGTGAAGGAGTGAGGGGGTCCGCTGAGAGCGAACGCACCCGCCCGCCGCGCCGGCCCCTCGGCGCGGCGCCGGGGTCAGTGCGCGGAGTCGTAGGCCTCGCGCACGTCGGCGGGGATCCGGCCGCGCTCGGGCACGTCGTGGCCGTTCTCGCGAGCCCAGGCACGCACCTCCTTGGCGTTGGAGCCCGAGGACTCCCCACCGCCGGAACGCCGGTTGCTGCGACGGCCCGAGCCGACCTTGCGGGCGTGACCGACGTAGCCGCTCAGGGCGTCGCGGAGCGCCTTGGCGTTGGTGTCGCTCAGGTCGATCTCGTAGGTGGTGCCGTCGAGCCCGAACTGCACGGTCTCGCTAGCGTCGCCACCGTCGATGTCGTCGACCAGGATGATGCTCACCTTTTGTGCCATGACAATTCCTCGATTCACTAGCCGACATTGCTTCTGCATTCGCAGTGTGGCCCGGATAGCGAGGGAAGACAAATTGCCGCAAGGTATTCACGCTGCATTGTCGATAACGCGCGGGTATCCGCCGATATTGCTGCGACCCGGCTCTACTGCGACGTCGATGCGAAAGGCGAAGGTCTGCGTCGCGGTTGCTCCCCAGAATCCGGCGTCGCGCATTCCCGATATCGCGGCGCGCACCGAGGGGTCCTCGCTCGCGTCGGCGGCGCCCGCCACCGCCGCGTAGAGGGCGAGGCCGTGGTTGCCCCCGCCGGCACCGAGGCTGCCCGTGCGCAGGTCGGCCCGGACGGTGGTGTGGGAGGCCCGGTCGCGATTGGGCTCCCCGTCGAGGGCGGGCACGAGGTCGGCGGAGTTCTCGAGCGACAACGCCGACACGTGGTCGGGGAGGTCGCTGGTCGCCACCGGAGCCCCCGCGGTGACGAGATGGGTCACCCGGTAGGGGAAGTCGGGGTCACCGGCCAGCGCGGCAGCCTGCATCCCGCCCTGCGAGTGACCGACCATCAGCACCGGGTCGGCCGGCCCGACCCCGGCCGCACCCATGGCCTGCTCGATGCCCTGGCCGTAGGCGGTGTCGTCACCGGCCATCAGCTCGAGGTTCGACCCCATGTCGCGCACCCGGCCGTCGTCGGCGAACGTGTCCGTGCCGGGCAGGTGCACGACCCAGCGGTCGTCGCCGTCGGCGCCGACCAGCCGCTGCACCGTGATCGCCCCGTCGCCGCCCTCCGCCGTGGCCGCGAGGTCACCGACGAGGTCCTCGAGCCGGACGGGCGCGGCGTACGGGTGCTCGTGGTGGACCGGCACCGCCACCCCCGCACGGTCGCCGAAGAGCAGCTCCCCGAGGTCGGCGGCCGCGGAGCCGGTGCTCAGGTGCGGGCCCTCGACGCCGAGCGCCCGCAGCAAGGTGCCGCTGACCGGGAGCGAGCCGAGGCCGTCGAGCAGGCCGCCGGCGCCGTTGGCGAGGGTCTGCACCACCTCCGGGTGCGCCTCGAGGAACGCGACCACGTCGTGGTCGAGGCCGGCGGCCAGCACGGGGTCGGCCTGCCGCACCACGAGGAGGGCGAGGCCGCTGGTGAGCGTCAGCGGCACGACCTGCAGTCCGAGGGAGAGCCCCAGCCCGTAGCTCAGCGACTCATAAGCCGCGCGCTGCAGGGCGTCGGCGGCGCGGTAGAGGTCGACGACGGCCGCGAAGGCGAAGCTCTGCGCCTCGACGAGCACCGCTCGCGACACGAGCCCGTGCGGGCCGTAGGTGGCGGCCAGGATCTCGGCCTCCGCCTCGGCGAAGGTCGTCGGGGACAGCACCGCGGACAGCACCAGGTCGCCGTCGGCCGCCTCCAGGCTGTCACGCCAGGCTGCCTCGATGAGCTCACCGCCCAGCAGCCCGTAGAGCAGGCCCAGGGTGGCCAGGTCGTCGTACGACGCGGCCACCCCGCCGGCGCCGCCGGTCACCGTGATCGGCACCTCGCCGGTCACCGGGGACCCCCGGCCGCGGCACGGGCGACGGCGGGGGCCAGCCAGGACGCGATGACGCGAGGGTCGCGGCGGCGCAGCCGGACCGTCGCCGCCGGACCGGGGCGCAGCTCGCGCCAGCCGTCGTCGTGGAGCACCCACGACGTGACGGCTGCGCGGCCACGACCGCGCACCAGCACCCGCAGCCGGCCCCGGCAGGTCGCCTCGAGCGCGGTGACGGCGGCGGCGTGCCGGGGCGACCAGGCACCGAGGACGTCGGTGCGGCCCGCCCGGACCGCGGCACAGCCCGCGACGAGGTCCTCGCTCGGCATCGAGACGGACTCCGGGAGCCCGCTCCCCGATGGCGCCGGGCGCGAGAAGGCGAGGGTGCGGACGAGCTGCGAGGTCCAGAGCTCCGGGGCGAACCACGCGAGCTCGAGGTCGCGCCCGCTCGACGTCGAGAGCTGCGCCACCAGGCCCGGGCCGACGCCGAACCACGCCCGCAGCGGCACCACGCCGCCGCGGCGCCGCGCCACCAGGTCGAGGCGCACCGTCAGCGAGCCACCGGCGAGCACCCGCAGGGCGAGGGCGGCCTCGGGCACCAGGTCGCCGTCGTCGAGGAGACCCAGCTCGCCGAGGTGGTCGGGCTCCCCGAGGGCGCGGCGCACGTCGTCGCGCGAGGACGGCGACGCACCGCGCAGGCGGTCGGCGAGCTGGCCGGACGCGGAGGCGTCGACGCGCAGGGGCAGCGGCGCGTCGGCCAGGTGCGCTGCCCGCACGAGGTCGGCCAGGGTCAGCACGACCCGACGCGGCAGCTCCGGCAGCTGCACCACGGCGCTCACGGCCGCAGCCCGCGCACGAGGTCGGGCAGGTCGAGCCATCGTCGGTGGCCCGGCGGCGGCAGGTCGACGACCGCGTCGACGAGCGCGCTCGCCCGCCGCTCGACCGCGGCGATCAGGTCGAGGAGCTGCTGCACCCGGTCGGCGTGGGCGCGCACCCGCTCCGCGGCCGCCTCGTAGGCATCCGCGACGGCGTGCAGCTCGTCGCGTCGCTCCGCGGCGCGCTCACGCATCCGGTCGGCGGCCACGGACACCCAGGCGACGCGCTGGCTGCGGGTGTGGAGCTCCCGGGCCTGCGCGCGCACCGCGTCGGCGCGCACCTCCAGCCGCTCGGCGACCTGCCTGATCTTCCTCGGCTCCCCGTACACGACGCCCCCGGCTTCGCTGGTCCTCACTGACCCCGACCATGCTGCCCGGATCCACCGACGGGCGCGGCCGCTCGTCCACAGGGGCGCCGGGGAGACGGCGGCTCAGGCGTTGCGGTCGAACACCAGCCGCAGCCCGTGCAGCGTCAGCCACGGTGCGTGCTCGGTGAAGCAGCTGCACTCCCCCTGCACCAGGGAGGCGAGGTGGCCGGTGGCGACCACGGTCACCTCGGTGGCGTCGACCCCGAGCTCGGCGATCATCCGGGCGACGATGCCCTCCACCTGCGATGCGACGCCGAACAGCATCCCGGACTGCAGCGCCTCCACGGTGTTCTTCGCGATCACCGAGCGCGGCCGCACCAGCTCGACCTCGCGCAGCTGCGCGCCCCGCCTGCCCAGCGCCTCCAGGGAGATCTCGATGCCGGGGGCGATGGCGCCGCCGACGTACTGGCCGGCGGGGCTGACGACGTCGAACGTCGTGGCGGTGCCGAAGTCGACGACGATCGCCGGGCCGCCGTACAGGCGCAGGGCGGCGAGGGCGTTCATGATGCGGTCGGTGCCGACCTCGCGCGGGTTGTCGGTGAGCACGGGCACGCCGGTGCGGACGCCCGGCTCGACCACGACCGACGGCACCGCGTGGAAGTGGCGGCCGAGCATCTCGCGCCACTCGTGCAGCACCGACGGCACGGCGGAGCAGACAGCGATGCCGGTCACCGCGTCGCGCCGGCCGGCGTCGGCGAGCAGGCCGCGGACGAGCACCACCCACTCGTCGGCGGTACGGCGCTCGTCGGTGGACACCCGCCAGTGGCAGGCGACCTCGTCACCGTCGAGGAGTCCCACGACGGTGTGGCTGTTGCCGATGTCGGCCGCGAGCAGCATCAGCCGGCCGCCTCGTCGAGGAGGTCCATGCCGAGATCGAGCACGACCACGGAGTGGGTCAGCGCCCCGACCGAGATGTAGTCGACCCCCGTCGCGGCGACCTCGCGGGCCCGGTCGAGCGTCAGCCCACCGGACGCCTCCAGGGTGGCGCGCCCGGCGGTGGTGCGGACCGCCTCGGCCATCGTGGGCGCGTCCATGTTGTCGAGCAGGATGCGCTCGCAGCCGGCGGCGAGGAGCTCGCGGAGCTGGTCGAGGTCGGTCACCTCGACCTCGACGGGGAGGCCGGGGAAGGCCGATCGCACCGCCTCCAGCGCGGGTACGACGCCGCCCGCCGCGATGACGTGGTTGTCCTTGACCATCGCCATGTCGGCCAGGCCGAAGCGGTGGTTGACCCCGCCGCCGCACCGGACGGCGTACTTCTGCAGCGCGCGCAGACCGGGCAGCGTCTTGCGGGTGTCGAGCACCTGCGCCCGCGTGCCCTCCAGCGCGGCGACCCAGTGCGAGGTGGCGGTGGCGACGCCGGAGAGGTGGGAGGCGAGGTTCAGCGCGGTGCGCTCGGCCGTGAGGAGGCCGCGGGTGGGCCCGGCCACCCGCATCACCACGTCGCCCGCCTCGACGCGGGTCCCGTCGGGGACGCGGTCGGTGATGCGGACGTCGGAGCCGCAGGCGTGGTGGAACGCCACGGCGGCGATGCCCAGCCCGGCGACCACCCCGGGCTGGCGGGCGCCGAACACCGCCTCGGCACGGGCGTCCGCGGCGATGGTGGCGCAGGTGGTCGGGTCGGGCGGCCCGGCGGGCAGGTCCTCGCGGAACGCGGTGCCCAGCACCGACCACACGTGGTCGGGGTCGAGGCCGGCGACCGTGAGCTCGTCGAGCAGCGCGGGGGGCACGTCGGAGAGCGACGTCATGCGATGACCTCCTGCACGGACGGGTCGGTGGACGGGGCGGGGGTGAAGGAGACGAGGAAGCCGGCACGCCCGTCGACGTGCTGCAGGACGGCGTCCACGTGCCCGGCCATCGCCGCGTCGTCGCGGTCGGGGAAGTCCTCGCGCCAGTGCGACCCGCGGGTCTCCTCGCGTCGCCCGGCGGCCAGCGCGAGGGCCGTGCTCACGGTGAGCAGGTTCGTGGTCTCCCAGGCCTCGGTGCCGGCCTCGGCGGCCTCGCTCGCGGCCAGCCCGGCGAGGTCGTCGAGGGCCTGCGCGATGCCGTCGGCATGGCGCAGGACGCCCACCCTTGCGGTCATCGTGTCCTGCAGCGACGGGCGCACGTCGCCCGCGACGAGCCCCGGCACGCGCGGGTCGAGCTCCGGCTCCACGGCCTCGACGAGCTCGCCCGGGAGCACCTCGGCGATGCGGCGCGAGAACACCAGGCCCTCGAGCAGCGAGTTGGAGGCCAGCCGGTTGGCACCGTGCACCCCGGAGCAGGCGACCTCGCCGGTGGCGTAGAGGCCGGGCACGCTGGACCGGCCGTGGAGGTCGGTGGCCACGCCACCCGAGGCGTAGTGCTGGGCCGGGGCGACGGGGATCAGCTCGGTGACGGGGTCGACGCCGTGCTCGCGGCAGACCGCGAGGATGGTGGGGAACCGGCGCTCCCAGAACGCCTGGCCGAGGTGCCGTGCGTCGAGCCACAGGTGCGGCTGCCCGGTCTCGAGCATCCGCCCCGTGATCGCCTTGGCGACCACGTCGCGGGGGGCGAGGTCGGCGAGCTCGTGCCGGCCCTGCATGAACCGTCGACCGCCCTCCTCCGGCGGAGCGTCGAGGAGGAAGCCGCCCTCACCACGCACCGCCTCGGAGATCAGCGGCTGCTGGCCCTGGGAGTCGGGTCCCAGGTACATCACGGTCGGGTGGAACTGCACGAACTCCAGGTCGCGCAGCACCGCGCCGGCCCGGGCGGCGACCGCCACGCCGTCGCCGGTGGAGACGGCCGGGTTGGTGCTCTGGCTGAAGACCTGGCCGAGCCCGCCGCTGGCCAGCACCACCGCCCGGCAGTGCACGGCCCCCACACCGTCGCGCTGCCCCTCGCCGATGACGTGGAGGGTGAGGCCCGCGACGCGGCGCACGCCGTCGCCGCCGGTGCCCAGCAGCAGGTCGACGGCCAGGGCGTGCTCGACCACCTCGATGTCGGGGGCCGCGGCGACGGCGGCGATCAGGGCGCGCTGGATCTCCGCTCCCGTGGCGTCGCCGCCGGCGTGCGCGATGCGGTCGCGCAGGTGGCCGCCCTCGCGGGTCAGCGACAGCTCGCCTCCGGGCGTGTGGTCGAAGACGGTGCCGAGGGCGATGAGCTCACGGACCGCCTCGGGTCCCTCGGTCACCAGCGCCCGGACCGCCTCGCGGTCGCAGGCGCCCGCCCCGGCCACCAGCGTGTCGCGCTCGTGCTGCCCGGGGGTGTCGCCGGGGCCCAGGGCCGCGGCGATGCCGCCCTGCGCCCACTGGGTCGACCCGGCGTCGAGCACGTCCTTGGTGACGACGAGGACCCGTTCGACGTGCGGCCGCAGCCGCAGCGCGGCGGTGAGCCCGGCGATGCCCGAGCCCACCACGACGACGTCCGCGGTGGTGGTCCACCCCGGTGGGGGCGCGGTCAGGCGCTGGGGCAGCCTCGGTCGGGACGTCATCGGCTCAGCGGTCGAGCAGGTCGCCGCGGACCAGGCCCGCCGCACCGAAGGTCTCGGCGGGGTCGAGCCCGGTGGCCATGATCTTGTTGTCGGCGTCCACGAACACCACGTGCGGCTTCAGCTCCTTGGCCTCCGCGGTCTCCAGCTGGCCGTAGCCGATGAGGATGACGACGTCGCCGGGGTGGACGAGCCGCGCCGCGGCGCCGTTGATGCCGATCACGCCGGAGCCGCGCTCGCCGGCGATCGTGTAGGTCTCCAGGCGGGCGCCGTTGGTGACGTCGACGATGTGCACGAGCTCGCCCGCCAGCAGGTCGGCGGCGTCGAGCAGGTCCTCGTCGACCGTGACCGAGCCGACGTAGTGGAGGTCCGCCTGGGTGACCGTCGCCCGGTGGATCTTGCTCTTCATCATGGTCCGCAGCATCAGCGGGCTCCTTCGTGGGTGGGGACGCGCCCCAGCGTGATGGGCATGTTGTCGATCAGGCGTGTGCTCCCCAGGCGCGCGGCGACCAGGATCCGCGCCTGCGTGCCGTCGGGCACGTCGACCGGCAGGTCGCCCAGGTCGGCGGCCCGGATGACGAGGTAGTCGAGGTCGACCAGCTTGGCGCGGCGTACCTCCGCGCGGGCGGACTCCAGGGCCACCTCGACGCCCCAGACGCCGGCCTCCCGGCCGGCGGCGAGCGCGTTGTGGAGGACCATCGCCTCCCTGCGATGCTCGGTGTCGAGGTAGCGGTTGCGGCTGCTCATCGCCAGGCCGTCGGGCTCGCGCAGCGTCTCCGCGCCCAGGATCTCCACGCCCATGCAGAGGTCGGTGGCCATCCGCCGCACGAGCGTCAGCTGCTGGTAGTCCTTCTGGCCGAAGACGGCGACGTCGGGCCGCACCAGGCCCAGCAGCTTCGCGACGACGGTGAGCACGCCGCGGAAGTGGGTGGGCCGGACCGCGCCCTCGAGGACCCTCGCCAGGGGGCCGGGCTCGATCGTCACGGCCGGCTCGCCGCCGGGGTAGACCTCGTCGAGGCCGGGGGCGAAGACGACGTCGACGCCCTCCGCGGCACAGAGCTCGAGGTCGGCCTCGAGCGTGCGCGGGTAGCGGTCGAGGTCCTCGCCGGGGCCGAACTGCATCGGGTTGACGAAGATGCTCACCACCACCGGCCCCTCGCCCACGCGCGCACGGGCCTCGCGCACCAGGCTGGCATGGCCCTCGTGCAGAGCGCCCATGGTGGGGACGAGACCGATGCTGCGTCCCGTCGTGCGTGGTGCCGACAGCAGGCCGGCAAGCTCCTCGCGGGTCTCCGCGAGGACGGGTCCGGTGGTCATCGCGCCGCCCGGCCTCGCTGCCCGACGGCGCCCGCGGCCTCGGCGGCCTCGGCCGCCTCGAGCAGGGCCGCGATGCGGGCGGCCCGGATCGGGAGGAGCCGGCCGTCGACCACGACCCGGTCGAGGGTGTCGCGCGCCATCGCGACGTACGACGGCAGCGTGTGCGGGGCGGAGGCGGCGATGTCGTCGAGGTGGGCGGCCACCGTGTTGAGGTCCCCGCGGGCGATCGGGCCGGTCAGCGCGGAGTCGCCCTGCGCGAGCGCGTTGTCGAGGGCGGCGGACAGCAGCGGGCGCAGCGTGCCGGCGGGGTCCACGCCGCCGGCGACGGTCAGCATCTCCATCGCCTGGGTGACCAGCGTGACGAGGTGGTTGGCGCCGTGCGCGAGCGCTGCGTGGTAGAGCGTGCGCCTCTCCTCCTCCACCCACATCGGCCGGCCGCCGAGGTCGGCCACGAGCCGCTCGGTGACCTCGCGCTCGCCCTCGCCGGCGGTGACGCCGTAGACGCAGCCGGGGAGCCGGGGCAGGTCGATGACGGTCCCGGTGAAGGTCATGGCCGGGTGCAGGGCGACGGCACGGGCCCCGGCCGCGACGGCGTCCTCGAGGACGGCGAGCCCGTGGCGGCCGGAGGTGTGCACCACCAGCTGGCCCTCGTGGATCGCGCCGCTGGCGCTCAGCATGGAGACGACGTTGAGCAGCATGTCGTCGGGCACGGTGAGCAGGAGCAGATCGCATGCCCGCGCCACGGCGCTCGGCTTGTCGTTGACGACGCCGGGCAGCAGGGCCGCGATGCGGTCGTGGGAGGCGTCGCTCTCGCCGGCGGCCGCCACGACGTCGTGGCCGGCTGCGCGGAGGGCGGAGGCGAGGACGGCACCGACACGACCGGCACCGACGACACCCACCGTCAGGGGGTGGTCCATGGACGAACCTCTCGTTTCAGTCCCTCCGACCACTCCAACCGCTGGTGCGGAGGAGCCGGGACGGGTACCAGACGATGTGCTCGAAGCTGTTCGACCACGACCCTACGCCCCGGGGTGCAACGGCGGGAACGGTCCCGTGGAGTGACCCATCCCACGCTCTTGCGGTGCGTGGTCAGGCGCGCAGGTGCAGTCGGGCATGGTCGGGGTCGTCCACGACGAAGGGCCGCGGCGCCCGGGGCAGCCAGTCGTGGGTCACGTGGTCGACGATGTGCACGCCCTCGGGCGAGGTCAGCTCGACGACGCCGTCGAGCACGATCCCCTCCTTGAGGCTGTTGAAGACGTGCCACTCGCGCCGCTTGCGGCGGTTGCGGATGCTGGTCGCGAAGGACTCGGGGTCGGTCCAGTGGGCGAACTCGTCGCCGTCGAGGTACTTCAGCTCCACGCACAGGCCCTGCGGCAGCGCGAACTGCTCGATCCGGCCGGGCGTCGTGCGGATCTCCCACTCGGGCGCCTTGGCGTAGACGAAGTCCGGGCTCATCGGGAAGCCCCACTCCTCGATGTTGCGCAGGCCGAGGTCCAGCCAGCCGTGCCGGTCGTCGGCGAGGTAGAGCCCGTGGCGCGGCACCCGGATCACCGCGTCCTGCATCCCGACCTGCCACGACAGGTCGGCCATCGAGGCCTCGCCCTCGGTGGTGAGCACCATGTCGCCGTCCCACTTCCAGGTGTAGCGGGTGGTGACGTGGGAGAAGCACCAGTTGTAGAAGTAGGCCAGGGAGTGCACCGAGCGCTCGTGCTGGGCCAGGTGCTCCGCCCCGGCACGCGCCACCGCGAAGGGGTAGTCCAGCAGCGTGAACCGGTGCGCCAGGCCGGTGCGCTCGGCCGTCTCCTGCGCGACCTCGCGGGTGCCGTCGGTCGAGCCGTTGTCGACGACGAGGACCGCGTCGCAGGCGCGCAGCAGGGGCGGGAGCACGAACGGCAGCGACGGCGCCTCGTTCTTCACGCGGAGCACCGCGGTCGCGCCGCGCCGCAGGCCGCCGGGCTCGTGCCACGGCCAGGCGATGTCGTAGTCGGTGTGGCCCTCGACGTTCGTCAGGCCCCGGCCTGACCCGATGGGGATCACTCCCGCGCCCGGCCGATCGCACGGCGCACGCCGCGGCGTACGGACGGCGGGATCTTGGCCCGGACCTCGTGCGGCACCCGGTCGACCAGCGAGGGCCGGTCTGCCTCGGCCGACACCCGGGCCTGGACGACCCGGGCCGCCACGACCGAGGACCTGGAGATCGCCTCGGCCTCCTCGTAGAGCTCGACGTAGGCGTCGCGCAGCTGGTCCAGGGTGGTGTGCACCTCGGGGGTGTCGCCACCCTCGTCGGCGAGCCGGTTGAGCGCCTCCCACGTCTCGGCCGTGAGCTCGTGCAGGCGGGGGGGCAGGGCGAGGTCGGAGAGGCTGAGGGTGACCCGGCGCAGGCCCGGGTCGATGAAGCGGTGCACCTCGCGGATCTGGTCGCTGCGGGTGTGGATCACCGACTGGACGTCGAGCTGGTGACCGAGCGACATCGTGGTCTTGACCCAGTCGTCGAGGAGGTCGGAGTAGCGCACGAACGCGCGACCCCCCACGGGGGCCCGTCCCGCGGCCCCTCCCACGGCCGCTCCCGCGGCCCCTCCCGCGGCAGAGCCCTCGATCTTGGTGATGATGCTGTCGCGGGTCGCCCGCTCGGTGTGCAGCAGCATGTTGAGCCAGCTGGCGGTCAGGTGCGCGGAGCCGAGCTTGTTGGCGTAGTACTTCTGCTTGCTGCCCACGACCTCGGCCGGCGGGCGCAGCATGGTCGCGAAGACCGGGGTGGCCCCGGTGCGGATGGCCGCCACGCGCCACAGCCCGAGGAACCAGCTCAGGCGCGGGTCCTTGACGACCAGCTCGGGCTGCTCGGCGAGGTGGCCCTCGAGCCAGTCGGCGACCCGGATGCGGGCGGGCTCGCGGGTGGCGATGCGCCCGGTCTCGAACCAGGCGCTGGGGCGGCTGTCGCTGACCTGGACGTCGGCCTCCTTGAGCAGCCGGTCGTGCAGCTCGACGGCCCACTGCGGCTCGCCGAAGCCCTTGGGGTTGGAGGGGTCGGCCACCACCTCGGGCTTCGGGACGTGCATGCCGAGCTTGCTGAGGATCCCCGAGAGGGTGCTGGTGCCGCTCCGGCCGGCGCCGGCGACGAAGAGCACCTTCCGCGGGACGCCCTCGGGATTCAGCTCGTCGATGGCTCTCACGGGTGGGGAGCCTACAAGAACGGTCTCGGTACGCTCCCCGGCATGAGGTGGGCCGGCAGACGCAGGCGCCGGCGCGAGCCGACGCTGGGCGTCGTGGTCCCGGCGTACGGCGTGGAGCACTGGCTCCCCGAGTCGCTCGACAGCCTGCTGACCTCCACCCACAGACCGCTGGACGTCGTGGTCGTCGACGACGGGTCGCCCGACGCCTCCGGCGAGATCGCCGAGGAGTACGCCGCCCGCGACGACCGGGTGCGGGTCGTCCACACCGCCAATGCCGGGCTGGGCGCCGCCCGCAACGTCGGCACCGCGCACGTGCGCGGCGACTACCTGGCGTTCCTGGACTCCGACGACGTGGTGCCCGCGTCGGCGTACGCCACGATGGTCGGCGGCCTGGAGGCCAGCGGCTCGGACTTCGCCACCGGCTCGGTGCTGCGCTGGGAGCCGCCGCCGCCTGCCGGCCTCGGCCTGCACGAGCCGCCGTGGATGCGCCGGCTGCACCGGCCCGCTCGCAGCATCCGCATCGGCGAGCGTCCCGAGGTGCTCGGCGACGTCTTCGCCTGGAACAAGGTCTTCCGCCGGTCGTTCTGGGACGACGCAGGGCTCCGCTGGTCGGAGGGCGTGCGCTACGAGGACCAGCCGACGACCACGCGCGCCTTCGTGCGCGGCACCTTCGACGTGGTGCCGGACATCGTCTACCACTGGCGCATCCGCGACGACGGCTCCTCCATCACCCAGCAGCGTTCGTCGCTCGCCGACCTGGTCGATCGCT